>JACZKS010000179.1 GCA_014859895.1 Rhodospirillales bacterium
GTCCCAGCGCCACAGTCCGCCGTCTCGGCTGACCAGCCGCTGCCCCTGGCGCAGGTCGCCGGCCAGCTTGGTGCCGGCGGTTTCATCGTCGACGACGCCGGTCTGCGACAACCGCCGGGTCAGGGCGGAGGGGCCGCTGACATGGCTGGCCAGCGGCACGGCCCCATCGGGCAGCGGCGGCGTTTCGCCATAGGGATCGAGCGTCTGCCAGCGCACCGGGGCCGGCTGGTCCACCGGCGCCGACAGGTCCTCGCCGAGCGCGGCGCCGAGCGCGGCTTCGTAGCCCGGTTCCACCGTCACCTTGTCGATGAGCGGCGGCCATTTCTTCGATTCGCCCGTCTCCAGCACCTTGGCCAGGGCCATCGCCTCAGCCTCCAGGCGGGCGAAGGCCGATTTTGCCTCGTGCAGCGTAGCCATCGCGGCGCGCGCCTTTTCGGCCGCCGCCGTCCGATCTTCCGCTGCCTGCGCCGCCCGCTCGCGGCCCCGTTCGGCGCTCTCCTGGGCCTCGGCCAGCGCCGTTTCGGCGGCCGCCAGGCCGGCGGGGTTGACGGCTCGGGCCTCCAGGGCGGCGCGCTGGCTGGCGATCTCGGCGGCTCGGGTCTCGAGGTTCTTCTGGCGCACGGCCAATTCGTCAAGCGCGCGCGCCAAGTTGGCCCGTCTGGCCTCGTCGCCGGCCACCTTGTCGGTCAGTTCGGCCAGTTGGCTGTCCAGCGCGTCGACCTGTTGGCGGACCGCGGCCAGGCGGGCTTCCGCCTCCCCGCGCGCCGCCACCTCGCCTTGCCGCGCCTCGTCAATCTTTGCGGCCTCGGCGTCGAGCGCCTTGATGGCGTTGCCGGCATCGTCGGCCAGCGACGTCTCGCGCCCGATGTCAGCGGCGATCTGGGCAAGGCGGGCCTGGCAATCACGTACCGCCGCTTCGACCCGTCGTTCCTCCTCGTCAAGGCTCTGGCGGGCCAGGGTCAGGCGCTGCAACTCGGCCGCCGCCTCGGCCTCGGCCTGACGCAGCGGCGGCAGGGTGGCGGCGCACTCCGCCTGGCGGGCCGACGCCTCGGCCGCCGTGCCGGTCAGTTGAACGACGCGGGCCTCGGCCTCCTTCAACTGTTCATGGCCGAGGGTTAGGTCGCGTTCGACAGCCCGCCAGCGCAGCAGAAAAAGGGTGGCCTCGGCCCGCCGGATGTCGCCGCTGAGGTTGCGGTACCGCGACGCCTGGCGGGCCTGTTTCCTCAAGCTCTTGAGCTGGGCATCCAGGGTGCCCAAAACGTCGTCGAGGCGCATCAGGTTGCTCTCGGCGCCGCGCAGACGGATCTCCGCTTCATGGCGGCGGGAATGCAGCCCGGTGATGCCCGCCGCTTCCTCGATCAGCAGGCGCCGCTCGGTCGGCTTGGCGGAAATCAGGTTGCCGATTCGCCCCTGGCTGACCAGGGCGGTCGAGCGCGGTCCGGTGGCGGCATCGGCGAACAGGATCTGGACGTCGCGGGCACGCGATTCCTTGCCATTGACCCGATAGATCGATCCGGCGCCGCGCTCGATGCGGCGGCTGACCTCCAGCTCGTCGGCGTGGTTGAACTGGGCGGGGGCGGTGCGCTCGGAATTGTCGATGGAAAGGATCGCCTCGGCGATGTTGCGCGGCGGCCGGTCGCGGGTACCGCCGAAGATGACGTCCTCCATCTCCGAGCCGCGCATCTGCTTGGCCGACGTCTCGCCCATCACCCAGCGCAGGGCCTCGACCAGGTTCGATTTGCCGCAGCCGTTGGGGCCGACGATGCCGGTAAGGCCGCGGTCGATGATCAGTTCGGTCGGGTCGACGAACGATTTGAACCCGGAAAGGCGAAGTCTGGTGAATCGCACCGGCGTTCGTTCCCGCTCCTACTTCGCCGCCTTCAGGGCTTCGTCGATGATCTTCTTGAAGGCGTCGAACGGTTGGCCGCCGACGATTGTCTGGTCGCCGATGCGGAAGGTCGGCGTTGCCTCTATGGCGTAAGCCTTGCCATCGGCGGCGGCGCGGTCGCGGATGGCGGCGAACAGGGGCTGGTTGCCGAGGCAGGCATCGAAGTCGTTGGCCGACATGCCGCCCAGGCGCGCCACCTTCTTCAATTCATTGAGGGGGTCCTTGCTGCCGGCCCAGGTTTCCTGGGTGCGGAACAGGACCTCGAGGAAGCCGAAATAGCGTTGCGGTCCCGCGCAATGAGGCAACAGGGCCGCCGCGTAGGCGAGGTTATCCAACGGGAAGTCGTGGAACACCAAGCGGACCTTGCCGGCGTCCATATAGGCCTTCTTGATTTCGGGGAGGGTCTGGCGGTGGAAGTTGGCGCAATGGCCGCAGGTCAACGACGAATATTCGTATATCGTCACCGGCGCGTCGGCGGCCCCAAGGGCCATCTCCGGCAGAAGGGCATCGGAATCGGCCGCGGAAACGACGCCCGCGAGCGACCCTATCATCAAATAAAATGCTATACCTAGTAGGAAGCGCGGCAATTTACCTCTCCCGTATACAAGATGTGGAAGACTATAGAATCGTGCCTTTCTCCACAAGACGGCTTTTATCCACCGTTCCGCTGCTTGCGGCTCCGGGTAATAACCGAACGGCCAAGGGATTCCAGCACGGCCTTGAGATCGGGGTCCTCGACAACGTCGAGGCAGGCGGCGAGTCCGGCTTCCTCGCGGGCGTCGAGCGGCGGCGGCTCGGGGGCCGGCGGCTCGACGGCGGTGTTGAGCGGCCCCTGCTTGAAGTGCAGGCGGGCCACCGCCTGATAGCCGAAATAGCTGTTGACCCGTTCGACCAGGAGCGGCTCCAGATGCTGCAATTGGGTGGCGATGCCGCCGCCGGCGACCCGAAGGTGCAGGGTGCCGCCGTGCCGTGCGCCGGTGGGAAACACCAGCTTCTCGGGCGCGGTGAGGGCGGCGAACCGCTCTCCGACGATGGTCTGCCAGTGGTGGACGATGGCGCCATCGGCCAGTCCGCGCTTGCCGAAAATCGGCCGGGTGACACCGTCGATGGCGCTGGCCAGCGCCTTGACGCGGCCGGTTCGTCGAGTGGAAGGGGGGGGGGCGGCGGAATCGGTTGTGCGGGTTGCCATGGGAAACAATATGATAGCGTCGGAGCCAATATGAAACAGTTTCGCGCCGCCACGACCCACTCTGCGCGACCCGGGGATGGCGCGCCGGCGGCGGCCCTGGCGAATCGATTGCTGACTTGGTACGACCGCCATCGGCGCGACCTGCCGTGGCGGGCGCAACCGGGAGAATCGGCCGATCCCTACCGTGTCTGGCTCAGCGAAATCATGTTGCAGCAGACGACGGTCGCCACCGTCGAGCCCTATTTCCGCGCCTTCATCGCCCGCTGGCCGACGGTGGGCGATCTGGCCCGGGCCGACCTTCAGTCGGTGCTGCACGCCTGGCAGGGGCTGGGCTACTACGCTCGGGCGCGCAATCTGCACAAGTGCGCAGGCGTGATCGCCGACAGTCTGGGCGAGCGGTTTCCCGACAGCGAGGCTGGGTTGCTGGCGCTGCCCGGCATTGGTGCCTATACGGCGGCGGCGATCGCCGCCATTGCCTTCGGCCGGCCGGCCGCGCCGGTCGACGGCAACGTCGAGCGGGTGCTGGCCCGTCTGTTCGCCCTGACCGCCGAGCGCGCGGCGGTCAAGCGCGAGGTCGGAGTCCTTGCCGGTCGTCTGACGCCGTCCGGGCGGCCCGGCGACTTCTGGCAGGCGGTGATGGATCTCGGCGCCACGGTCTGCCGGCCGCGTGGCCCCGCCTGCCTGATGTGTCCGTGGGCCGGCAACTGCCTGGCCTTGCAGCGCGGACTGACCGAAGAGTTGCCGCGCCGGGCTCGGCGCAAGGCGAAACCGGTGCGCCACGGCGTCGCCTTCTGGGCGGTCGATGCCACCGGCGCCGTGCTGCTGCGCCGCCGGCCGGAGAAGGGCCTGCTGGGCGGCATGACCGAAGTGCCGGGTACCGAATGGCGGGAGTGGCCATGGACGGAAGAAGAGGCTCTGCCCCTGGCGCCGGTGCCGGGGCAGTGGCTGTCGCTGGCCGGCGGCGTGCGCCACGTCTTCACCCATTTCGAGTTGGAACTGACCGTTCTGGCGGCGACCGATCTGGTCCCCGGCCTTGCCGAGGGCATGTGGTGCCGGCCAGAGGATTTCGATGCCCACGCGTTGCCGACGGTGATGCGCAAGGTTGCCGACCACGCCCTCCGGGCACTCGCCCAACCGTCGGCGCCGCCGGAAGCGGCCATCGGGCCTATTCGTCGTAGGACATCAGGACCTCGACCGGCACGTCGAGCTTCGAGCGGCCGTTGAGGAAGGTCAGTTCGATGATGCAGGCGGCGCCGGTAACCTCGGCGCCGATCCGGCGAAGCAGCCCGGCCGAGGCGGCGAGCGTGCCGCCAGTGGCCAGCAGGTCATCGAGGATGACGACGCGCTGGCCGGGCTTCACGGCGTTCTCCTGGATCTCGATGGTGTCGGTGCCGTATTCGAGGGCGTATTCGTAGGGGATGGTCTTGCCCGGCAGCTTACCCTTCTTGCGGATCATGACGAAACCGCAGCCCAGCTTGAGAGCCAGCGGCGCCGCCACCAGGAAACCGCGCGATTCGATTCCGGCCAGGATGTCGGGGCTGTGGCGGCCCACCACCTTGGCCATGCGGCTCATGGCGACGCTCCAGGCCTCGGCATGAGAGAGCAGGGGCGAGATGTCATAGAAGTTGATCCCCGGCTTCGGGAAATCGGGGATCGAAGCGATATGGTCTTTCAGATCCATTTGTCGTCCATCATCTGCCGTTGGAACCCGCCCGCGGTGCCTGGCGGCGATGTCGGCACCGATGCCGCCGTCTATACCATAAACGCGGCCGGCTTCGACACCGAAAGACCAGCCGGCGACAGGTTTTCGGCCCGACTCTTGCGGCGGGGCGTTGTACCTTTCCATCAAAGAACGTTATAGTGCCTCACCTCGGGATGACCCGTCGTCGGGCCGTTCCGGGAGGTTCGTTCGGGTTTTGGCGGCGGCGGAAAGATCCGCTGGATGTCGGAACCAGGACCAGCGGACAAGAATGGGCTGAGGGAAGGCGGCTCTTTCATCCGGTGGTTCAGCGACCGGCCAATGGGTTGGCTGCGGCGGTTTCTGTCGTTGATCGTGGCGGGAGCCGCGGGAGTTTCCCGTGGTGTCGGGTTGCTTTCTGTTTTTTAACCAGGGGAGACATCTGACCATGAAAAAGACGACATTCTCGACGATGGCCTTGGCACTTGGCACGGTAGCGTTGACCGCCGGCATACTGCCGGGCGAGGCGGCGGCCCAGAAATCGTTCATCGCCATCGGCACCGGCGGCCCGACGGGCGTTTACTTCGTCGCGGGCAATGCCATCTGCCGGATGGTTCACAAGGAAGCGGCGGAAGGGGCGTCCCAGGGCCGCAAGCACGGCATCCGGTGCTCGGCGCCCTCGACCGGCGGCTCGACCTACAACATCGGCCAAGTCGCCGCAGGCGAACTGGAATTCGGCGTCGCCCAATCCGACTGGCAGTACCATTCCTACAAGGGAGACGCGCCCGACAAGGTGAAGCCGTTCCCGAAACTGCGCTCGGTGTTCTCGATCTACCCCGAACCTTATCAGATCATCGTCTCGAAGGACGCCAAGGACATCACGTCCTTTGCAACCCTTAAGGGCAAGAAATTTAACATCGGCAATCCCGGGTCCGGCCAGCGCGGCACCACCGAAGTGCTGTTGAAGCTCTTCAATTTGACCACCAAGGACTTCGCCATCGCCACCGAATTGACCTCGACCGAGCAGGCCAACGCGCTGTGCGACGGCAAGATCGACGCCTTCGGCTATACGGTCGGCGTGCCGAACGCCGGCGTCGCCGTGGCCACCGACGGCTGCGACGCCCGGATCATCAATCTCAACGACGAGCCCGTGAAGAAACTGGTGGCCGATACGCCCTATTACGCCTTCACCACCATTCCGAAGGGCACGTACAAGACCAGCGCGGAAGACATCACGACCTTTGGCCCCATGGCGACGCTGGTAACCAGCGCGGACGTGTCGGAAGACATCGTCTACGAAGTGGTTCGGGCGGTTTTCGAGAACCTCGACGACTTCAGGTCGCTGCATCCGGCCTTTGCGAATCTCGATCCCAAGGACATGACCAAGAACGCCCTGTCGGCTCCGCTGCATCCGGGCGCCGTCAAGTACTTCAAAGAGAAGAAGTTGATGTAATCTCCTGAGACCTAAAAGCCGGCACCCCCGCCGACGGCGGGGGTGCCGTGTTTTGCTATAGTTCCAGGCCGGGGGGATCAGGGCCGATGGCAGCGAACGTGACGACCGGGGACGAAACTGTACCCGAAGACCTTCAGGAAGCTCTCAAAGACATTGAGTACGCGGGTCGAAAGCACGATCCCCGCACCGCGATGTTCATTGGCATCATCGCGGCGCTGTGGTCATTCTACCAGTTGTGGATCGCGTCTCCCCTGCCATTCATCTTCAATTTCGGGATCATTACCGACGTTCCCGCCCGAGCCGTCCATCTGGCCTTCGGGCTTTTCCTGGTTTTCCTGGTCTTTCCCGGGTCCCGAAAGAGGGCGTCCTCCGGGCGCATTCCGTGGCGCGACCGAGTCCTTGCCGTTCTCGCCTGTTCGTGCGCTATGTACCTGTTCCTGGCGTGGGACGACATGGCCCGGCGTCCCGGCGTTCTTCTCGATATTCCCGTTTCGCTGGCCGGCTATTCCTTCGAGCTTCCGTTCGAGGTTCTGCTTGGCTGGGCCGGAATCCTGCTGCTGCTGGAGGCGACCCGCCGCAGCATCGGCTGGCCGCTGGTCATTGTTGCCGGATTATTCCTTATCTATTCCGTGTTCGGACAGTCGATGCCGGACCTCATCTCGCATCGCGGAGTGTCGCTTTCCAGGCTGCCCGGCTATCAGTGGCTGACCGGCGAGGCCGTCTTCGGCATCCCCATCGACGTCACCACCAGCTTCGTCTTTCTGTTCGTTCTGTTCGGCGCCATTCTCGACAAGGCCGGCGCCGGCCAGTACTTCCTCAACCTGGCGTTTGCCATGGTCGGCCGCTACCGCGGCGGGCCGGTCAAGGCAGCCATCCTGGCTTCCGGCATGACCGGCCTGATTTCGGGCTCGTCGGTTGCCAACGTGGTGACCACCGGCACCTTCACTATCCCGGTGATGAAACGCAGCGGCATGCCGGCCGTGAAGGCCGGCGCCATCGAGGTGGCCGCCTCGGTCAACGGCCAGATCATGCCGCCGGTCATGGGCGCCGCCGCCTTCATCATCGCCGAGTTCATCGGCGTCACCTATTTCGAGGTGGTCAAGGCGGCCTTCATTCCCGCCTTCATCATCTACATCGCGCTGCTTTACATTTCGCATCTCGAGGCGATGAAACTCGGCCTCAAGGGCCTGCCGCGCGAGGAAATTCCGCCATTCTTTCCGACATTGGTGTCGGGACTCCATTTCATCATTCCCATCGTCGTCCTGATCTGGCTGCTGATGGTCGAGAAGTGGACGCCGAGCAGTTCGGTCTTCTATTCGATCCTTCTGATGATGGGCATCATCGTCCTCCAGAAGGTGATCCGCGCCTGGCACGCGGGCGGCCAGAATCCTGGGGCGGCGGCCTGGGCCGGATTGCGCGACGTCTACGAAGGGATGATCGGCGGTGCCCGCAACATGATCACCATCGCGGTGGCGGTGGCGGCGGCCGGCATCATCGTCGGCTCGGTCTCTTCGACCGGCCTCAACAATGCCCTGATCGCCGTGGTAGAGGCGGTATCGGGCGGCAATGTCTACATCCTGCTCGGCATGACCGCGCTGCTGTGCCTGCTGCTCGGCATGGGCCTGCCGACCACCGCCAACTATCTGGTGGTGGCTTCGCTGCTGGCCAATGTCGTGGTTGAACTGGGGGCCGCCGCGGGCCTCGTGCTGCCGCTCATGGCGGTGCACCTGTTTGTCTTCTACTTCGGACTGATGGCGGATGTGACGCCGCCGGTGGCGCTTGCTGCCTTCGCCGCTTCGGCAATTTCCCGGGCGGACCCGATCAAGACCGGCGTCCAGGCCTTTTACTACAACATTCGTACGGCCATCATTCCCCTGGTGTTCCTTTTCAATCCGGAACTGCTGCTGATCGGCGTGGAAAGCTTATGGCACGCCCTGCTGGTGTTCATTACGTCGCTGTTGGCCATTCTCGCTTTCAGTTCCGTGTCGCAGAACTGGATGCTGGTCCGTAACCGGTGGTACGAGAGCGTGCTGTTGCTCGTCGCCATGGTCGGCCTGTTCCGGCCGGGCTACTTCATGGATATGGCCTATCCGCCGTTCGCGGAGTTCAATACCGACAGGTTCATCTCCGGCGAGGCGACGGCAGGGCCGGGAATGGATGTCCGCTTCCACGTTATTCGCGAGACCAATTACGGGGACCGCTTCAAGCTCTTCCGGCTACCGACGCCGGAAACGGCGGGTCAGATGGGCCCGTACGGGGTCAGGCTCGAGAAGGACGACGATCGCTATCGAGTCGCCGACTTGGCGATGGCCGGTCCGGCCGAGCAGATCGGGCTTCAGTTCGGTGATTACGTCACCGCCGTTGACGTCGAAGTCAAGGGGCGTCCAGCGAAGTATTGGATCTACCCGATCGGCCTCGCCATCCTTGGTCTCGTCATCGGCCTCCAGGCGATCCGCTGGCGGCGCGGCAGGCGGGCAGAAGCGGCGGGTGCCGCCGCATCGGCTTAACCGGAAGAGGGTAAGATTTCAAACATGTACAAGCACATCCTGGTTCCGGTCGACCTCAACGATGAAACGTCGTGGCAAAAGACACTGCCGGCGGCGCTCCAAATGTGCCACGTGTTCGGCTCTACCCTTCACCTGATGACGGTGATTCCCGAGATCGGCCTGCAGACGGCGGTGGCGCAGTATTTCCCAAGCAACTACGAGGACGAGATTCGCCGCCAGGTTCATGACGATCTCCACGCCTTCTCCGCCCGCCACGTTCCGGCCGGCACCAAGGTCCAGCACATCATCGCCTACGGGAAGATCTACAAGGAAATCCTCGACGTGGCGAAGCAAGTGAAGGCCGACCTCATCATCATGGGGGCCCATCACCCCGAGTTGGAGGACTATCTGCTGGGTCCCAACGCCGCGCGGGTGGTGCGCCACGCCGCCTGTTCGGTGATGGTGGTCAGGAACTGACCGCGCAATCAAAAGCCCCGGCGGCGACCGCCGGGGCTTTCACGTCCAGAAATCGGCCGGCCTATTTTACCGTGGCGAGATAGGCGGCGATGTCCTGGCGTTCGTTCTCGGGCTTGAGTTTGAAGACCATCTTCGACTTGGCCTTCGGGTTGCCGGTCACCTTTTCCATGAAATCCTTCGGGTCCTGGAGGTAGGGGACGATCTTGTCCTCGGTCCAGTTCAGGCCCTTGCTGCCTGCCTCGACATAGCTCGCGGAATACTTGAAGCCTTCGGCCGTGCCAGCCTTCTTGCCGACGATGCCGAACAGCGACGGCCCCACCTTGTTCTTGCCTTTCTCGACGGTATGGCAAGCCACGCACCGTTTCTTGAAGGCGGCCTCGCCATTGGCGGCGTCGGCGGCGACGGCCTGACTGCTGGCGACCAACATCGCGCACAAGGCGCCAAGGGCGATGGATGAAGCTTTGAACATCGGGTTCCTTTCACTAACTGTCGGGTGGCCAACTCGGTCGGCCGCATTATCCGTACGATGTTGCCGCGAGGCAACAATCCGCTACCGCGCCGGTAGACCCGTCGGAAGTGGGGAGGATGGGCGCCGAACGCAAGGACGGGGATGCGGCGGGGGCAAACAGCCAGTATACTCTTCGTCTGGAACCTGGAGGCCGGCCGGCTGCCGGGTTCCACGGAGGGGTCCGTTCGGGGTTGGAGAAGGGTTGGACGATGGCTAAATCGAGTGTCCTGTCGCAAGCGGACGTCATGGCGTTGCTGGAGGATTCATCCGGCAGCAAACGAGCCGAGACCGCCAGGAAAATCGCCATCGAGTTTAATCAGGCGGAATTGACCGAGACCCAGCGGCGGCTGGCCGAGGACATCTTCCGGCTGATGGTCAAGGACGCCGAGATCCGGGTCCGCGAGGCGCTGTCCAGCAACCTGATGTCCAATCCCCTGGTTCCCCGCGACGTGGCGATGACGATGGCGCATGACGTCTCGTCCGTCGCCCTTCCCGTCCTCCAGTATTCCGAGGTTTTGACCGACGAGGACCTGTTGGCGATCATTCGCTCGCAGGACACCGAAAAACAGGTGGCGATCGCCAGCCGGGCCAGCGTGTCGGAAGCCGTTTCCGACGCCATCGTCGATACCAAGAAGGAAGAAGTGGTGACCCGGCTGGTGGCGAATCCGGGAGCCGACATTTCCGAGGGGTCGCTGGGCCGGGTCGTCGATTCGCTTGGCAACCGCGAATCCGTGCAGGAAGCGATGGTCAACCGCCCCCGGCTGCCGGTCACCGTGGCCGAGCGGCTGGTGACGCTGGTATCCGAACACCTGAAGGCCGAAATCGCCCAGCGCTTCGACTTGCCGGCCGACACCATGACGGATCTCATCCTGCAGATCCGCGAGCGGGCGGTGCTGTCGCTGTCGTCGGGCAGCAGCGATGACGACCTGCATCAACTGGTCCGGCAGTTGAAGACGAACGGTCGCCTGACCCCCTCGATCGTGCTGCGCGCACTGTGCATGGGCGACCTGCCCTTCTTCGAGGCGGCGATGGCCGAACTGGCCAACATTTCCATCCTCAATGCGCGCGAACTCATTCACGATGCCGGCAAGCGGGGACTGAAGGCGCTTTTTGACCGAGCCAAGTTGCCGCGCAGCTATTTTCCGGCCCTTCGCGCCGCCATCGATGTCGCCTGGGAAACCGCATACGACGGCGGCGATCAGGACCGCGAACGCTATTCACGCCGGATGATCGAGCGCATCCTGACCCAGTACGGCGATCTCGGCGTGCAATTCGAGGCCGACGACTTGGAATACCTGCTGACGAAGATGAACACCCTGCCCATCGATCCGGCGCCCGAGGCATAGGGGCGGCTGCCGGCGTTTCAGGGGCTGGACAGTTCCTGCCAGATCGCGTAGTCGCGGCGGAAGGCGGTCAGCGAATTCCACACCTCGCGGAAGGTTTCGTCGCTTGCCGAGCGTTCGGCGGCCACCTCGGCCCAGGTCGTTTCCAGCGTTTCCAGGAAGGCCGGGGGCCAGCGGTGGATTTTCGCACCCTCGGCATAGATCTTCTTCAGCGCAGTGAACTGGATGGCGGCACCCTCGGCCAACCCGTAACGGATGTTGTCGCCGCAAACGGTTTCGACCTGGGCCTTGGCCTGCGAGGAGAGGGCATCCCACTTACTCCGGTTGACCATCAATTCCAGCATGGTCACCGGCTGGTGCCAGCCGGGGAAATAGTAGTGTTCGGCCATCTTGTGCAGGCCGAGCTGAAGGTCGATGGCCGGCATCGAAAACTCGGCGGCATTGATGGCGCCCGATTCCAGGGCGGGGAAGATCTCGCTGTCGCCCAACATCCGTGGCTTGGCCCCCAGTTTGGCCAGGACGTCGGCTCCAAGCCCGTAGATGCGGATCTTCAGGCCGCGCAGATCCTCGGGGCTCAAGATCTGCTGGTGGAACCAGCCGGAAGCCTCCGGCCCCAGGATGCCGCAGAACATGCTGTGGATGCCGTGCCGTTCGTAGATCTTGTCGAAGATCTCGCGACCGCCGCCGAAATAGATCCAGGCCAGATATTCGACGGCATCGGGCCCGAACGGCACGGCGCCGAAGAGTTGCAGCGCCGGCGCCCTGTCGCGCCACAGACCGGGCGAGGCGAAGGCGGCGTCTATGGCGCCCGAGGCGACGGCATCGAAGATCTCGGTGGAAGGGACCAGGGTGTCGGGTTCGTTGAAGCGGATTTGCATTTGGCCGCCGGAAATGCGCCAGGTTTCCTTTTCCAGGCGTTTGGCCAGGCTGCCGATCTGCGGCAGTTTTCCCGAATAGGCGCTGGCCATCTTCCAAGAAACCGCAGGTGTTTCGATCCGCAGGTCGACATCCTTCGCGGGCTCGGCACCCGGCGGCGACAGATTCTCGACTCCCGGAGTGGCGAGGGCGGCCTTTGTTTCGTCGTGAAGGTGGGGTGCCAATAGAGTGGCGCCAATCACCACGCCGATCACCGTGCCAATGACGATCCCGATGATCGCATTGCGCATGCCACCTCCTTGCCAGGATCCCGGTCGGCTTTCGACGTGCGGGCTGTTCCCGCCTTCTGATCATGGAGACTGACAAAAAACCCCCTTGTCGTGCAAGGGGGCAATTGGTCGGGGCGACTGGATTCGAACCAGCGACTTCTACCTCCCGAAGATAGCGCTCTACCAGGCTGAGCTACGCCCCGGACCGTCGTGGACGGGTTTATACCCTTGTCGGGAGAGGAGGGCAAGGTCCGTCTCGCCGCCCGCTGCGGGAGTTCTGCAATACCGGCGAATGGACTGGATTCGGCCGCCGGCCGGCCCTAGTAGGCGCGGTGGATCGAGAAATCGATAAGCTCGATGAGGGCATCCTTCTCGGCGCCGTCCGCGAAGATCCCGAGGGCGTCCCTGGCGATGGCGCCATAGTGGCGGGCCCGCTCGATGGTGTCTTCCAGCGATTGGTAGCGGCCCATCAGGCCGACCGCCTTGTCGAAGTCGCCTTCCTTCTGGTCGAGGTCTTCCAGCGTGCGCCGCCAAAAGGCGCGCTCCGCCTCACTGCCGCGCCGAAATGCCAGAATCACCGGCAGAGTGATCTTGCCCTCGCGGAAATCGTCGCCGACGGTCTTTCCCAGCTTGGCCTGCTTGGCCGAATAGTCCAGCACGTCGTCGATCAGTTGGAAAGCAATGCCCAGGTTCATGCCGTAGGATTCAAGCGCCTCTTTTTCCACCGCCGGGCGGTCGGCGACGATGGCGCCGATCTGGCAGGCGGCGGCGAACAACTGCGCGGTCTTGGCCTTGATGACGTCCATGTAGGCGGTTTCGCCGGTCTCGGTGTCGTTGGCGGTGACCAACTGCGCCACTTCGCCCTCGGCAATCACCGAGGAGGCGTGGGACAGGATGGCAAGCACTTCCAGCGATCCGTCCTCGACCATCAGTTCGAAGGATCGGGCAAACAGGAAATCGCCAACCAGCACGCTGGTCTTGTTGCCCCACACCGCGTTGGCCGAGGCCAATCCGCGTCGGAGCTCGCTGCGATCGACCACGTCATCGTGCAGCAGGGTTGCCGTGTGGATGAATTCGACACAGGCGGCCAGCGCGACGTGGCGGGTGCCGGTGTAGCCGCACAGGCGAGAGGCCGCCAGGGTGAGGACCGGCCGCAGCCGCTTGCCGCCAGCGGCGACGATATGGCCGGCCAACTGCGGGATGAGGGCGACCGGGCTGTGCATGCGCCGCACGATCAGCTCGTTGACCGCCTTGAGGTCGGCCGCCACTAGGCGGGTGAGGGCCTCAAGAGAGGGTTGTGGCTCGCGCTTTCCGTTCAGATCGACAACGATGCCCAATATTCCTCTCCCGATCCGCTTGACGTGAACCCCCGGCCCCTGGAGCATAAGAAGCACGGGGCCGCGCGGTCAACCCCGCCGAACGGCGAGGGAAAAGGCCGGGCAGCCCGGCGAACAGGGGGCGTCATGAAAGAACTGGTGCGAACCAACGATCCGGTCCTGATCTCGTGGCTGACCGCTGCCCTCGGCGAGGCGTCGATTCAAGCGTTCGTGCTGGATACCCATACCGCCGTCCTCGAAGGCAGCGTTTCCGCCATCCAGCGCCGGGTCATGGTCGCCGATGAAGATTTTGTCCGGGCTTCGAAGGTGCTGGCCGATGCCGAGGCTGGCCGATACGTCGGGGGCGGAGATGACGACGTCGACGGGTGAAACCGATTTCACCATCGACGGGGTGCTTGGCGGGCGGCTTCGCATCCGTCAGCCGGCGGCCGGCTACCGGGCCGCCATCGACCCGGTGTTCCTGGCCGCGGCGGTACTGGCCAAGGCGGGCGAGCAGGTGCTCGACGTTGGCTGCGGGGTGGGTACTGCCGGGTTGTGCCTGGCCACCCGCGTCGATGGCGTACGGGTCAGCGGTATCGACATGCAGCGCGACTTGGTGACGCTGGCAGCCGCCAATGCCAGAGAAAACGGCTTGGCCGGGCGCGTCGACTTCATGGCCGGCGACCTTTTGCGGCCGCCGCCGCGCCTGGCAGCCGGCACCTTCGATCACGTCATGGCCAATCCGCCCTTTGTCGCCGCCGGTCGCGGTAACCCGCCGCCCGATCCGGCCAAGGCTGCGGCCGCCATCGAGGGGGAGGCGCGGCTGGCCGACTGGGTGCGCTTCTGCCTCGCCATGGCCCGGCCGAAAGGCAGCGTCACCATCGTTCATCGGGCCGACCGGCTGGACGAATTGCTGGCCCTCATGCGTCAGGGATTGGGCGACCTCACGGTATTTCCGCTGTGGCCGGGCGGGAGCCCTGCCGCCGACGAGCGGCCAAAGCCGGCCAAGCGGATCATCGTCAGCGGCCGCAAGGGAATTGCCGCGCCCTTGAGCCTGCTTCCCGGGCTGGTGCTGCACGCCGCCGACGGTACCTATACCGACGCGGCAGAGCGGGTGCTTCGTGACGGAGCCGCGCTGACGTCCTAGCTTCGCGGGCGCGATTTTTTTTATCAAGCTCGGGAATACCGATTTCGGCAGAGCGGTCCGTATTCCTACTGCTGGTCGCGAGAGGGCTCGTTCCTTTCGCCCGTGACGCGCGCCAGTGCCGACGATGGCATTCGTGCGGGCCGGAAACATCGGGCAGCCCTCGGCCATGGGAAGGGGGCAACACCGTAGGCGGCAATGTTTTGAATAAGGCGATGGCGACCTCCTATAGAAGTTCCGCGGCCGTGCTCGTCGCCGTCCGGCGGGCGCTCGCGCGCCTGTTTCTCTTGGGCGGGCGGGGGCAGCCACTGGCGCCTGTGAAATCAGCCTCATCCCGCCGCCTGGTGGCCTATTTCGGACAGGACTGTACCGACAGTGCGGTCATCCGGCGCATCAGCGCCCTTCAAGCCACAGGGCTCGAAGTGGTCGGCTTCACCTTCCGGCGGCAGAAGTTCAACAGTGACTTTGTCCCCACCTGGGACAATGTAGCGCTTGGGGAGACCCGCGACCGACACTACCTGGGACGGCTCCTGAAACTCGCCCGGGCGGCTTGGCTGATCGCGCGTCATCGGCGGTGCCTGGCGGGCGCCACGCTCATTTATGCTCGCAACATCGATATGGCCCTTTGCGCACTGCTGGCAAAGCTGTTGAGCGGCTCCCCAGCCCCCCTGGTCTACGAAGTGCTCGATATCCAGCGAGCGTTCCTGGGAGATCGGCCATTCGCCAAGATATTGCGCTGGGTCGAGCGCTGCGTCTTGCGATGCACCCGGCTGCTGGTGGTCAGTTCGCCGGGGTTCATGCGGAACTACTTCCTCCCCGTGCAAAAATACCGGGGCGGCTGGTTCCTGCTGGAAAACAAGATCCTGGGCACCCAGCTCCGTGCCGCGGGCTCGACCCTTGGCCAGACTTCGGCACGCCCCGCCGAACATCATAACGGCCGGTGGGTGATCGGGTGGTTTGGCACGTTACGTTGCGTCCGCAGCCTGGATATCCTCTGCCGGCTCGCCGACCGATGCCCCGACAAGGTGTTGATTTACCTTCGAGGGTTTCCCACCGAAACCAGCTTGGAATCCTTCCTGGGGGTGGTGCAGCAGCGGCCGAATATGATCTACGACGGCGAGTACTTCAGCCCGCACGATCTGCCCGACTTGCATAAGAGGATTGATTTCGGTTGGTGCTTCGATTTCCTTGATCCCGGGGCGAATTCGGACTGGTTGTTGCCCAACCGCTTTTACGATTGCGGCTATTTCAACGTTCCCGCGTTGGCGCCCACCGGTACCTGGACCGGTCAATGTATTTCGACCTTGGGCATGGGCTGGACGTTTAAGTCCCCCTTCGCGGATGAAATCGCCCGCTTCCTCGATACCGTCACCCCTCAGGAGGTGGCCGCACGACGTGCGAACATGGCCCAGCTGCCGCGATCGCTGTTTTGCGAGGAAGACGATACGCTCAGACTGGCAAAGCAGTTGAAAATCCACCGATGACGTTGCCTAACCCGGGCAATCGGTCGGGCGCCGTCCTGGCGCCATGGCGCGCGGTCATGCACCTCCTATATCATTGCCTTGACGTGCCACCACCCCTTAGCGTCGAGGAAAAGGAAAACCCATGCGCCTGTCGCCGAGAAGCCTCGTTTCCTTTGCCCGCTGGCGCGAGCCGGCGCCGGTGGTGGCGGTCCTCAGGCTGGCGGGCATCGTCGGGCAGATGGGGCCGTTGCGGCGAGGCCTGAGCCTGGCGGCGCTGGCCGGGCCGATCGAGCGGGCATTCGGGCTGCGTCACCTCAAGGCGGTGGCGCTCTCCGTCAACTCGCCGGGCGGTTCGCCCGTCCAATCCTCGCTGATTGCCGGGCGCATCCGCGCGTTGGCCGACGAGAAGAAAGTGCCGGTCGTCGCCTTTGCCGAGGATGTCGCCGCCTCCGGCGGCTACTGGCTGGCCTGCGCCGCCGACGAGATCTACGCCGATGCGGCTTCCATCATCGGCTCGATCGGGGTAATTTCCTCCGGTTTCGGCTTTCAGGACTTGTTGCGCCGTATTGGCGTCGAACGCCGTCTGCACGCTTCGGGCGCCCGAAAGGGCATGCTCGACCCGTTTTCGCGCGAGCGGCCCGAGGACGTCGAACATCTCGAGGCCTTGCAGCATAGCGTTCATCAGGACTTCATCGAAATGGTGCGGGCCCGTCGCGGCGGCCGCTTGCAAGCACCCGAGGAAGACCTGTTCAGCGGCGCCTTCTGGAGCGGGCGCACCGCGCTCGGCATGGGCCTGATCGACGGCATCGGCGACTTGCGCTCCGTCATGCGTGAACGTTTCGGTGAATGGGTCAAGCTGCGCCCGGTGGTCGCCGAAAAAGGATGGCTGCGTCGGCGGGTCGGCTTGGTGGGGACGGGCGGCGATGCCGGCGCCTGGGCGGACGCGGTTCTTTCCGCCGTCGAGGAGCGGATGACCTGGGGCCGATTCGGCTTGTGATCGGTTCGCCTTGACCCGGTGAAGGGCGGGCCCTAAAACCGGGACATGCTCGGTCTCAGCCTCGGCAAACTCCTGTTTACGATCATAGTGGTCGCCGCCGTCTTTTTCGGCTGGAAATGGCTGAGCCGCATGCAGGCGGTTCGGGGCGGGGCGCCGCGGCGCGTCCGCGAGAAGGCGGACCGTCCCTCGGCGCCGCCGGCGGTCGAGGCGGTCGATATGGTCGCCTGCCCGGTTTGTGGTGACTACGTGCCGGCCAAGGGCGCCCGAAGCTGCGGCCGTTCCGGCTGCCCCTATCCAGGTTGATCCCCGGCCTGCGAACGCGCAGGTTGTACTATTTAAACCCCCGCGAGAACCGGCCACCCAGCGGTCCTGTTTCCTTGACCGGTTGTGCCGACGCGGATTAGTCTTTCGCGCAACGATAAATCAAACGGATCGTCAACAACTTCATGTCCGAAGCTCCCCAAGACAAGCCCAGTTTTCAATCTTTGATCCTCACCCTGGAGTCGTTCTGGGCGGCGCGCGGGTGCGTGCTGCTGCAGCCCTATGACATGGAAGTGGGGGCGGGAACCTTCCATCCGGCGACGACGTTGCGTACCCTCGGCCCCACGCCGTGGAAGGCCGCCTACGTGCAGCCGTCACGTCGCCCGACCGATGGCCGTTACGGCGAGAATCCCAACCGTTTGCAGCACTTTTATCAATACCAGGTGGTGCTCAAGCCGTCGCCGGCCGACGTCCAGCAGCTTTACCTCGACAGCCTCAATCATTTGGGAATCGACCCGGCGATGCATGACATCCGCTTCGTCGAGGACGACTGGGAAAGTCCGACGCTGGGCGCCTGGGGACTTGGCTGGGAAGTGTGGTGCGACGGCATGGAGGTGACGCAGTTCACCTACTTCCAGCAGGTGGGGGGCTTTGAATGCGCCCCCGTCACCGCCGAGATCACTTACGGAATCGAACGGCTGGCCATGTTCATCCAGGAGGTCGAGAACGTCTACGACCTCGACTGGAACGGCGCCGGCGTCACCTACGGCGACGTCTTCTTGCGGGCCGAGCGCGAGTATTCGGCCCACAATTTCGAGCACGCCAACACCGAAATCCTGCTCCGGCATTTCAAGGATGCCGAGGGCGAGTGCATGGCGCTGCTGGACAAGAAGCTGGCGCTGCCCGCCTATGACCAGTGCATCAAGGCGAGCCATCTGTTCAACCTTCTGGACGCGCGCGGCGTCATCAGCGTGACCGAGCGCGCCTCCTACATCGGCCGTGTACGGGCGCTCGCCAAGGGCTGCTGCGAAGGCTGGTTAGCCGGGGCGGGAGCCTGACCATGGCCGAACTGCTGCTTGAACTGTTCTCCGAGGAAATTCCGGCGCGCATGCAGGCGCGCGCCGCCGACGACCTGAAGCGCCTGGTGATCGACGGCCTGAAGACGGCCGGGCTGGAATTTGCGAAAGCCGAAACCTTCGTGACGCCGCGCCGCCTGACCCTGGTGGTCGACGGCCTGCCGGTCGCCCAGCCCGACGTCAGGGAAGAACGCAAGGGGCCGCGCGTCGGCTCGCCCGAGGGCGCCATCGCCGGCTTCCTCAAGGCCGCCGGCATCGACAGCCTGGACGCCTGCGAAATTCGTTCCGATCCCAAGAAAGGCGATTACTACGTCGCCATCGCCGAGAGGAAGGGCGCGGCTACCCTGAAGGTGCTGCCGTCCGTGCTGGCGGCGGCCATTGCCGCTTTGCCGTGGCCGAAGTCCATGCGCTGGGCCGATCACACGGTGCGCTGGGTGCGGCCCTTGCATTCGATCCTCTGCCTGTTCGAGAGCGGGGCGGTGCCGGTGGTCTTTGGCCCGGTGGCGGCGGGCAATGTGACGCGCGGCCACCGCTTCCTGGCGCCCGAGCTGTTCGCGGTGAAGGACTTCGCCGAATACGCGGCCAAGCTGCGGGCCGCCAAGGTGATGCTGGATGCCGCCGAGCGGCGAGCCGTGATCAAGGCCGAGGCCGAGGCGCTGACCAAGGCCGAGGGGCTGACGGTGAAGGCCGACGAGGGGTTGCTGGGCGAGGTGGCCGGGCTCGTCGAATGGCCGGTGGTGCGTATGGGGCGCATCGATGCCGCGTTCATGGATCTGCCGCCCGAGGTGCTGGCCACCTCGATGCGGGCCCACCAGAAATACTTCTCGACTCTGGACAAGGCGGGCAAGCTGGCGCCGCGCTTCGTCGTCGTCGCCAATAACGAAACCGCCGACGGTGGCGTCCAGATCGTCAAGGGCAACGAGCGGGTGCTGCGGGCTCGCCTGTCGGATGCCAAGTTCTTCTGGGAACAGGATCGCAAGCGCACCCTTGAAAGCCGGGTAGACAAACTGGCCGAGCGCATCTTCCACGCCAAGCTGGGCAGCGATCGCGAGCGCGTTTCGCGCCTCCGCGAATTGGCCAAGTTCATCGCCGGCCACGTGCCGGGTGCGGAGGTGGCGGCGGCCGAGCGTGCCGCGCTACTCAGCAAGGCCGACCTCGGTAGCGAGATGGTCGGCGAGTTTCCCGAGTTGCAGGGCGTCATGGGCCGCTATTACGCGCTCCACGACGGCGAGATGCCGGCCGTCGCCGATGCCATCGCGGAGCACTATTCACCGCAGGGGCCCGGCGACGCCTGCCCGTCGAAACCGCTCAGTGTCACGGTGGCGCTGGCCGACAAGATCGACACTCTGGTCGGGTTTTTTGCCATCGACGAGAAGCCGACCGGATCGAAGGACCCCTTCGCGCTCCGCCGCGCCGCGTTGGGCGTCATCCGCCTCATCGTCGAGAACGGTTTGCGGTTGCCGCTGATGCAGGTCTTCGAGGCGGCGCGCGGCCTTTACGCGGGCCAGGGCATTGCCCAGGCGGCCTCGCTGGATGTGAAGGGGCTGCTGGAATTTTTCGCCGACCGCCTGAAGGTGCACCTGCGCGAAAAGGGGGTGCGTCACGACCTGATTTCGGCGGTGTTCGCGGTCGGCGGCGAGGATGACTTCGTGCGGCTGCTGGCCCGGGTCGATGCCCTGGCCGCGTTCCTGGCGTCCGAAGACGGCGCCGACCTGCTGATTGCTTTCCGCCGGGCGGCCAACATCGTGCGCATCGAAGAGAAGAAGGACGGTGCCAGCTACGCGGCGGGGGCCGAAGCGGCACTGCTGAAGCAGGGCGAAGAGATCGAATTGAGTGGGAAGATTGGCGAGATCATGCCCCTGGTCGCCGACGAGATCCGCCGCGAGCATTTCAACGAAGCTATGTCCATCCTGGCCCGGCTGCGAGGACCGGTCGATGCCTTTTTCGACAAGGTCACCGTCAACTGCGACGAGCCGGCTCTCAGGAAAAATCGTTTGCGTCTTTTGTCGACCGTGCGGTCGGCCCTAACGGAGGTGGCCGACTTCTCATTAATAGAAGGGTAGAAACATGCCTAAATGGGTCTACGGCTTTGGAGACGGTTCCGCCGACGGCAACGCAAGCATGAAGCATCTCCTCGGAGGCAAGGGGGCGAACCTTGCCGAGATGAGCCGCCTGGGCATCCCGGTGCCTCCAGGGTTCACCATCACCACCGAGGTTTGCACCTATTACTACCAGAACAAGCAGACCTATCCGGCCGATCTCAAGCCCGAGGTCGAGGCGGCGCTGGCCCGGATCGAGAAGACCATGGGCCACAAATTCAATAGCCGTGAGATGCCCCTTCTGCTCTCTATCCGCTCGGGAGCGCGGGCCTCGATGCCCGGCATGATGGATACGGTGCTCAACCTGGGGCTCAACCGCGAAACCGTGGCGGCGCTGGCGAAGACCACCGGCGACGAGCGCTTCGCGCTGGACAGCTACCGGCGCTTCATCCAGATGTACTGCAACGTGGTGCTTGGTATCGGCCACCACCACTTCGAATCCATCCTCGAAGAGCGCAAGGAAGCCAAGGGCTACCGGCAGGATACCGACCTCACCGCCGAGGACTGGAAGGTCGTCGTCAAGGGCTACGAAAAGAAGGTCGAAGAAAATCTGGGTAAGCCCTTCCCGCAAGATCCCTACGAGCAGCTGTGGGGCGCCATCGGCGCCGTATTCGGCAGTTGGATGAACGAGCGGGCCATCACCTACCGCAAGCTGAACTCGCTCCCCGACAGTTGGGGCACCGCTGTCAACGTCCAGGCCATGGTGTTCGGCAACATGGGCGAGGATTGCGCCACGGGGGTCTGCTTCACCCGCAACCCGGCGACCGGCGAGAACGCCTACTACGGCGAATATCTGGTCAACGCGCAGGGCGAGGACGTGGTGGCCGGCATCCGCACGCCGCAGCCGTTGTCCCTGGCCGAGAAGAAACATGCGGGATCGGATCTTCCGGCTCTCGAAGAGGTCATGCCCTCGCTCTACAAGGAATTGTACGTCGTCCGCGCGCAGCTGGAGAAGCACTACAAAGACATGCAGGACATGGAGTTCACCATCCAGCAGGGCAAGCTGTGGATGCTCCAGACCCGTACCGGCAAGCGCACCGCCAAGGCGGCCCTGCGCATCGCCGTCGAGATGAAGGAAGAAGGGCTGATCGATGGCAAGGAAGCTGTGCGCCGGGTCGATCCGGCCGGGCTCGACCAGCTTTTGCATCCGACCCTCGATCCAAATGTACCGAAGAAATTGCTGAGCAAGGGGCTGGCGGCCTCGCCGGGGGCGGCGTCGGGCAAGGTGGTGTTCAGCGCGGCCGACGCGGAAGCCTGGGTCGGTCGGGGCGAGAAGGTCATGTTGTGCCGGATCGAGACCAGCCCCGACGACATCGGCGGCATGCATGTTTCCGAAGGGATCCTGACCGCCCGAGGCGGCATGACCAGTCACGCCGCCGTGGTCGCCCGCGGCATGGGGACGCCCTGCGTGTCTGGTGCCGGCGACCTGAAGATCGACTATGCGGCTAAGACCATCAAGGTTTGCGGCCAGACTATCCACGAAGGCGATGTCCTGACCTTGGACGGCTCGACCGGCGAGGTGTTCCTTGGCGCCGTTCCGACCACCCACCCCGAGCTTTCGGGTGATTTCGCCAAGCTGATGGAATGGGTTGACGTCATCCGTACCATGAAGGTCCGGGCCAACGCCGAAACGCCACTGGACGCCGCGATGGCCCGCAAGTTCGGAGCGGATGGCATCGGTCTATGCCGGACCGAGCACATGTTCTTCGATCCGCAGCGGATCATCCATGTCCGCGAGATGATCGTCGCCAACACCGAGGAACAGCGCCGCGTCGCACTGGCCAAACTGCTGCCTTATCAGCGCGACGATTTCGCCGAAATCTTCCGGATCATGGACCGCCTGCCAGTGACCATCCGGCTGCTCGACCCGCCGCTGCACGAGTTTCTGCCGAACACCGACGCCGACTTCCGAGAGGTCGCCAAGGCCGCCGGCATGGATTTCAATGCGGTTAAATCCCGCGCGGCTTCCTTGCACGAGACGAACCCGATGCTCGGCCATCGTGGCTGCCGGCTCGGCATAACCTATCCGGAAATCAGCGAGATGCAGGCGCGCGCCATCTTCGAAGCAGCCTGCGACATGACCCATGAGGGCATCGAGGTGTTGCCCGAGGTGATGATCCCGCTGGTTGGGTTGAAGGCCGAGTTCGACATTCTGAAAGAGGTGATCGACAAGACGGCCCAGGCCGTGTTTGCCGAAAAGGGCGTCGAGGTGAAGTACCTGGTCGGCACAATGATCGAGGTGCCGCGCGCAGCCTTGGTTGCCGACAAGATCGCCGAGGGGGCCGAGTTCTTCAGCTTCGGCACCAACGATCTGACCCAGATGGGCTACGGCCTGTCGCGCGACGATGCCGGAAGCTTCCTGAAGGTCTATGTGGAGAAGGGGCTGATTGACGTCGATCCTTTCGTCAGCCTGGACCAGGAGGGCGTCGGCGATCTGGTGCGCATCGCCGTCGAGAAGGGCCGTTCGACCCGCAAGGATCTCAAGCTCGGCATCTGCGGCGAGCACGGCGGCGACCCGGCCTCCATCCACTTCTGCCAGCGCGTTGGGCTCAACTACGTGTCCTGTTCGCCCTACCGCGTGCCGATTGCCCGTCTGGCGGCGGCCCAGGCGGCGCTTGGTGTCGAGGGCGAGACCAACGCCTGAGCACCGCGACACATGAGCGCAAAGTGGCCCGGCGGGGGACACCCTGCCGGGCCTTTTCGTTGGTCGGATCTTCCTGCGTCAGGCTCGGGATACCGGCTTGGTGCCGAGCACGGTGACGCTACGCAGCTCGGTGCCGGAGGCCCGGAAATCCTTAAGCCCCCGCGCGTCGAGGTATTGACCTAGCAGGTCGTCGGGCAGGGCGATCGACTTGGCCTCGGCGACGCGGACGTCGGTGAACCCGGCTTTGCTGAGCAGGCCGAGGTAGTCGGCCTCGGCGATGGCGCCGGCCACACAGCCGACATGGAGCGCCGCGGCGTCGCGGATGGGGGCGGGAAGGGCCACGCTGGAGACGATGTCGGATACGCAGAACCGGCCGCCTGCCTTCAGCACGCGGAACATCTCGGCGAAGGCGGCAGCCTTGTCGGGCACCAGGTTGAGCACGCAGTTGCTGATCACGATGTCGACCAATCCGGCCTCGACCGGCAGGTTCTCGATCTCGCCCAGCCGGAACTCGACGTTCCCGTAGCCGAGCTTGGCGGCGTTGGCGCGTGCCTTGGCGATCATTTCCGGCGTCATGTCGACGCCGATCACGCGGCCCGTCCCGTTCAACTCGCGGCGGGCGACGAAGCAATCGATGCCGGCGCCCGAGCCAAGGTCGAGCACCGTCTCGCCCGGTTGGATGGCTGCGTGGCGGGTCGGTAAGCCGCAGCCGAGCCCGAGGTCGGCCTCTGCGACGTATCCGTCGACCTGGCTATAGGCGTTGCCGACCATGTTGAGGCCGAGCGTCAGGTCGGAGTTGCAGCCGCAGGACGACGGGCCGCAACAACCGGAACCACGGGTCACCGCGTCGGCATAGCGTTCGCGAACAATGGTCTTGATGTCAGGGGGCGGGGTCATGGCATGATCTCCACTGGTCAAATTCTGATTATTCGATTATTCTAGAAATATGGAAACGAAGCAAGCCCTAAATTGCCTGGCCGCCCTCGCCCAGGAAACCCGCCTCGAGGTGTTCCGCCTGTTGGTCCGCCGGGGCGAGGCCGGCATGGCCGCCGGCGATATCGCGTTGGAGGTTGGTGCACCGGGATCGACGCTCTCGTTCCATCTGAAGGAACTGGAGCGCACCGGCCTCGTCACGGTTCGCCGTCATCAGCGGCAGATGCTCTACGCCGTCGATTGTGCCGCCATGCGCCGTTTCCTGGACTTCCTCCAAAAGGACTGCTGCCAGGACCATCCCGATATCTGCGGGTGCGCCCCGGCCGACGCCACGCAAGAACGTCGTTGACGGGATGCCTATACCTTATATTTCGCCATATAACGAATTATCAGGTACATTTCGGGTGATCGAGCAGTTTGCGTACTGTCGTTCTGGCGGAATGCCTGTGCGACGAGGGGCCGGCGGTGCTGGCCGGCCTCGATCGTCACAGACTTGCAACACAAGGGCGGTACAAGGAAGCGACCCCCACCGGCTGAAGGATCTCCCATGACCGATAAAGTCTTCAATGTCTTGTTCCTGTGCACGGGCAATTCGGCCCGCAGCATCATGGCCGAGGCGATCATGAACAGCCTCGGCAAGGACAAGTTCCGGGCTTACAGCGCCGGCAGCCACCCTTCCGGCCGCGTGCATCCCCTGGCGCTCGACGTCCTGCGCATCGCCGGGCTTCCCACCGAGGGTGCGCGCTCCAAGGCTTGGGACGAGTTCGCCGAATCGGGCGCGCCGGTGATGGATTTCGTCTTCACCGTCTGCGACAACGCGGCCGGCGAGGTCTGCCCGGTGTGGCCCGGCCAGCCGATGACGGCGCATTGGGGGGTCGAGGACCCCGCCGCCTTCGAGGGAACGGACGCCGAGAAGCACGCCTTCTTCCTCAAGGTCTTCCGCATGCTGCAGAACCGCATCGCGGTGTTCGCCAGCCTTCCGGTCGCCTCGCTGGACAGGCAATCGCTGCACAGCCGCGTCAAGGACATCGGCCGCATGCGCGACGAAGCCGCCTCGGCCGATCCCGCCTGAACCAAGGACCACGAAAACATGTCGGTGCAATGCGAAGTGACCAGCCGCCGGGCGGCCGAGGCCCCCATGGGGATTTTCGAGCGCTGCTCACGCTGTGGGTGGCGCTCTGTACCATGACGGATTTCGCAACCAAACGGCTTGCCGCCGATGCGGACGTCGTCGCCCCGGACGGTTCCGACGTTCGCATTCTGCTTGGCCTTGCCGGGGGCGGCGCGGCCCATTTTCAGCTCGGCTCGGGGAAGACCTCGCGGGCGGTGACGCACCGCACGGTCGAGGATATCTGGTTCTTCGTCGGCGGTCGTGGCGAGATGTGGCGCAAACAGGGTGCCCGCGAGGAAGTTGTCACCGTCGAGCCGGGTGTGTGCCTGACCATCCCGCTGGGGGCACATTTCCAGTTCCGCGCCTTGGGCGGCGAGCCCTTGGCCGCCGTCGGCGTCACCATGCCTCCCTGGCCGGGCGACGGCGAGGCGGTCGTCGTGGAAGGCAAGTGGCTGCCTACGGTCTAAGCCCGTCTCACGTCCGCACGCGTGCTGGATTGCCGAAGGCCTTGGCGTCGGCCGGTATGTCGCGGGTGACCACGCTGCCCGCGCCGATCAGGGCGCCGTCACCGATGGATACGCCCGGCAGGATGATCGCGCCGCCGCCGATCCAGACGTTGCGCCCGATGCGGACCGGGCGGCCGTACTCCAGACCGGACGCCCGCTCCGCCGGGTCGCGCGGATGGTCGGCCGTGAGGATCTGTACCCCCGGTCCAATCTGCGTGCGGTCACCAATCGTGACCCCTACAACATCGAGGATCACGCAATTGAAGTTCAGGAACACGCCCGCGCCGAGGCTGATGTTGAAGCCGTAGTCGCAATGGAACGGCGGCCGAATCACCGCGCCTTCGCCGACCGCGGCAAAGCGTTCCACCAGCAGTTGGCGCCGGTCGGAAGGAGCCATGTCAAGCGACGCGTTATAGCGGGCGAGCCACCTTTTCGTTGCCGCCTGGTCGGCCTGGATCTCTGGTGCGCCGGCATCGTACAACTCACCGGCTAGCATCTTATCCTTTTCCGTGCGCGTCATGCTCCCTCTCTTGCGAGATAAAATGGCAAGGTGGTGTCGCCGATCGCCTACCGGTGCACGTAGATGGTCCACTCGGCGAGCGGATAGTCACGCAACACGGTGACGTTGGGCGACAGTTCCTTCACGCAGAAAGCGTGGAACTCCTGCCAGTCTGCGTAATAGAGGTCATGCTCCTTGCGCTTCTTGGTGGTGGCACACAGCATATTGAAGGCGAGGCCCTTGCGGGTCTTCGACCACAGGTCCCTGAGGCTCCCCTCGACATAGGCGGCCCAGTCGCGGTCGCTTTCGTCGAGTTTCATGTTGTAGGTGCCCGACACGAACGAATAGTCGGCCTCGCGCGTCGCCATCAGGCTCTGGCCGAATTGGGCCCGAGGGTCGCGGATGCGCCGGGCAGCCTCGCGCACCATGCCCTCGGAAATGTCGTAGCCGAAATAGCGGCTGTCTTGCATGAGGGGACGAGACGCTATGAAATCGAAGAAGGCACCGTAGCCGCAGCCGAGATCGTTGAGCGAGATCCCGCCCTTGTCATCCTTGAGATCGATGACGCCGAGCAGCACTTCGAAGCGCAGACGCTGCCCCGCCTCGTTGTTCCAATAGACGCCTCGCGCCGTGGGGCCACACTGGTCCAGGCGGAAATCGTAGAGGACGGCGATGGGGGCCAACCGGCGGGCGGCTTCGCGGATGTCGTCGGATTTCATGCGGCGGTTTCTCCGGCCTTACTCATGCCCGGAGCCAGGCGGGCTTTTCGGGGACAAGGTGGGTGTCACCCGCCACCAGGGGAGTGCCGGCTCCTTCCGCCGCTGTCAGCGCTTCGAGGCGCAGCAGGGCAAGCCCGATGCCGGGCGCCGAGGAGCGCATTTCGCCGGCGTCGCGGCCATCCAGCAGGATCTGCGTCCCCGGCGCCGGTGATCGGCCGTCGAAGCGGACCGGCACCAGGCGACGCTTGATCAGGCCGCGGTATTTTGTGCGCGCCGTCAGTTCCTGCCCCAGGAAGCAGCCCTTCTGCCAATCGACACCATTGAGCTCGTCGAAGCCGGCCTCGAGCAGGATGGTCTTCTCCACCACCATGTCGCGGCTGCCGTCCGGCAGGCCGAGAGCCAGGCGGTGGGTGTCGTAGGCGGCAAATGTGGCCTCGGAGAAGTCCATTTTGCGCAGAACTTCCTCACCACCCTCGCGCGGCAGGATGGCGCGCACGCCGGCCGCCCCCAGGCGCGGATCGCGATAGACGACGCCGCCGGCGAAGGCGGCGGCGCCCGTATCGCCGTTCAGTTGAAAGGCGTGGCCGGCCCCTTCCCCGAACACCGCGGCGATGATGAAATCCGCCGTTCTCTCCTCGACGGTCACCCTGGAGCGCAGGCGATAAAGGGAAAGCCTGCGGGCCAGGTCGGCGGCGCGCTCGGCTTCGCAATCCAGCACCAGGGTGTCGCCCAGCAGCACGATGAAGAAGTCATGCAGATATTTTCCCTGGGCGGTCAGGAAGGCCGCGTAGATGGCACGATCATCGTTCACCTGGCGGATATCATTGGAAATCAGACCCTGCAGGAAGGTCCGGGCATCTTCGCCTCGTACCTCCAGCAGCCCGCGATTTTCAAGCCTTGCAAATGAAGGGTTTGCCATGCGCGTCCTTGTTTTATTCGGTATAACATGACGCTATTGCCCGTGCCCCAAGAATTGGCGCATCGATGACGCCTTGGCAAGGGTTTGGGGCCTTTCCAAGGTCCCGCTCGGGACGTATAACAGCCGCCGCGGACTTCAAGAGGGTGATGCCCCAATGCGTGTTCTTCAGGCCATGGCCGGAGCCCCCCACGGTGGAGCTGAGGCTTTCTTCATGCGGCTTGTTCCGGCCCTTCATCGTGCCGGCATTCAGCAACTGGTGGTGATCCGCCGCGATGCCGAGCGGGTGGCCAAACTGCGCGCCGCTGGCATCGAACCGGTCGAAGTCGCGTTTGGCGGACGTTTGGATTTCGGCTCGCCGCTGGTCATGCGCCGCGAGATCCGCGGTTTCAAGCCGCACATCGTCATGACCTGGATGAACCGGGCGACACATATGTGTCCGCGCGGCAAGTTTATTCACGTCAGCCGGCTCGGCGGCTATTACGACCTCAAGTACTATCAGGCGTGCGACCACCTGATCGCCAACACCGAAGATATCCGAGACTACTTGGTCAACGAAGGCTGGCCGGCCGATAAGGCGCACTACCTGCCCAACTTCGCCGAGGATACGGTGGCGGTGCCGGTGCGGCGCACCGATTACTATACGCCAGATCGCGGCAAGCTGATTCTGGCCCTGGGCCGGCTCCATCCCAACAAGGCCTTCGATGTTCTGCTCCAGGCGTTGGTCCGGCTGCCCGACGCCTATCTGTGGATTGCCGGGGATGGCCCACTGCGTGAAAGCCTGGAAGTCCTGGCCCAGCGGCTGGGGGTCAAGCCGCGGGTCCGGTTCCTGGGCTGGCGCGACGACGTGCCGGCCCTGCTGGCGGCCTGCGATGTTTTCGTGTGCCCGTCGCGTCACGAGCCCCTGGGCAACGTAGTGCTCGAGGCCTGGGCACGCGGCAAGCCGGTAGTCGCCGCCGATGCCGTCGGCCCCGGCATGCTGATCCAGCAGATGGAAAACGGCATCCTGGTGCCGGTCGACGATGCCGAAGCGCTGGCCAGCGCCGTTCGTGCGGTGTTCGAGGATGATGAATTGCGGGCTCAGTTGGGCCGCGAGGGGCGCGCCGCCTTCGAGGCCAACTACAGCGAGCGGGTCGTCGTCGCCAAGTACATCGCTTTCTTCGAAAGCCTGTTGGCCGAGCCCGCCACCTGATGTGTGGCATTGCCGGCATCATGACCGCCGACGGCCGGCCGCCGGACCCGGCGATCCTCGAACGGATGACCGGCTGCCTGGCCCATCGCGGTCCTGACGGCCGGGGACGGTATTTGGCGGGCGACGTCGCCCTGGCGCAGACCCGGCTGGCCATCATCGACCTTCAAACCGGCGACCAGCCGCTTTTCGCAACGACGCCGGCTGGCGACCGCGCCGCCCTGATCGCCAACGCCGAGATCTACAATTTCGTCGAACTGCGCGCGGCGATGACGGACGCGGCTTTCGCCACCCGCTCAGACTGCGAGCCGCCTCTGCACCTCTATCTGCGCCATGGCGTTTCTTTCGCCTCGCATCTGCGCGGCATGTACGCCATTGCCATTCATGATCCCGACACCCGGCGACTGGTCCTGGCGCGCGATCCCTTCGGCATCAAGCCCCTTTATTATGTCGAGGCCGCCGCCGGCTTCGCCTTCGCCTCGGAGCCGCGCGCGCTGATAGAGGCGGGGTGGGCCAAGCCGTCGCTGCGTCCCGCCGCCCGGGACGAACTGTTGCAGCTTCAGTTCACCACCGGGCGGACCACCGTGTTCGAGGGCGTCCTGCGGGTGTTGCCGGGCGAGACCCTGGTCGTCGAGGGAGGACGTGTGGTCGAGCGCCGCCGTCTCGACGCCCTGCCGCGCGAGCGGCCCCGCCGGGTGGGCGCCACCGAGGCGCTGATCGAACTCGACCACGTGCTCACCGACAGCGTCGGAGTCCATCAGCGCGCCGACGTGCCTTACGGAATGTTCTTTTCCGGCGGTATCGATTCCTCTGTGCTGCTGGCCATGATGGTGCGCCTGAACGAACGGCCGGTGCGTACCTTCACCGCCGGTTTCCCCGGCACCGCCGTTCACGACGAGCGCCGCCACGCCCGCGAGGTGGCGTTGGCCGTCGGGGCCGATCCGGTCGATGTCGAATTCACCGAGACCGATTTCTGGCGGCTGTTGCCCGAGATCGCGGCGGCGATGGATGATCCCGCCGCCGATTACGCCATCCTGCCCACCTACAAGCTGGCGCAGGCAGCCCGCGCCGACGGCCTCAAGGTGGTGCTTTGCGGCGAGGGTGGCGACGAACTGTTCGCCGGCTATGGCCGCTACCGTACCGCCGAGCGTACCTGGCCCTTCGCTCGCGAAATGCGCCGCACCGGCATGCTGGACGGTCTTGGCGTGCTGCGCGAGGAGGGCAGGCGACGGCCCTGGCGGGCCGGCATCGCCGCCGCCGAGCACGGCGCCGCGGATGCCGGCTGGACTAAGCTGCAGGCCGTTCAGGCGGTCGACTGTGTCGACTGGCTGCCCCACGACCTGCTGACCAAGCTCGACCGCTGCCTGATGGCCAACGGGGTGGAGGGGCGGGTGCCTTTTCTCGATCCCGCGGTGGCTCGCTTCGCCTTCCTTCTGCCCGACGCGCTCAAGATCCGGCGCGGTCAGGGCAAATGGCTGCTGCGCCGCTGGCTGGAAACCGGCCTGCCGGCGTCGCGACCGTTCACCCGCAAACGCGGGTTCACGGTGCCGGTGGGCGAATGGATGCGCGGGCGCGGCCGGTCTCTGGGGCGCCTGGTCGCCAACCAGGACGGCGTCGCCGAGGCCTGCCGGATGGAGGCCGTCGAAGCCCTGTTCCAGTCCGACAAGCCCAGGCACGCCAAGGCGGCCTGGACGTTGCTGTTCTTTGCCCTGTGGCACCGGCGGCACATCCTGGGACGGCCGCCCGCGGGCGACGTGCTGGAAACCCTGGCCGCCGCCTGAAGCTGCGGTCAACGCGAGGTGACGATGAGGGAGCAAGGCAGGCTCACCGCCGAAATGGTGACCCAGGCGCGCGCCGAGCTGGGTGACGGCGAGGCCGTTTTGTTGCCGTGCGTCGGCGCTATTACGGGACGCGACGAAACGATCATCCTGTTGTCGGAGGCCCCTGCCGAAGAACTGGCAAGTGCGCTGGGCTATTTCGGCGGGCCTTTGGCGGTCGCCATCTTCGCCGCCGTCACCCTGACCGAGTTGTCGGCGGCCGAAATCGCCACGCTGACCGGGGTCGACGACCAGATCGTCGGGGAAGAAATCGACAGGCTGGAATCGGGCGGCTTCCTCTATCATCAGCAGGTCGACGGCACGCCCTATTTCGCTGCCGGCAACCCGCCGCTCAAGCGCTATTTCGCCAAGCGTTTCGCGCCCGAACACCGATTCCATCCCTGAAGGATGATGGGAGGCGACGGACGGTTGATCGGACGGGCCGATCGGGGGCAAGATCGCGGCAAATCGGGGAGGCGTCGGAGGCATCAATGAAACCCATTCAGGTTCCAGTCGAAGAGATTTACGTTCCGACCAGATTGGCCCATGAACTGGACGAGGCAAAAGTGCAGACGGTCGCCGACGCCTTCCTGGAGGACGGCAAGATGACGCCGGTCCGCGTCCGCCACGACGGCCAGCGTTACGTGCTGGTGCACGGCGTCCACAGGCTGGCGGCGTGCAAGGCGCTGGGCGAGGAAACCATCACTGCCTATCTGGTGCAGGCCCTGCAGCATTAGGGCCGTTCCACCGAGGCAAGATCAAGAAATGCAAGGAGAAGAAGAACGATGACCAACGTGTCCGGATACGACAGCGGCGAAATGCTGGAGGGCCTGCGCGAGTGGGTCGAGATCGAGACGCCGACCGACCACCCCGAAGCGGTCAATCGCCTGGTTGCCAAGGTCGAGACGGATTTCGCGGCGCTCGGCGCCGCCACCCAGAGAATTGCCGGCAAGCGGGGTTTCGGCGACTGCCTGAAGGTCCGCATGCCGTGGGGCGGCGACGGGCCGGGCATCCTGGTCATCGGCCATCTTGATACCGTGCATCCGATCGGCACGCTGGAGCGCCTGCCGTTCCGCATCGACGGCGACACCGCCTACGGACCCGGCATCTTTGACATGAAGGGCGGTGGCTTTATCGGTTTTCACGTGCTGCGCAATTTCGTCCGCCGCAAGCAGGCCTCGCCGCTGCCCATCACCTACCTGTTCAATTCCGACGAGGAGATGAGCAGCCGGGTATCGCGCGACTACATCATGGAAGAAGCCAAGAAGTCGAAGTACGTGTTGGTCCTGGAGCCAACCCGCGAAGGCAACCAGGTGGTCGATTCCCGCAAGGGGACGGCGCGTTTCCGGGTCAAGGTCACCGGCCGGCCGTCGCACGCCGGCTCGCGCCACGCCGATGGGCGCAGCGCCATCAAGGAGTTGGCCCGCCAAATCCTGCGCATCGAGGAGATGACCGATTACAGCCGGGAGGTGACGGTCAACGTCGGCGTCATCGCCGGCGGCTCGCGGCCCAATGTCATTGCCGAATTCGCCACCGCCGAGGTCGACATGCGGGTGCCGAGCCGGGCGCTGGCGGAAGAGATGATCCCCAAGGTGCTGAACTTGAAGCCCTTCGATCCCGATTGCATTATCGAGGTCACCGGCGGCCCCGAGCGGCCACCCTTCGAGAAGACGCCAGGCGGTCAGGCCTTGCTGGAAACGGCCCGCCAACTGGCCCGCGAACAGGGACTCGAGCTGGTGGCGCTGACGACCGGCGGGGCCAGCGACGCCAACTTCTCCAGTCCCTTCTGCCCGTCGCTGGACGGCCTCGGCGTCGTCGGCAAGGGTGCCCACACCATGGACGAGCAGATCCGCATATCCTCGCTTCCGGAGCGGGCGTCCCTGCTGCACCGGCTGTTCGAGACCTTGAACTAATTTATTTCGGGGACACCATATTAAATCACAGAACATCTTGGTTGCTGCCAAAGCCAAATGGGGTGAATTAAGTATGGTGTCCCCGAAATTTCCGCATCACCCTAGCTGGCGTCCCAGGCGTAGCCCGTTCCCATGTCGATGAGGCGGCGGTTGCAGGCGAGGGAGGCGATCGCGGTGCTATCCTCGGCATCGAGTTCGAAGTCGAAGATCTCGAAGTTGGCCCGGCAATGGTCGGGGTTGGCAGTCATCGGGATGGCGGCGACTGGCTCCTGTTCCAAGAGCCAGCGCAACGTCACCTGGGCGGCCGAGCGGCCATGCTTGGCGGCAATCCGCTGGATCACCGGGTCGCGGGAGGCCTTGCCCTCGGCCAGCGGGCAATAGGCGGTGAGTATGACACGCGCCCGGCGGCAATACGCGACGAGCCGCTTCTGCGACAGATAGGGATGGTATTCCACCTGATTGGCGAGGATGGGCGCCGCCAGATCCTCCGTGGCCTCGCGCAGCAGGTCGACCGGAAAGTTGCTGACCCCGATGTGGCGAATGCGGCCATCTTCCATCAGGTGGCGCATGGCGCGCAGAGTCTCGGCGAGCGGCACGGCGCGGTTCGGCCAGTGGATCAGGAACATGTCAATGTATTCTGTGCCCAGCCGTTCGCGGCTTTCGGCAGCGGCGCGGCCGATCGAGCTGGCGGTCATCTGGTCGCGCCAGACCTTGGTGACCAGGAAGATGTCTTCGCGCGGCACGCCGGAATCGGCGATGCCCCGGCCCACGTCCTCCTCGTTGTCGTAGATGGAGGCGGTGTCGATGTGCCGATAGCCGATCGCAAGGGCCTGGCGCACCATGTCGCGGCAGGTGCTCCCCTTGAGCCGCCAGGTTCCGAAGCCGAGCGCCGGCACCTTGACGCCGTGGATGTCGAGAACCTTCATCCGATCCTCCCATTCCCATCCCTCGTCCCGGGCTCATGATAGGGTCGGCGCGGCTGTCGGGTAAAGGGCCGTCGGCCTCGGCCTATTTGCCTTCGAAGGTCAGGGCCATTCCGTTCATGCAGTAGCGCAGGCCGGTGGGGGCCGGCCCGTCCTTGAAGACGTGGCCCAGGTGGCCGCCGCACTGCGCGCAGTGGACCTCGGTGCGCGGGTAGACGAGCTTGAAATCGGTCGAGGTGTCGATAGCCTCGGCCAGCGGCTGAAAGAAGCTCGGCCAGCCGGAGCCGCTGTCGTACTTGTGCTCGGAGGAGAATACCGGCGTGCCGCAGCCGGCGCACCGAAAGGTACCGGCGCCATGTTCGGCGTTGAGCGGGCTGGCACCCGGCGGTTCGGTGCCATGGCGGCGCAGCACGCCGTACTGTTCCTGAGTCAGGGCCTGACGCCATTCGGCGTCGGTCTTCTCGATCTTGAACTTGGCCATCGGTATCTCGCTCCAGCGTTCGGCTCTCTTTTGAAGAAGTGGATTGGCAGAGCCGATTTCAATGCCACCGATTTTCCCTGTGACTCGCCCGGCCGAAGGCGCTATTTCTGGCGGCGAGAGGGGAGTGCCCCGCGAAGGTCGGGTCAGGGGAGCCGTGCATGACCGAAAAGTACGATCTCATCATCCAGGGTGGAACCTGCATCACCCCGTCGGGGGTGACGATCACCGACGTCGGGGTACGCGACGGGCGGATCGTCGCGCTGGGCGATCTCGGCCGGGCGGCAGGCGCCGATTATTTCGATGCGCGCGGGCTGCATGTGCTGCCGGGCGTCATCGACACCCAGGTGCATTTCCGCGAGCCGGGGCTGGAGCACAAGGAGAACCTGGAGACCGGCACCGCGGCGGCGGCACTGGGCGGCGTCACCGGTGTCTTCGACATGCCCAACACCAAGCCGCTGATCGCCGACACCGAAACCTTCACCGAGAAGTGGCGCAACGCCCGCGGCCGGCTGTGGTGCGACGCCGCCTTTTTCGTCGGGGCGACGGCGGGCAACGTCAACGAACTGGCCGAGTTGGAACGGCTCGAGGGCTGCGCGGGGGTCAAGATCTTCATGGGCAGTTCGACCGGCGATCTCTTGGTCGATGACGACGCGGTGCTCGGGCGCATCCTGGCGCAAGGGTCCCGCCGCTGCTCGGTCCATGCCGAGGACGAACCGCGGCTGCGCGAGCGCAAGCGGATCGCCGAGGAAGCGGCCGACCCTGCCGTCCACCCCGAGTGGCGCGATGTGGAAACCGCCGTGCGTGCCGTCAAGCGGTTGCTCAAGCTGTCCCACGCCTCGCGGCGTCGCGTGCATGTGCTGCACGTCACCTCGGCCGAGGAGATGGCGCTGCTGCGTACCCGCGAGGACACCGTCACCGTCGAGGTCACGCCCCAGCACCTTACGCTGGCGGCGCCGGAGGCCTACGAGCGGCTGGGCACGCTGGCCCAGCAGAACCCGCCGATCCGCGACGTCCGTCACCGTGACGCCCTGTGGGCGGCGGTGCGCGACGGTCTGGTCGACTGCTTGGGCTCGGACCACGCGCCGCATACCAAGGAAGAGAAGGACAAGCCCTATCCGGCCTCGCCTTCGGGGATGCCGGGGGTGCAGACCCTGGTGCCGATCATGCTGGACCACCTGCACGCAGGGAGGCTTTCGCTCGAACGCCTGGTCGATCTCACCAGCGCCGGCCCGGCCCGCATCTTCGGCATCGCCGGCAAGGGCCGCACGGCCCCCGGCTACGACGCCGACTTCACCATCGTGGATTTGCGCGCCAAGCGCACCATCAGCAACCGCTGGATCGTCAGCCGCTGCGGCTGGACGCCATTCGACGGCATGAAGGTGACCGGCTGGCCGGTCGCCACCGTGGTGCGCGGTGCCGTGGTGGCCCGCGACGGCCAACTCATCGGCCAGGCCCAGGGCGCCCCCATCCGGTTCCTCGAAACCGCGTGACGGGGCGGGCGCCGCTGTCGCCGGTCGCCGATCCCGCACCTTCTAAGAAAAACCATCACGCGTGACGCGCGCGGCGCGCGAGCGTCAGTAAGCTTCCGGGCCATGCACTCAATCCATCCCGGAGGATGCCATGACCCGCGTGCCCAATCCTCGGCGCAAGCCTGATCCGAAAAAGCTAAGTCTGATTTCGTTGGATGTTCCGGTCACTCCGCAATCCTTGGTGTCCCTGGAGCCGGGACGTCCCGCCATTGGGCAGAACGAGGATGGCGGAGCCTCCAACTTTTTGACGGTGGCGGAAAGTGGCGAGGCCAAACCGGACAGCACGGCCGCCGTGGAATCAACGCCAAAACAGCGTTCAATTTCGGCCTTTCCGGGGCAGGGAGATGTCCTCTACGTTTATCCGGAAGGTTACCGCCTGCGTCATCAAGGGGGCACCCGTTCGTGGCGTAACAATAATCCGGGTAATATGGAATACGGAGAGACAGCCAAAGAATATGGCGCGATCGGGCGCGATAATGAAGGCTTCGCCATCTTCCCCGATGAAACGACCGGCGACCGGGCGTTGAGGAGGCTGCTGAAGAATGGCAGACGGTATCGCAACGCCACGGTTCAGGAGGCTATCGCTCACTACGCGCCGAAAGAGACAAACGATACGGCTGCCTATCAGAGCTTCATGTTGCGTGTGGTTGGTGTTGATGATACAACCTTGATGCGCGATTTGACGCCGGAACAGTTCGAGAAATTCGTGGCGGGAATTCGGCGCTTCGAAGGGTGGAAGGTCGGGGAAGTCACCCGCCATGGGGTCGAGGATTAGGGCATGCAAAGGTTGATGGCATGTCTTGTGGTATGGGGAATGCTGGTTGGGGCTTCCGCCCCGGCAGCCGAACCGTTGGACTATGACCCGACCATTGTCCGTCTGTCCGGCGTTATTGTCATCGAGGCGTTCTACGGTCCTCCTGGCTACGGAGAAGATCCGGAAAGCGATGAAATAGTACATGCGGCTATTCTCGTTCTCGACGAGCCGGTATCGGTGCGAGGCGACCCGAATGAACTCATGAATTCCGAATCGGTTGGTGATATCCGGCGGATCCACCTTGCCAATGTGGGCCCGGATGTCTCGGCCAAGACATGGCGGCATGTCGTGATCGAGGGCACACTGTTTCATTCGTATACCGGCCATCATCGCACGCCTGTCCTGATGTGGGTGGAGCGTCTCGTTTCGAGCCCGTGAGGGCCACATGAACGGGATGCCGTGTCCGGCGCCCTATCCCTGCGCCGCCAGATAGCGGTTGGCGCGGCGTTCGAAGAGCTGCCAAGCCTGCAGGAAGATGTAGGTCAGCACCATGTAGAGGACGCCGGCCGACAGGTACGCCTCGACCGGCTGGTAGGTGCGGGCGTTGACCAGCCGGGCGATGCCGGTGAGCTCGTAGAGCGTGATGGTGCTGGCGAGCGCGGTGCCCTTGAGCATGAAGATGATTTCGTTGCCGTAGGCTGGGATGGCGAGGCGGAAGGCGCGGGGCAGGATGATGCGCCGATAGGCCGTGACCAGCGACATGCCGATGGCGCGAGCCGCCTCGATCTCGCCTTTGGGCACCGCCTGGATCGCGCCGCGCAGGATTTCGGCCGAATAGCCGCCGGTGTTCAGCGCGAAGGCGATCAGGGCGCACCAGTAGGCGTCCCTGAACACCGGCCACAGGAAGGTGTGACGCACGAGATCGACCTGGGCCAGCCCGTAGTAGATGAAGAAGAGTTGCACCAGCAGCGGCGTGCCGCGGAAGAAGAAGATGAAACCGTAGGCCGGGTGGCGCAGCCACGGGATGTGTGAAACCCGCATGATGGCGACGGGAAGGGCGATGAAGAAGCCGATGAACACCGACAGCGTGACCAACTGGATGGTCAGCCAGGTGCCACCCAGGATCCTGCCGAAATAACGGAAGATGACATCGTAGTTCAGCGTCCACAGGATGTAGAGGACGACGACGATGAGTAGCGCGGTGAGGCCGTAGAACACCCCCTTGACGATCCGGGTCATGATTTTGAGGGCATCCGGCTCCATCGCGCTTTCCTACCGGACGGCCCTGGGTAGGCCCTTGTTGGCCCACGCTTCGAGCGGCGCCTGGACGCGCATCGAGACGACGGTAAGCGCCAGATAGATCAGCGCCGCCACGAAATAGAACAGCACCGTGTTCTTGGTGGCCTGGGCGGCGATCCCCGAAACCCGCATGATGTCGTTGAGTCCGATCAGCGAAACCAGCGCCGAATCCTTCATCAGCACCAGATAGAGGTTGCCCAAGCCGGGAAGGGCCAGGCGCCATACCTGCGGCAGGGTGACGCGCCTGAACGTCAGCCAGTGGCCCATGCCGAAGGCCCGCGCCGCCTCGATCTGGCCCTTGGGAATGGCCATGATGGCGCCCCGGAACACCTCGGTCGCGTAGGCGCCGAACATGAAGCCCAGCGCAACGACACCGGCGACAAAGGGGCTGACATTGATGTGGCCTGTGTAGCCGAGGCTCTCGGCGACGGCATTGACGGCGAACTGCGAGCCGGTGGCGAAGACCAGGATGACCAGGAATTCGGGGATGCCCCGCACGACGCTGGTATAGACGTTCCCATAAGCCATGGCCACCGGATCGCCCGACAGCTTGGCGCCAGCCCCCAGCAGGCCAAGCGCGATGCCGATCGGCAGCGCCGCGATGGTGACCAGCAGGGTGATCAGCGTCCCGGTGAGGAGCAGGTTGGCGTAGGGAAGAACGGTTTGCATGAAGCCTGGGACCGGACGGCGGGCCGATATCCGACCCGCCGTCCAAGCCGCATCAGTAGATGTCGAACGGGAAGTATTTCGCGTTGATCTTCGCGTAGGTCCCGTCGTCGCGGATGGCCTTCAGCGCCGCGTTCATCTGCTGGCGAAGCTTGTCCTCGCCCTTGCGCACGGCGATGCCGATCTCGTCGCTGCGGTTGAACGCCTCGCCGAAGAAGTCGAAGGCCTTGCCGGCGTCGGACTGCAGCCACTCGTAGTTGACCAGCATGTCGCCCAGCACGGCGTCGAGACGGCCGGCCGCCAGGTCGATGTAGGCGTTCTCCTGGGTGTCGTAGACCTTGATGTCGACGACGCCTTTCATGTTGTCCTCGAGATAGATGGCCGCGATGGTGGCGCGCTGGGCGCCGACCGTCTTGCCCTTGAGGTCCTTGACGTCGAGGTTCGAGCCCTTCTTGGCGATGTAGCGCAGGCTGTTGGAGTAATAGCGGTCGGTGAAATCGACGGCCTGCTTGCGCTCGTCCGTCATCGACATGCTGGCGATGATGGTATCGTACTTCTTGGCCAGCAGGCCCGGAATGATGCCGTCCCAATCCTGGGTGACCCACTCGCATTCGACCTTCATCTGCTTGCAAAGGGCGTTGCCGATCTCGACATCGAAGCCGATCAGCTTGCCGCTGGGGTCGATCTGGTTGAACGGTGGATAGGCGCCCTCGGTGCCCATGCGGATCTTTTCCGCGGCCATCGCCTGTCCGGAAACCAGCAGTGCGGCCGTCATGAGAATGGCGAATTTCTTCATGGGATTTTCCCCTAGTGGTCCTTGTTGCATCGGTGGAACCGCGGCCGGTCACCGGCGAGGCCTTCCCCTCAAGGTTCCGACGGGATCGCGGGCGTCACTTCCCCCGTTCCGCGACCTTTCGCGTAGTTTCCGTTGGCGGCCGCGGACAGTCAAGGCGAACGTCGGGAGCGGGCAGGGCGTGTGGATCAAATGTCGCTCCGGATCAGCAGGCGCAGCAGGAAGACGCTGAAGCAGACGAACGCTAGGCTCCAGGCGGTGGCCGCGGTGGTCAGCAGCGCGACGATCGGCTCGGTCAGGGAGGACAGCACGCGGAGAACGACGGCCATGGACATCAGCCCGATGGCGGTCGCCAGGATAGGCGGCACGCCGAGCGGCCGGCGAAGGCGTTGCTGGGCGGTCCGTGCCATCACCGCCAGCGACAGCACGCCCAGGCCACCGATCATGGCGCCATGGACGGCGGTAAGCGGCGTCATCAGGTCGAAGGCCCGGCTCGCCGCCTGCACCAGGAGGCCGACGGCAAGCCAGGCATATCCCAGGTGGAGGACCGACGCCTCGGCGACGTCGATCACCTTCCAGGCCCGCCAACAAACGAGGCGGATGAGGATGACGACACCTGCCGCCGCGCTGAGTGCGGCAGTGGCCGGAAAGCCTACCTGAATGCCGTCCAGCACCGCGACGGCAACCAGGCAAAGGACCCCGGCCCGTTCAAGGGACGGCTGGGCGGCCCCCTTGAGGTAAACGCCCCTGCGTTGCAGGGCGCCCGAGGTGGCGGCGGCGATCAGCCGGCCGCCCATGGCGAAGAGCAGGAGGATGACGAGGTCGATAGCCAGCAGCAGGCCGCGTTCCTCGCCTTCCGCCAGCAGGTCGATGTCACCCAGGCGATAGAGGCCCTGGGCGATGAGAAAGGCGCCGACGATGACGCCGAATAGGGCGTTGCGCCAGCTTTTGGCGGCGCGCAGAAAGGGGAGGCCGGCCAGGACGAACAGCAGGGCCGGATACGCCAAATCGACGAGGATCGCCACCGGCGCCGGCAGCCCCGGCCCGAAGTGGGCGAGCCGCCCGGCCAGCCACAGGCCGAACGCCGTCAGGATGATGCCCCGCGACCCCTTGGTGATCAGATAGCCGCCGACCACCGCCAGGGCATAGCCGAAGACCATCTCATGGCCATGCCAGCCGGCCGGCGCCTGCTGCCAGGCGGGCAGCCATCCCAGGTACTGGAGCACCCACACCGGAACGGCGATGGCGGCGTAGAGGGCTGCGGCCGTGAAGAACAGGGGGAAGGCCTGAAAACCCCGGCGGGATGGCCGGCGTTCGGCTGCGGGGGGCGCCCCTTTTTCGCCGGAGGTGCTGGGGTGTCCGGGTTCAGGGGCCATCGCGATGCCAGCGTCCGCTTGGGGTGCGGTTAGTTGTATCGCCTTTGCACCATGATATCGACCGCCAATATGGACCCTATGCGTCCGCCCGCCGTTCGAGGACGGCGCTCGGGGCCCGGCACAGGAACCGAAGATCGTCGCGTTCGGCGAGGAAGGCATCGACCGCTTTGCGGCAGCCGCCATAGTCGTTGTAGTCGTCGAGCACGACGCAGGCCCCGGGCGACAGGCGGGGGCCGATCGCCCGCAGGCAAAGTGAAACCAGCCCATGCCAGCCGCAGTCGATGTGGGCGAAGGCGACAGAGCGGCGATCGTCGGCCTTCAATGTTTCCTCGAAGGGCCCGCGATGAAGGATGACACGCCGGCCATCGACCGGCAGCCCGAAGTCGGAGAATGTGCGGCAAACCCGGCCGTAAAGGTCGTCGACGTAGCCGTAGTAGGGATCGCCGCCGAGGCCGCCGGAACGGCCAGAACGGATTTCGGCATACCGGCGGTGCGCCCGTGGGCCGTCCTCCGGTCCCGGCGGCGGGATCATATCGAAGACGTCATAGCCGTGGAAGGTGTGCCGGTCTTCGGTGCGTGACGCGATCACGATGGCGGAGCCGCCGAGCGCGACGCCGACTTCAAGAAAATCGCCCGCCACGCCAGCCCTGCACACATGCCGAAGCGTGGCGTCCAGCGCCCGCAGTTTGCGTGGCGTGAGGTAGGTCAGATGACGGCGGCGCACTTCGCGGGCGCGGGGTGGCAGAAGGGCGCTGTCCAGGCGTCGGGAAAGGGTCTCGAGGATCTGCGGCATCGGGTCTTCCGGCGGTTTCCAGTTTCCCAATATCCTCACCGAAAACGGGCGGTCCAGTATGTGACATTTCTGTCGCATCTGACGCCTTTCCCATCTTGACCCATCCGCCGGCTGCGGCCATCCTGCGCCGCCTCAACGCATTCCTTCCTGAACGAGGCATCCCACCCGTGACCGCCGCCATCCTCCACGGCATCGTGCTGGCCTTCGGCCTGATCCTGCCGCTCGGACCGCAGAACACTTTCGTGCTCGCCCAAGGGGCCAGCCAGCCGTCCCTGATGCGCGCCCTGCCGGCGGTGGCGGCGGCAGGGCTGTGCGACACACTGCTGATCCTGGTGGCGGTGTTCGGCGTGTCGGTGGCGGTGCTGGGCGTGCCGTGGCTCCGCATAGGCTTGGTGGCGGGGGGCGTCGTCTTCCTCGTCGTCGTCGGCGCGCTGTTGTGGCGAAATAGCGGTTCCGGCTCCCCGGAAGGCAGGGCCAATGGGGCCTTGTCGGCACGGCGACAGATGGCCTTTGCGGCCTCGGTGTCGCTGTTCAATCCGCACGCCATCCTCGATACGGTAGGCGTCATCGGCCCCAGTTCGCTGGCCTACGGAGAAAGCGAGCGCGTCGCCTTCACGCTGGCCTGCATCGGCGTCTCGTGGGGCTATTTTTTGTTTCTTGCCGTTCTCGGGCGGGTGGCTTCCACGATCCGTGGGGTCCAGCGGCTGCTCAACCGCGGCAGCGCCGTCATCATGTGGGGCACCGCCGTTTATCTGGCGTCGACCATGCTCTAGCGACGGGTCATGCGCTCCAGGGCGGCAAGCGTTTCATTGCTGACGTGATGCTCGATGCCTTCGGCGTCCAATTCGGCGGTCTCGGCGCTGACCCCGATGGAGACCAGGAAATCGTAGACGACTCGGTGGCGCCGCTTGGCGTCGGCGGCCAGGGCCTGCCCCTCGTCGGTCAAGAAGATGGCACGATAGGGCTGGCTGGTGACCAGTCCCTCGCGTTGGAGGCGGGCGATCACCTTGTTGGCGGTGGGATGAGAAACGCCGAGCCGGCCGGCGATGTCGACCAGCCGTGCCTCGCCCGCCGAATCGATAAGGTCGGCGATCAGTTCGACGTAGTCCTCGGCCATCTCGTTTTTGTGGGACGTGCGGACGTGGTCGTAGCGGGCGGGATTGCTCTTGCGCGTCGCTCGCGTCATCGCCGTTTCGCCTCCTGCCGATTGATCGGGGCGCGTCCGGCGCATTCTACATCATTATCGCCCTTGCCAAAAATGTAGCATAGGCTTACTATTTTGCCATACACTTTAAATAGGACTCCGGCCTACCGGAGCGGCATGCCAACGGGCGGGAAACGATCCATCACGGGCACGGAGTGTACCGTATGGGTCTGATCGAACGGCTGTTGTCGAGGCGCCGCTTCCTGGGTGCGGGGTTGGCTGTTTCGGGCGGCGCCGGCGCCCTTCTGCTGGCGCGGTCCGAGGCGGCGGCCCAAGCCGGGCACGGCCATGACGCCCCGGCGGCTCCCGCCGCCCCGCACCCCCATTCGGGCGGCAATCGCACGAAGGGCGCCGTCGATGCGGCGCGCAATGGTTTCGATCCCCATTCCATGCTGACCGATTGGGACACCGGCAAGGTCTCGGAACTTCCCGACGGCCGACGACTGCGCGAGTTCGAGATCGTCGCCATCGACCGCGAGATCGAGATTGCGCCCGGCATCTTCTTCCCGGCCTGGACCTACAACGGCCGGGTTCCGGGGCCGGCGCTTCGGGCGACCGAGGGCGACGTCGTTCGCATCCGCTTCTTCAACGGCGGCGCCCATCCCCACACACTGCATTTTCACGGCATCCATTCGGCGCGTATGGACGGCATCCCGGGCGCTGGCGAAGCTTTCCCAGGCGAGGAGTTCATTTACGAGTTCACGGCGCAGCCCTTCGGCTGCCATCTCTACCACTGTCATTCGTTTCCGCTGCGCCGCCACCTGCACAAGGGACTCTACGGGGCCTTCGTCATCGACCCCGATCCCGAACGTCATCCCGAGCATCGCGAGGCCGCCCGTTCACGCCTGCTCGGCACGCCCGAGAATGCCGCCTGGCAGGAATTGGTCATGGTGATGAACGGCTTCGATACCAACTTCGACGAGGAGAACGAAGTCTACGCCGTCAACTCCATCGCGTTTGCCTATCATGATAAGCCCATCCACATTGCCCGCGAACGGCCGGTCCGCATCTATCTGGTCAACCTGACAGAGTTCGATCCCATCAACTCCTTCCACCTGCACGCCAACTTCTTCGATTACTTCGATCATGGCACGACGCTGACGCCGACGCTTAAGACCGTCGATACCGTCATGCAGTGCCAGGCGCAGCGCGGCATCCTCGAGTTCACCTTCAAGGACCACGAGCCCGGCTCCTATATGTTCCACGCCCACCAGACCGAGTTCGCCGAGCTCGGGTGGATGAGCCGATTCGAGGTGGCATGATGACCGCCGCCTGGACCCGTGCCCTGCTGCCGCTGGCGGTCATCGTGGCGATCGCCGCCATCTTCGTAACCACACGCCCGCTGGATTTCCTGTCCGCCGGAGTGCCGCCGGCCGAAGAGTTGACCGTCGAGCGGGCGACGTTGGATGGCGAGGGCCTGCATCTGACGGTGCGCTCGGGAGCCTGGGAACCGCTTTCCATCGCCCAGGTCCAGGTGGATGGAGCGTACTGGGAATTCACGCTCACCCCCGACGCTCCCCTCGGCCGGCTGGCCACCGCCCGCCTCGATATTCCCTATCCGTGGACCGCCGGCGAGCCGCACGTCGTTACGGTGGTGACGTCGACGGGGACGACGTTCGAGCACACCATCGCCGTGGCGGCGGCGACCCCAAGCCGGAGCCCCGCCGATTTCGCCGTATTTGCCGTGGTCGGCCTGATGGTTGGCGTGGTGCCGGTGGCAACCGGCATGCTGTTCTTCCCACTGCTCCGACAAGTCTCGCGCCGCGGCCTCGACTTCGTTCTGGCGCTGACCATCGGCCTGCTAGCCTTCCTGCTGATCGATACCCTGGAAGAGGGAATGGAGGCGGCGGCGAGGGCGCCCGCCGGCCTGCAGGCCGGGCTGGCTGTCTGGCTGGCGGCGGGGGGCACCTTCCTTGCGCTGATGTGGATCGGACGGCGGGGCGGCCGGCGGCCGGAGGGCCGCGCGCTGGCCTTTTACATCGCGCTCGGCATCGGCTTGCATAACCTGGGCGAGGGACTGGTCATCGGCGCGTCCTTCGCCATCGGCGAAACTGCGCTCGCCTCCTTCCTGATTGTCGGTTTCATGTTGCACAACGTGACCGAAGGGGTCGGCATCTCGGCGCCGCTGGTGGGCGAGCGGCCGGGTTGGCCGCTGTTCGCCGGTTTGGCCGCCGTCGCCGGACTGCCGGCCGTGGCCGGGACTTGGGCCGGGGTCTTCGCCTTCGCGCCGCATTGGGCAGTGTTGTGCTTCGGCATCGGGGCGGGCGCCATCCTCCAGGTGATCGTCGAGGTCGGCGCTTTCATCGGTCGGCGGGCCGCCGCCGCGGGCGACGGCTGGATTACCGGCAGCGGGCTCGCTGGATTCGGCGCCGGACTTGCCGTCATGTACGGAACGGCCCTATTGATTTAGCCGGGAGGGGAGGGCGCTTCTCGGAAGAATTCAACAAAGGCGGGCAATGCTCTAGAATGGGGGCGCAGACGGCGAGCCTGTCCGAAGGGGAGGAAAGCATGGCGAAAGCGGAGCGTTTCACGGCCCTGGTTTTGGAAGAGGTGGACGGCAAGGTGACGGCCGCCGTTCAGGAACTCGACGAAGACACGTTGCCGGAAGGAGACGTCACCGTTGCGGTGGCCTATTCCACCGTCAACTACAAGGACGGCATGATCCTGGGTGGTATCGGCCGTTTGGTGAAGGCCTATCCCCACATTCCTGGCATCGATTTCGCGGGCACCGTCGAGTCCTCGACCTCGCCCGCCTTCAAGCCTGGCGATCCGGTCATCCTTACCGGCTGGCGGGTCGGCGAAGTGCGGTGGGGCGGCTACGCGACGCGGGCGCGGGTCAATGCCGACTGGCTGGTGCCGCTGCCGGCCGGCCTGTCGCTTCGCCAGAGCATGGCCATCGGCACCGCCGGGCTTTCGGCCATGCTGGCCCTGATGAGCCTGGAGGAGCATGGGCTCAGTCCTTACGACGAGGGCGAAGTCCTGGTTACCGGCGCCGCCGGCGGGGTGGGGAGCATTGCCGTCGCCCTGCTCGCGGCGCTCGGCTATCGGGTGGCGGCGGCGACCGGCCGGGCCGAGACGCACGACTACCTGCGCGAGCTCGGCGCCACCGTCCTTATCGGGCGCGATGAACTGGCCAATGGGCCGCAAAGGCCGCTCGAAACGGCGCGCTGGGCCGGCGCCATCGACAACGTCGGCGGTGCTCCGCTCGCCACCGTGTTGGCGGGGCTCAGGCCGCATGGCTCATGCGCGGCCGTGGGCAACGCCGCCGGGCCGACCTTCCCTGGATCGGTCATTCCCTTCATCTTGCGTGGCGTCAACCTGCTCGGCATCGATTCGGCCTTCTGCCCTGCCGAACGGCGGGTTACGGCGTGGCGACGGCTGGCCAACGAGTTTCCGCTCGATCGGCTGGAGTGGATGACGCAGTCGGTGCCGCTGGCCGAGGTGGCGGGTCGCGGGGCCGACATCCTGGCCGGTCGGGTGCGCGGCCGCACGCTGGTCGAGGTGCGGGTCTGACGGCGGCGGTTGATACGCCGTTTCGATATCCACCCTTCGTGGCGTGCAGGTAAAACCCCACAACATCTAGATGTTTTTGAAAAACCGTATTACACTCCGCCCGGCGGCCAGGGTTCTGGAGGAGTGGATGAATCGTGTGGCGTTCTGGGCGGGCCTCGTCGCGGCGCTGATCGGCATATCAACCGCGGCGGCGGCCGAGGTTCCGGTGCCCCAGAACTTCGGCCAGGCGATGAGCTGGTACGAGCGGGCCGCCGAGGCCGGCAATGTCGAGGCCCAGTTCTATCTCGGCGTCATGTACGAAGCCGGGGTGCGCGGCAATAACGACATGGCGAGTGCCACCAAGTGGTATCGCAAGGCGGCCGAGCAGGGCCACGTGCAGGCCCAGACCCGTCTGGGTGTCCTCTATTATCAGGGACGCGGCGTGCCGGCGGATTTTGCCGAGGCGGCTCGCTGGTACGCCAAGGCGGCCGATGGCGGTTCGCCGCGCGCCCAATACAACCTCGCCCTCATGTACGAACGTGGCCAAGGGGTGCCGGCAAATGCCGCGATGGCCGCCTCGCTCTACGAAAAAGCCTCGGACGGCGGTACCGCCCAGGCTCGGTTAAGCTTGGCCACCCTTTATGCTCGCGGCGAAGGGGTCAAGCGCGATCCCCAGCGTGCCCTGATGTGGCTGAACATGGCGGCAGCCTCCGGTCTCAGGGTCAGCGACGCGGTGCGCCAGGGATTGCTTGACGAGTTGTCTCCTGCACAAGAGGCGGAGGCCAAGCGCCTCGCAGACGAGCGCCTGGCGAAATCCGCCGATCCGCAAAGACCGAATTCCTGATTAGTGGTGTGTGACGTGGCTGTCCCGGCGAGGTGCGCGGGGAGCGGGGATGTCACCTTCCATATCGGAAATGGCCAAGTATTGCCCCAGCGGCTTGTCGTGGATTTCGATGTGATCGATCACCCACGATTCCAGGAAGGCGAGGACGGCGTCGGCATCGTACTTGCCGCACTCGAGGGTACTGTGCATGGTTTCGAGACGCGCGAGGATCGCGCGGTGCTCGGCCCGGTGGAGGCCCGCCGGCCGATAACCGAAATCATCCATCATCCGCTCCTCCTCGGCGAAGCGGCGCTGGAGAAAGGTAAGGAGATCGCCGATCTTGGAGCAGGAGCCGCCGATCCGCTGGCACGGACGGTTGGCGCCGAACATGGCCGACACCAGGAACAACAGGCACTCATTGGCGGTATTGATCTCGGCCAGGACATCACGCCGCCGGGAAGGGGGGGTACGCGCGGGACGGCGGTGGGAGAGTGGGCGGCTGGGCAAGGAAAGCAACTTGGGCATGGCGAACCGTCTCCGTCAGTCCAGATAAAAGAACCTCCTGCCCACGATGCGCGGACAGTTTCCCCCATTGTCGCCCCGGCCGCGGTCATCTTCGCCGGATTACGCCGTCATCCCAGGCGACGATGGAGGATAGCCCGGCAGGGCGTGACAATTCCGTGGCATCGTTGTGATTTCTATGTGCATGGCGGTTGCCGCGCGGGGGGGGCAGCCGGCGCCGCAGGAATCCCGGGATCTAGCGATTTTTTGCAGAATCGGGAACCGGCGGCGCCGGCCAGGGCGAGTGTCCGGCTTTTGCGGCCGGACGCGGGAAACCCTAATGCAACCGAAAGTTCCGGGAGACCCGCCGCGCCGCCGCCGAGAGGCGCTGAAGCGACGGACGATCGATGCAAGGCCGAGGGTAGGAGGACCACGGGGGACCTTGGTCTCCTCCCCTTGGGGTCGCCTTGCTCGGCGACGGGCCTCGACCGGAACTCTCTATCAAATCGACGAGAACAGAGTATCCGCTGTCGGGTTACCGGCGGATGGCGACCTCATTAAGGATTTGTAATGTGGCTGGGTGGGCCGGAGTCGCCTGTTGCTGTGGCCATGGGTTGCCACCCCGGGAGCGGGAGAAGGCGTTGGGAAAAATGCCGGAAATCAAGGCTTCATAAGACGCCGGGCCGGTTTCCGGCGGCCCGGCCGGTTTTTTCGCATTCGTCGTTTGACATGGCGAACGTCGTGCCATAGCAATCCGCTCGAAAACCAAAAAAAACGAGGAACCGCCCACTATGACTAGACCGAGAAAGCTGAACACAACCGTTGTATTATGGACCCTCATATCGCTTTCGTTTGTCGCGGTGATTTTTTCGGCTTCCAACATGTTTGGTTTGGAAAGCATGGTTGCCCGAGCCGAAAAGCGCGAACTTGACGGACACTTCCGCAATCTTGGCATGATCCTCGCCGGTGATCCCGCCCCGGTGGCCGCTTTCGACGATGCTTCCGCCGATCGAACGGACGTTCTTGCGGCCGGTTTCGGTTTTGGCGAAGAGGGGCGCGTCGGCCGCCCCCACGCCGGGTTTGTGACGGCCGCCTATGCGCCGCCGTTCCGCCAGATCGACCGCATCGGCAGCGATCTGTTCGGGATGCCGCGCGTCGCCGGGCTGAACGGCGACGGCCGGGACTTGGTGTCGGGGCTGGAGCCCGCCGCCGGCACGCCCGCCTCATTCCGCGTCCTCCCGATTCTTGACGATTTCAAACAGAAGTCGGGGATTGACGTCGCCCTGTTTGCGGTGCGCGAGGGAAAGATTACGCCGGTGGGGGCTACGCTGGCCGGCGCCGCCTGGCTGACCGGGGACGAACTGCGCCGGGCCGCAGCCGGGGAAACCATCCTTCGCGAACACCGGCTGGGCGATCGGGCATCGGCGATTCTGGCCGGCCCCGTCCACGACCCATCGGGCCGGCGGTTGGGCGTGGCCGTCGTTGCTCATGACCGGGCGGAATTCACGGCCACCATCGGGGCGCTTCGTACGGCGGTGATCGGCATCGGCTTGCTGTTGATGTTCGTCGCCGCCATCATTGCCTGTGCCGTATCGGCAAAGCCGGTGCAGGCTTAAGGCCTGTCGTTCCGGGACGGCCGGGGGCTCCGCATCGGGCCTCCACAGGACCCTCGGCGGCCGGTCCACTTTGCTTGACTCGGGCGCGGATTTGAGCTTATTACGCTGCCACCGCAAGCGTACGCGGGCTCCTCTGGCGGAGTAGCTCAGTTGGCTAGAGCAGAGGAATCATAATCCTTGTGTCGGGGGTTCGAATCCCTCCTCCGCTACCACTTCTAACAACCGATCGGCCTGGCGCCCATGTGCCAGGCCGATCAGCGTTTCAAGGCGGGTCACCACCTTGAGGTCATAGCAGCCGCGGCCGTCCAGCGGCACCACGTCGATGCGATCGATGACGGCCCGCAGCAGCGTGGCCGCCTCGGCCTGCGCCAGGCTGTCGGCGGCCAGCGCGTCGAACAGCTGCTCGGCGTTGCGGCGGTACTCCTCGAGCGCGGCCGGGTGCAGCGACACGACGGTGTCGGGCTTCTCCCTGGCCATCTCAGATTCCAGTCTCGCCTTCTCGGCCTCCATCTCGACCAGCCGGCGCTTGAGTTCCGGCGTCGCCGTGCCTTCGCAGATGGCGTCGACGGCACGTGTGATCGATCGGCCCAGCTCGCCCAGGCGCTGCGCGTCCCGCTTGCGGCGCGACGTCTTCTCGCTGGCCAGGATCTTACGCTCCTTGTCATAGGCGGAGACGAAGGCGGCCAGCGCCTTGGGCCGCAGCAGGCGGTCCCTGAGGCCGCCCAACACACGGACATTGACGTCGGAGATCTTCACGGTGCGGTCGTTGGCGCAGGCGCAGGGGCCACAGTCCCGGCGGGCGGCGCATCCGGCCTTGTCCGTGGCATAGGTGACGTAGGCGCCGCCGCAGACGCCGCAGCGCAAGAGGCCGGACAGCAGGTGGCGGGGGCGCTTCGGCCGTGGCGTGCCGGCCGAGTGGGCGTAACGCTCGTGCACCGCCTGGACGGCCGCCCATGTGGCCTCATCGACGATGCGCAGATCGGGCGCCTCGGCGATCAGCCATTCGGAGGGCGGGTTGGGCCGGGAGAGGCGCCGGCCGGTGTCGGGGTCCTTCACCATGCGCAGCCGGTTGTAGACCAGCCGCCCACGATAGCCGTCGTTCCACAGGATGCCCGAGCCCCGGGCCCGGTTGCCGGCGATGGTCGAGGTGCGCCAGGCGCCGCCGTTGGGGCCGGGAACGCCATCGGCGTTGAGACCATGGCAGATGGCGCGCGCGCTCATGCCGGCCGCGTACTCGCGGAAGATCCGGCGGATGACCTCGGCCTGATCATCGTTCACGGCGCGGCCGCCGCGCACCGGCTCGCCCTTGGCGTCGTATTCCTTGGCGACCGTGTAGCCGTAGGAGAGGCCGCCCGGGCTGCGGCCGGCGACGACGCGGCCGCGTTGGCCGCGGCGGATCTTGATGGCAAGCTCTCGGATGAAGAGGGCATTCATCGTGCCCTTGAGGCCGACGTGCAGCTCGGAGACGTCGCCCTCGGACACGGTGACGATGCGGACGCCGGCGAAGACCAGGCGCTTGTAGATGCCGGCGATGTCTTCCTGGTCGCGCGACAGGCGGTCCATCGCCTCGGCCAGCACGATGTCGAAGCGCCCGGTCTTGGCGTCCTCCATGAGGGCCTGGGCGCGCGGCCGGCTCCCCAGGTGGGCGCCCGAGATGGCATAGTCCGCGTAGACCTCGACGATCATCCATCCCAGGCGGTCGGCGTGCTCGCGGCACAGCCTCACCTGGTCGTCGATCGAGCGCTCGTTCTGATGTTCGGAAGAGTATCGGGCGTAGACGGCTACGCGCATGGCTCGGGTTCCTCACGCGGCGGGTCGACCTCCGCCGCATGATGACGCCGGGCGATGCTCCTGGCAAGAATGCGCGCCAACTCCTCGACCGCCTCGTCCCAATCGAGGGGCGGCGGATCGTTCGGCCGGAAGGTGGGGGCGCGCGTCGGCATGGCGATCGGCTAGGCGAGCAGCCACCTCCATATGCCCAGCAGGTTGGCGGCGGTGAAGCCGGCCTGCATGGCGGCCAGTGCCCCGTCCCGCGTGACGGCCGCCACGGCCAGCCAGGAGGCAGAGGAGGCGAGGAAGAGGACGAAGCCCCAGCCGGAGGCCGGGACGTTGGCGGCGACCAGCAGGGCGCCGGAAAGGGCGCAGGCGGTGCCAAACCATTTGAGGGGGCGGAGCATGGAACTAGTCTCCGGAACGCGAGGCCGCCACCGGCGCCGCGGCTAAGATCGTCATGAGGGCTTTTTCATCATCACCCGAAAGCATGCGTATGGGATCATTAAGGCTGCCGCCCAACTCGGCCACCCACTGTTCGAACTTCCCATGGCGACCGTCGGCCGACGTCATGTTGTCGAGGTAATCCAAGTCCCCGCCGTCGTTGAAGATGACGAGGCGGTGACCGCCCGCCATCACATAGAGATCGGCGTGATCGCCATCCTCAAACTGGCGCGGCCAAATACTGTCGACGCCAATCCTGCCAGCGGCGATTTCGCGCAGTATTTCCAGAGCATCCATTGCGGGAAGGTAAGGTCTGGTCATTGGCACTCTCCTCAATCGAACAGGCTTGGTTCGCTGGCCAGGATTGGGCGGGCGGTGATGGCGCGGGGGTGGAAGGCGACCGCCTCGGCCGACGGCACGAGGACACCTTTGTTGCAGGCGAGCCAGAGCACAGAATCCACGGTGGCAATGCGGTCGCCGGTCGCCTCCGCCAGTGGGCGGCACAGATCCATGCATGCCGGGAATCGGATGCGCTCCGGCCGGCGCGGCTTGTCGGGGAAGCCGGCGAGGCGGCAAAGCCAGATGTCGGGCTTGCAGACGTCGGCGCCGATGTTTTTGGCCAACTGCCACTTCGTGTCATCGCCCACGTAGGAAAGCGCCCCGCACCAGGCGACTAGGCGCGCCAGATCAGCGGTGTCAAGCGCCTCCCGGCATTGGGCGAACAGCGACGCTCGGTTCTGCCAGTGGGCCTCGATCGCCCCCGCCTTCGCGCGATAGCCGAAGGCATCCACGACCGGCGTCCCGCCGCGGATGGCGGCCCACACCTTGGCCTCGATGGTGCGGGCGGACTGGGCGCTTCGGCCGGCGCAAAGGATGATCCAAACGATCTCGCCGGCGAGGTCCTCAGCCTTCGTAGGGGCCTGGATGTTCTCGGCCCATTCGATCATCTCCGGGCAATCTGGATCGTTGGCCATCATCCAGGCCCTGATGTCTTGATACAGGTCAGCGGAAACGCGCACGGCCATAACTCCTTTCAGGCGGACGGTGGCTGCGAACTTTGCTCAGGTCCGCCGCCACCGCGAGCCCGCGCCGCAGCGCGAGGCGGCAGATGGCGATGGACTGCGACCGGCTTCCGGCGTGGCGATAGAGGCCCAGGTACGCGTTGAAGCTGGCGACCCTATCCCCGGCGGGCAGGGCGGCGAGCCGGCCGAGCGCCGCGCGATGGGTCCTGGCGCGGCCGGACGATCGGTATGGGCGGATGACGTGGCCGACGAAGTCGACGCCCTTTTCGGCCGGCGCGACGAAGGTTTTGTGCTCGGCCAGCGCGAGGCCGATCCCGGCCATGTGTTCCCGGATGGCGTCGGCCGCCGCCAACAGCACCTTCGGGTCGGGATGGACCAGGACCATGTCGTCGACGTAGCGGACGTAATGCCGCATGCCGAGGCGGCGCTTGACCATCTGGTCCAGACCGTCGAGGTAGACGTTGGCGAAGAACTGGCTGGACAGGTTGCCGATGGGAAGACCGGTTGCCGGCGGCGCGTTGAACAGGCTCTTGTGGCGCGGCACCAGGGCCATGTGACGCGCCTCGCCGCGCACGCTCGCGTCCCGGCGCACGTCCTGGAACACCAGCTTGCGGATGAGATCGAGCATCGTCGGGTCCTTGACCCGGCGGCCCAGCATGGCGAACAAGTCGCCATGGCGGATCGAGCCGAAGAAGTTGGCGATGTCCGCCTTGAGCACGAAGACCGGCCGGCTCCAGTTTTCCGTCGCGCTCAGCAGGTGGCGGCGCAGCCGGCCCGCGGCGTAGAGCGTGCCGCGGCCGGGGATGCAGGCGCAGGAATCGGCGATGAAGGCGGGCTCGAACAGGGGCGCGATGGCCCGGTAGACCAGATGGTGGACGATGCGGTCGCGGAAGGCGGCGGCCCACACCTCGCGCGGTTTCGGCCGGGTGATGGCGAACACGGTCGCCGGCGCCGGCGTCCACGTGCCGTCGCGCAGCTCGCTCAGCAGGGCCATCAGGTTGGCTTCCAGGTTCACCTCGAAGGCGAGGGCGGAGCGGGTGGTGCGCTTGTTCTTCCGGCAGTCGTAGTAGGCCTCGAAAAGCTGGTCCACGGTGATCTCCGACGGCATGGGAATGATCATTTGCGGACGGCCCTGACCCGGCACCGCCAGCCCTTGTTGTTGTTGTTCTGGTTGCCGTTGTCGAAGTTCTGGTACCAGGCGTAGCCGGACAGTCGGGGGTTTACAGGCCGGGCCGGCGATTGCCCCGGGCGCTCGCGCGCCCGATCAAATCGATTGGCGGCCTTCGCCGCCGGGGCATCGACGCCGGCCGAGCTGCGCCGGGACGCGCGGGGGAGCAGGCCCGCCGTATCCGCCATGGCGCTTGGAGCGACGGCCAGCGGCATCGACGCCGCCGCTACCCCGACCAAATGATGCGCTCGGGCGCGAAAGCCATGACCTTCGGGCATCAGGCGCGATTCCTTGCATAATTGAGCCATCCCGACGCCTGCTTGCCGATGGCGTCGGTGAGTTCGACCGTGGACCCGAACTGGCCGGGGGAGATCAGGTGCAGGTCCTTGGAGAGCCGCAGCAGCAGCTTGAGCGTTTCCAGATGCTCGCGCAGCGTTTCCAGGATCGGGGCCTTGTCGGTGGTGGTGTTGGCCCGGAACACGCCGACCACCACCGCCTGGGCTTCGGCGAAGACCTCGCGCGCCAGTCCCTGCCGATAGCCGCGCGGATACTGCTGCGTCAGCTTCGCCAGAAGCTGCAACAGGTCGTAGGCCGCCCGGTAGATCGGCAGATCAGTGGCGCGCGCCATGCAAAATCTCCTCAGGCCGCGCCCCGGCCGCCGAAGCGGCCGGGGAAATGGTTAATCGTTAAAGAGGACATTTGCGGACGGCCCTGACCCGGCACCGCCAGCCCTTGAGGTAGTTGCCCTGGTTGCCGTAGCCGAAGTGCTGGTACCAGGCGTCGCCGGCCGACCATTCCGTGCTGGCCCAGTAGGCGTCGTCGGTCTCGAAGGCTTCCGGCCCGCCTTCCTTGAAAGCCTCGGCGGTGGTCTGGCCCGGGACGTGGTCGTTCTCAGGGGTCAGGTTGGCCCGCAAGACCGACATCTGGTCGAGCGCCGGCAGGTGCCAGTCGGTGAAGCCGCCGATGGCGAGCGCGCGGCAGAACCTGGCGGCCGGGTGGCTGTCGTCGTTGATGGCGTCGCTGTTGGCCAAGCCATCGATCAGCGATCGGGAGGCCGTCTCGCCAGCGGCTCCCCATTCCATCTCTTCGGCCTCGCCTTCGGCCTTGGGGGCGACGATCAGCGCGTGGAGGGCACCGTTCTCGATATAGGTGCCGGCGAAATATCCGCCGCCGAACAGTTCGCCGATGGCGGGAAGGGGGGTCTTGGTGGAAATGTGGTTCATGGTGATCTCCTGAGCAAATCCGCCCGGCCGCCGGAGCGGCCGGGAAATGGATCAATGGTTAAAGGGGGTATTTGCGGACGGCCCTGACCCGGCACCGCCAGCCCTTGTGGCTGTAGTACTGGTGGCCGTAGTCGAAGTTCTGGTACCAGGCGGAGCCGGACTCCAGTTCCGTGCTGGTCCAATACGCGCGCCGCTCGAAGGCCTCCGGCCCGCCTTCCTGGAAGGCCTCGGCCGAGGTCTGTTCGGGAACGAAGCCGTCGCCCGGCATCAGGGTCTCGGCCAGAAGCGCCGCCTCGTGCCGGCTGGGCAGGTACCAGTCGTCATAGCCACCGATGGCGAGCGTGCGGCAGAACCTGGCGGCGGGGTGGCTGTCGTCGTTGATCGCTTCCGAGTTGGCGAGGCCGTCGCGCAGGGACCGGGCCGGCCACCTGTCCTCTTCACTGGTCCGCCAAGCGGCTTCGGTCTCGCCCTCGGCCTTCGGCGCGACGATCAGGGCGTGGAGCCTGCCTTCCAGCAGAAAGGTGCCGGCGCAGAAGCCGCCGCCGAACGGTTCGCCGATCGCCGGCAACGTAGTTGTGGTAGGGTCAATGTGGTTCATGGCGTGATCCTTTCCTTGGGGTGATAGACGAGGCCGTCACCGCCCTCCCTTTTGCCGGAGAGCGCTTGGTCGAGCGCCGCGACGTCGACTTCCGCCGTGTCCCCGGTGATGGTGATGTGCAGGGCCAAACGATCGGTGGCGCCGGCCGGCTTGATCAGGAAATCCCAATGCTCGCCGTCGATCTCGGTCACGGGATCGACATCGGTTTCATCTTCGCCCTCGCGGTAGAACTCGACGCCGTCTTCGACCCTCGCCATCACGGCGATTTCGGTGCCGTTCTTGCCGCGAAGGACATAGCGGTCCCCGTCGAAGGCCCACACTCGTCCGCCGTCCCAGTGGAAGAATCCGTTCTTGTCGGGATGTTCGAAACGTTCGCTTTTCATCGCGCGGTACCTCCTGTCTCGCGGCGCGGCGGCGGCTCCGTCCATGCGCCGAGGCGCCGCAGCTCGGCTTCCCAGTGCTGTTTGACGCCCTCCGGACAATGGGCGATGGCGTCCTTCCATGTTGGCCAGCGGCCGTGCTCACCGAAAAAGCTGTACTGGTAGTAGAGCGACTGCGCGTCGTGCGGTTGATCGGCCGGATGGGCCGGGTTGCGCCCGCAGATCGGACAGGCGGTCGCGGCGGGCGGGAGGATGCCGGCCGTGACCATCTCGGTCTTGACCACCTTCCCGCTCTGCGCGTCGATCGTCTCGGCCTTGATCGGGAGCTTGCGCAGCGTCTTCATAGAGCATCCCCCTGCCGGTGTTGGGTGCCCGGCGTGTAGGTATACCTGTCGAGACTCATCAGAAGCCGCATCGCCATGGCGGCCGTCTGCACGGCTTCCTTGCGGACATCTTCGGCGCTGGTCTTGTGCGGCTCGTAGGTGAGCTGGAGCATGGCCTTGGTCAGTTCGCCGAACTCCTCGCCCAGCACGGCCACGGCGTGCAGGGGGTCGGTCGGCCACGTCGGGAACTTCACGGTGGCGCGCGCCACTTCGGCGGCGATCTCGTCGATGATGCTCATGACGGTTCTCCCTTGTCGGACACCTTCTCGTCTGCCACCCGTCGCCCAAACGAGGCCACGAGCGACCACGTCGGCGCGGGCGTGTCGCGCCACTCGGCCTTGACGGTTTGCTTCGGCGAGTCCCAAACCCATTCGGCCTTGCCGCCCCACCGTCTGCGGTCAAAGAAAATCATGTCCCAGGGGCACTCGATCAGGCCGATGCCGTCCGGCAACTCCTCTGGCTTCACGACGCCGACGGGTGCGGCGATGTAGAACTTATTGCAGATCCGCAGGGCTACGCGGCGCTTTTCCGGGGTGCGAAGCTCGCGCAGCCAGTCGGATCGGCTGATCTTCACCTCGATCCCGACGCGCTGGCAGTTGCGCTTGCTCGGCGCGGTGGCGATGCAGAACAGGTCCAGACGCCGGCCGGTCGACAGCGTGCCGGTCCCCGGATCGAACTCGCGCGCACTCACATACTCGCGCGGCTGGAACATCCAGCGGCGAAGCTGTTCGACCACCAGGTCACTCGTCGGCCTCGGGATCGGCGGCTTGGGGATGTCGTTGAGGGGCAGCGCAACGGCGTCCATCATTCGCCCCATCCCGCCGGCCGGCAGGCGCATTCCGGATCCGGCTCGGCCGGGGGCACGCCGGCGGTTTCGGTCTTGGCGATGACCTCGTTCACCAGTGCGGCCAGCGTGAACCGCAAGTAGCCGCCGGAGGCGTTGACGGCCTCGACGATCAGGGCCGAGATCGCCGCGACGTCGGCGTTGCCGCGCCAGCCGTTGGGGTCGACGGTGATGACGTCGTTGCCATGATCGTCGATGACAACGGCGGGATCATCTGGCGAGACCGAGAGCGGAAGGGCCACGTTGCGCTCGGCCAGCAACTGGCGGAAGGCTGAGGGGGTTGGGACCAACATGGCCTATTCCTCCGCCTCTGCGGTTCCTATGTCGGTGCGGGTGAAGTGGGCCCGCTTGTTGGTGATGACGTTCTCGATCACCATCGTCTTCGGCATGTTGTCGCTGTCGGGCTCGGCGGCGAGGACGCGGAAGTGGCGGAAGGGCGGGAAGGCGGCGCTGGCGGTGTCGTTCGCGGGGCCGGGCTGGGCCATCTGGCGAACGGCGTTCGCTTTCGGCGGCGGTTCGTAACCGCGTCCTTCGCGCATGGCGGCTTCCGCCTCGGCCGCCATTTCCTCGCAGGCCTCCGCGCGTTCGTCATCGAGACTGTCGTCGGCCCCGCCGCTCGCCTCGCCAGCCATCATCTCGGCAACGGTTGGGAGCGGACCGGGGTCGCCCTCATCCCTGCCGACCACCAACGGCTCATGGCTGCCGGCAATGTCCTCGTGGTCAGCCAGTTCGGCACGCAGGTTGACCAGCGCGGAGCGCACGTCGGCCTCTGTCTTGAGTTGGCCGGCGACGATGACGGGGAGAAGGACGATCTGCTCGGCCTTGTCGGCGTCGGTCAAGGCCTCGGCCTGTGCCAGCTTGATCTTGCCGGCGGCCAGGGCGTCTCTGACCTTGGGGTCGAGATGGCGCACCAGGGCGAGGCGGGCCTGGACGTAGCGCTGCGTGCGGCCCACGGCGCGGGCGATGTCGGCGGTACGGACGGGGGGCTCGCCATTAACCAGCCGGGAGAAGGCGTCCGCCTCGTCAAGCGGTTCCATGTCGGCCCGCCCGATGTTCTCGGCCAACTGGTCCAGAAGTACATCGGCGCTATCGCGGTCGGCGGCGACGACGACGCAGGGGATGGGCCAGTCGGCTTGCCGGCGGCCCGCCGTGACCAGGCGGCCGATGGCGCGGTGACGGCGCTCGCCGACCTCGACCCGAAAGAAGCCGCCGTCGGGTTCGGGCCGGACGCGCAGAGGCTCCAACACACCACGATCGTCGATGGTCTCCGCCAAAGCGGCCAGCTTCTCTTCATTGAAGATCGTGCGCGGATTGCCGGTGGGGGGCAGAAGCCAGTTATAAGGAATCATGGCGAGCGGGCCGGGGTCCGCCTTTGTCTCGACCTGGCCGCCATGCGCCTTGCCGGCCAGCAGGCGGCTGATCTGGGAGTGGTGGACGCCGAAGCGGCGGGCGATCTCGGTCTTGGCGATCGGCGGGTCTCCGGCGGCGAGTGCGCGGATCTCGGCGATCTGGACTTCGGTGAGCTTGGCCTTGGCGGTCATGACAGGGCTTCCCGGTGCTGGCGGAGGAATTCCCAGGCCAGCGAGCGCAGGCTCGGGCAGGCCTGAGGGTTGGCGAGGATGCGCTTGGCCTGCTGGCGCCAGCGGGCCAGGGCGGTGGCCGGAAGAGAATCGTTGGCGGGGCGCGGGCACGGCTTGGCGGCGCCGGGGGCGCCCCCGGAGATCACGGTCAACGGCATGGCTAGTCCTCCTGTTCGGCCTTGCACTCGACGCAGAGGTCGGTTCCCGGCACCAGCAGGCGGCGGGCTTCGGGGATGGTGTCGCCGCAGACGCGGCAGTGTTCGGCGCCGGTCGTCGGCGTGTGGGCCGTCGTGATACGGGCCAGCGCCTCGGCGCGGTGGAATTCCTCGATCAGCTGGGCCTTGTCGATGGTGTCCATGGTCAGATCTCCAGCCGCGCGGCCTGGTGGTCGGGCAGCACCAGCCAGCGGCGGCAGCGGTCGGCGAAGACGTCAAGCGCGCGGTGCCAGGACCACGGCACGATGACGAAGGGCGCCGGGGCGGGAAGCGCGATGTCCCGCGGGACGTCTATCAGGAGGTCGCGCCTCTCGGTGGCCAGCGCCACCATGTCGGCGGCCTTGACCATGCGGGCGATGTGGGGCGGCGGCGGCCACGGCAGGCCGGCGGCGGCGTGGATGGCGGCGTCTATAGGCGCCTCCAGCCGGGCCAGGGCGTCGCCGGCGCCAAGCAGGATCAAGGCTTCCTTGACCGGGGTCAGCAGATCGCCGATCACGAATTCCTTGCCGTCGTGCAGGATGCCGTAGGGGCGGGCCTCGAGGGGCAGCAACCCGGCCACCACGACGCTGTGCTGGGCCACCGAATAGGGCGTGGGGCTGGCGCCGCAGTAGCGCGGGATCTTGGCCAGGTGCTCGGCGATGTCGCGGAAGTCGACGTCGGCAGGCGTGGGGTTGAGAAGGGGGAAGGCGCGGCCGGAGACTGTCTGTGCCCACGGCAGGGGAGCGGACACCGTTTCCGTGGCGAGGTGCGCCAGCGCGGTCATGCGCGCATTCCTTCCAATAGGTCGGCGGTGGCGGCGTGGCGGGCCTCGGCGACGGCGCGCCCGCCGACGTGGTGGTAGTAGAGCCAGGTGGCGCGCAGCTCGGGTTGGGCGACGGTGAAGGGGCAGTCCTCGAAGGGCCAGCCCAGGCGCCCGGCGTGAAGGCCCGACAGCTTGGCCAGCCAGCGGGCCTCGGCGCCGGCGGCGCCCTCGGCCATGCGGGCCAGGGCGGCCGGATCGCGGCACTCTGTGGCCGGCCCTTCGACCGGCGGCCGGTGGGCGGGCATCACAGCCGGACCTCCATGGCGATCTGCGCCAGCGTCAGCGCCGTGGCGCCGGCGAAGGCGACGATCCACCAGCCGGTGGGGGTGAGGACGCGGAACGGGCGGAAGGCGCGGCGACGCATGGCGGTCTCCATCAGGCCCGGGGCCGGTTGGTGACGGGGTCGCGGTCGGCGCGGGCGAGGTCATACTTGACCGCCATCAGCGACGGGTTTTTGGGGAAGAGAACGCGCTCAAGCATGGCGAGCGCCGAGGCGGGCCGCCCCCCCCTGAGTTCGTCGTAGGCGAAGCGCAGGTCGCGGGCCAGATCGACGGCACATTCGGCGTTGTAGCTGCGGTCTCCGTCGAAGGCGTCGAAGTCGGGCCGCTCGAAGTCGGCCATCGAGACGGTATGGCCGCGCCGAAGCAGTTCGCGTACCAACTGGGCATCGTCGGCGGTGTTGAGATCGGGCTTGTCCATGGCTTCCTCCTAGACCCGGGTCGGCATCACGATGTGAAGGCCGCGTGGATCGGTGGGGTTGGTGAAGACGCCGGGACACATCGGGTCGACGATGCGCAGCGAGCAGGTCTCGCCGCCGGCATGCTCCAGCGCCGCGATGAAGTAGGCGGCATTGAAGCCGATGGTGACCGGGGCCCCGGTGAGGCTGATCTCGACCTCCTCCTCGCCCTCGCCGGTCTCGCCCCTGGCTTTCAGCGTCATGGCGCCGTCGGCGATCTCGCAGGCGAGGCTGCGCGAGCGGGTCTTCTCTTCGGCGTGGGCCATCAGGCTGACCCGTTTCAGGGCCGCGGTGACGGCCTTGACTTCCATCACCACTTCGATCGGGCCTTCCTTGGGGATGACGCGCGGATAGTCGGGGAACTGGCCGTCGATCAGCTTGCAATGCCAGACCGCGTCGCCGACCGTGAAGCGCATGGCGCGGTCGGTGACCTCGATCCCGACGTTGCCCTTCTCCGGCAGGTGCTTCAACAGCAGGTCCATGGCGGGTGACGGCAGGATGGCGCCCGGCATGCACTCGGCGCCGTCGGGGGTCGGGATCGACGCCAGCGCGAGGCAATGGGCGTTGGTGGCGCACGCCTTGAGCTCCCCCTTGTCGACATGGAGATAGACGCCGCAGAGGTAATAGCGGGTCTCCTCGGTCGACACCGCGTAGCGCACGGCGCGCAACAGGTGGCGCAGGGCGGGGATATCGAGTGCGAAGGTGGTGGCGTTGCCCATGGGGGCGAACACCGGGAATTCGTCGGGGGAGAGCGTGTCGAAGGTGAAGCGCGAGCGGCCGGAACGCAGCGTCAGGCGCTCGCCTTCCGGCATATCGAGCTCGACCTGCGAGCCGCCCGGCAGCGCCCGCACGATCTGGTCCAGCCGGTCGGCCTCGACGCAGGTGATGCCCGGGCGGCTAACCTCGGCAATGGCGCGATCGGAGACCATGCGGTCGCCATCGGTAGCCTCGGCGGCGAGGCCGTCGGCGTCCGCCGTCAACTTGACGGCGCCCCAGACCGGGATGGTCGAGTTGCGCGCCGCGCCGGGCACGACGCGGGACAGCAGGGCGGCGAACGCCGTTCGTTCGATGACGAGCTTCATGCGGAGGGCTCCGGGGCGAGGCGGATGGTGACGGGGGCCCCGGCGCCGCCGCCGATACGGTGATCTCGGCCGGCGGCGAGGTCGGCTATGAGGCTGGCGAATTCCGCCTGGGTGAAGCCGTCGACGTTGGCGGCGCGGAAGTCTTCGAGGGTGCCGGCCCAATCGGGCGCGGCGTCCGGCGCCACGTCGTGGCCGGAGAAGGTGGCGATCCGCGTGGCGCAGGGAAGGGCGTTGGGCGGCGGCGGCGCGTCAAGGT
>JACZKS010000180.1 GCA_014859895.1 Rhodospirillales bacterium
CCCCTCATCCCCCGGCGGTCGCGATCAGCAGCCAGTCGTCGTAGCCGGCGGCGTTTTGTCCCGGCGGCGTCATCGTCACAAGGGGGCCGTTCCCCGGCCCCTCCTCCGCCGCCCGGAACGCGCCGCCGGAAGGGTCGTACCATTTCCACGCGGCGCGGCCGTTTCGCAGAAGCCCGGCGTCGAGCGTGACGGCGCGCGCGGACGGCAGATAGACGAGGCCGAACGCGCCGTCGGAGGCGAGCGCGGCCACCGCGCGATCCGGCCCCTCGCCATGGCCTTCCCGCAGGAACCGGCCGTCCACGTCGGGCACCAACCGGGTCCAGTCGACGGTGGAAAACAGGTTGCGCAGGTGGGTGACGCCCTGGGCGCCGCGGCTGGCCAGGGCCTCCCGCCAGGTCATCGGCGCGTCGTAGATCCCCGGCGCGTCGAAATGCCAGATCGGGTTGTTGCCGAAGACGTGCCCGGAGGCGCCGGTCAGCAGCGCCTGATAGGCCTGGGCGCGCAGGCGCCGCTCGTCGGCACCGTGCTCGTTCTCGAACGCGCTTTCCATGAGGATGAACGGCAGCCGCTGGCGGTCGCGGTATTGTTGCAGCGTCGGCGGATAGACCGGCCCGTAGGTATAGACGGTGTCGATCTGCAGCCAGTCCTCGCCCCGCCAGGCGTCCAGCGCGGCGAAGCCCGGCGCGGCATGGGCGGTGTGGAGCGCGCGCCCGTCGAACTCGCGGATACCCTCGGCGATGGCGCGCACGAGGGCCTTGTCGGGCGGGTTGTAGTCGCCGCCGTGAATCCACAGCACGTTGTCGAAACGGGCGTAGCGCTTGCCCAGGTAGCGGCCGTATTCGCGCAGGCGCTCGGGGCCGCTCGCCACCATCTCGCGGTACCAGCCCTCCTTGCCGGCCTTGAAGCCGAGCCAGGCCGGCGTCATCCCGACCAGGAAGCCGCGCCGCCCGGCTTCTTCCAGGAACCAGTCGACGTGGGCGAAATAGGCCTCGATGGGCGTGGTGAAATCACCCGCCACCTCGAAGGGCACTTCGCCGTAGGCGTTGGCCGGGGGATGGCTTGAATAGTACTTCTCGATCAGGCCGGTGAACAACGTGTTGAAGCCGCGCTTTTGCCGGTCGTCGAGGTAGAGGATCGCATCCTCCCTTCTCAGCTGCGAGAGGATGTTGCCGGGCACGTCGGCGTGGACCAGGAAGGGAACGCCGTCGGCGTCCTCCAGGAAGCGGGCGCCTGGCCGCACCCGCAAGGGAAAGGCCGGCGGGTGCGCCGTCCCCGGCCAGACCTCGGCTTCCGCCATCACCGGAACCGGGCGTGCCGGCGGCTCGGCGCCGGCCAGGCCGAAGCCGCGCAGGCTGCCGGCCACAAGCGCCGCCAGACCCGCCATCCCTCCAAGCCACGTCCATCTCTTCATGCTTTTTCCAGCCCTTGCATCCGAAGGCGCCGGCGCCCCCCGTCCGGCTTCCGCCAAAAGTATAGTAGGACCCCAATCGTCCGTCGAAGTGCGTACCTCTAAATAACTATAGTAATAGACGACACTTGACTTTATATGTCATCGTTCAAATTAGCATGAATACTGTATAAATACAATCAAGCTAATGGGGAGTCATGGAAAAACCACGCTTTCCTATGTCCATGGAAAAGACCGGCGCTTTGTCCGGGCCGCTGGCGGCACGGATAGGCCGCGGGACGATCCGGGACAGGGCCTCCGTGCTGAAGGGGCGGGCGGGCATCCTGGCCAACCGGATCGAGGCGCGGCTTTTCGATCTGCGGCACGGCACCGATACGACGGGCAAGGTGCCGACGATCGAGCTCGACCACGTGGTGGGCGAGAATGCCGTCCACGGGACCGGCTACCAGGCCGTCAACGAAGCGCATTTCCGCCACGTCATGGCGTCGATGGCCTTTCCGGAACGCAGCGTCTTCCTCGATATCGGCTGCGGCAAGGGCAAGGCCCTGCTGCTGGCCGCGACGTATTCCTTCGTCGCCCGCGCGGTGGGGATAGAATTCGGCGGCGCGCTTTGCGTGGCGGCCCGCAGGAACGTGATCACGTATGCCGAAGGGCGCAAGATCGCCGGCAAGATCGAGGTCCTGCATCAGGACGCCCTGTGCTACGACTTCGAGCCGGACCAGAACATCCTGTTCATGAACAACCCCTTCAATGCCGCTCTGTTCTCGGTGTTCGTCGACAGGGTCCATGCTTCCATCCGCAAGCGGCCCCGGCCGGTGTGGCTGCTCTACGCCAACCCCGCCCACTCGGCCGTCCTCGACCGGCATCCGGGCTACCGGCGCGAGGCCTTGTTCCGGTTCTTCGGCCCGGGCCGCGACATCGCCGTCTATGGAATCGGCTGAAGGCGGTTGGGCGCACGATGGGTTCGAATCCGATGTCTCGTCTGAAGGTGACCTGGTTCCGTCAATGGCATGCCGAGCTCGACGCCGCGCTCGCCTGCCTGCCCGAGCCGGAGGCTTGCCCGCACGACCTCACCCGCACCCTGATGCAGACGCCGGGACCGGCCGAAAAGCGCACCGCGCTGGTCACCGAGGACGGCCGGCCGCTGGCCGTGATCGGCCTTCGACGCCGGACCCGGCTGACCTGGGAACCGGCCGCCCAATGGCTGATCCCCGGCGTCCCCTTTCCCGTCCGTCCCGGCGCCACCATCGCCGCCCTGCGCGCGCTCAATATCGCCATCCCCGTCGCCTGGTGGCGCATGACCGAACCGGTGCCCGAGGCGCCCTGCATCCGGCGGTTCGAGACGCAGCCGGTGTATCGACTGGCGCTTGCCGGCGACCGCGAGGCGTTCTGGCGCCAGACCCACTATCTGCGGCACATCAAGAACATCCGCAACCGTTGCGCCGCCTTCACCTGGGCGCTCGACCCCCCAGGCGCCGCGCGATGGGTGATCACCCATTGGAGCCAGCGCTGGCGCGACGGGGCCGACGCCGACCCGGCCGTCGAGGACCGCATCCTGATCGCCGAGGCGCTTGAAGCCCGGGGCCTGCACCACACGGTCTGCCTCTATGACGGCGAGAAGTTGATCGCCGGCTCGACGAACTTCGTTCATCGCGGCGACCTGGTGGCGGGCGTGATCCACGGCGACCCCGACTATCGCAACCACGGCATCGGCGTCCGGCTGATCGACCAGACCTTCGCCTTCGCCGCCGGGGAAGGCTTGGCCGGCTTCGACCTCGGCGCCGGGCACGACTACAAGAAGAAATGGGCGCCCGAGGACGGCTCGCGCGGGACCTTCGTGCTGGCGCCGGAACCGATCTGGCGCATGCAGCGGGCCATCTCGACGCTGCGCCGCCTGATGCCCGGGCGGAAACCTTATCCCGAGCCCGTCGAAGGATAGAGCATTTTCTCAAGCGGGATCATTCTCCATCGTCACCCCCGCCCTTCCCCGTCACCCCCGCGCAGGCGGGGTCCAGGGCGAGTGACGGAGCGGTTGCCCTGGATTCCCGCGTGCGCGGGAATGACAACCAATAAAGGGATGATTCCGCGCGGCCGGTCCATCCGATCAGGTCGCGGATCTCGTCCAGGAACGGGTGGCGCGTCAGGTAAAGGGCGGCGACCCAGCAGAGCCCGCCCAGCAGCCCGGCCCCGATGCCCGCCGGGACCGACAGCTCGAAGCTGAACCCCGTTCCGGCGATGACCAGCAGCGGGCCGAGCGCGGCGCCCGCCGTGACGATGGCGCTGCTTCGCACCGAGCGGGCCAAGTCCGGCCATTGCACGTCGATGTGCCGGCGAATGAAGTGCTGCTGCACCACCATCTGGAACGGCAGCGCGATCAGGTAGCTGGCCGCCAGCATCTTCAGGCCGAGGAAGCTGGCCGCGCACATCACGGCGATGGAGAACGGGCTGCTGATCAACGTCGCCGTCAGGTAGTCGCGGAACGCCCCCACGGCGACCAGGACCGACTGCGTGAGGACCAGGGGCACGCAAAAGAAGTAGCCCACCGCGATGATCTGCACCAGGGGCACGGCCTCCAGCCACTGCGGCCCGAGCGCCAGATCGACGATCGGATAGGCCAGCAGGGCCAGCATCGCCAGCGCCGGCCAGTAGACCACCGCGATGTAGCCGATGCCGCGCAGGTAGGGCTCCTTCAGGTTGTGCCCGGCGCGCAACTCGCCGGCCAGCGCCGGCAGGGCGATGGAGACGAGGCCGGCCAGCAGCACCCGGTCGGGCACCAGGCACAGGATTGAGGCGCGGTTGTAAAGGCCCACCGCCGCCACCGGCAGGACGCGCCCGAGGACGAAAAGCGGGATGGTCTCGGCGGCCTTGCCAAGGACCCGGGTGGTGCCGTTGTAGCCGCCGAAGGCGAGCGCCATCCGCCACGATTTCAGCGAGGGCAGGAAGATCCGGATGTCGGGATGGAAGCAGATGGCAAGGACCACCGCCGTCGCCGCCGACGCCAGAAGGGCCCAGGCGAAGCTCATGGTGCTGAAGCCGAGCCAGGCCAGGCCGCAGGTCGCCAGCCCGCCGACGGCCGACGACGAGACGTTCAGCACCGCCAGCTTGCCGAACGCCATGTCGCGGCGCAGCAGGGCGACGATGGGCAGCGAAGCCGCCTCGATGAGCACGGCCACCAGGCTCACTTCCAGGAACAGCTCCAGGTCGTCGGCGCCGTAGAACGCCGCGATGGCCGGTGCGATCATCCACACCACCGCGGCGATGAAAAGGCTGAGGCCCATCTGGATGGTGAACGAGGTCCGGACGTCGTCCGGCGCCAGGGTCTCGCGCTGGACAAGGAACTCCGAGGTGGCGAATTCCCGCACCGCGAGCGCGAACGCCACCGTCGCCATGCCGAGCACGTAGGCGCCGATCTCCTTGGGCGTCAGCAGCCGCGAGACGATGGCGATGGTGGCCAGGTTGATCGCGACGACGAAGTAGCGCTCCCCGGTTGCCTGCAATAGGGCTCGTCTGATCCTCATGCCCCGAGCCTACCCCACCC
>JACZKS010000181.1 GCA_014859895.1 Rhodospirillales bacterium
GCTGTTGCTGGCCGACCGGCCGCGCGGTCGCTGGCCACCCAGGTCGGCGCCCGGTCGGCCAGCAACAGCGGCTCGTCGCCGACCTCGGCAAAGGTGTGGCGGTCGGGCTCGACCCGAACCGGGCCGGCCAGGCGGCCGCCGTAGCCCCGGGACAGAAAATGCGGAGAGGCGCCGCGGGCCACCAGGCGGGCCGCGATGTCGATGGCCACTGGCGTCTTCCCGGCGCCGCCGACCACCAAGTTGCCAACGCACAGCACCGGAACCCCGGCCCGCCACGGCCTCACCGAAGCGGCGCGGCGCCGGGCGATGGCCTGATAGACCCAGGCCGCTGGCTCCAGCAGCGCCGCGGCACCGCCGTCTTCCGGTGCCCACCAGAACTCAGGCGCGCGCATGGCGGTCCTCCAGGCCCTCCAGGAAGGGCGCCAACTCGCCGACGATGCGCTCCAGCACCCGCGCCTCGGCCTTCGCAAATGCCGAAGCGGCGGCCCCCTGGGCGTGCCTCGCCTCGTCGTCGGTCAGGAGCCGCCCCAGCACGGCGACCAGCGCCGCCTCGTCGGCCACCTCCTCGGCGCCGCCGCTTTCCTTGAGCCGGGCCGCGATCTCGCGGAAGTTGCCCATGTGCGGGCCGAACAGCACCGCACAGTCGAGGCACGCCGCCTCCAGCGGGTTCTGGCCGCCCAAAGGCACCAGCGACTTGCCGATGAAGGCGACCCCGGCCAGCCGGTAGAACAGCCCCAGCTCGCCGATGGTGTCGGCGACGTAGACCTCGGTGGCCGCGGTGATCGCGCCGCCGGCCGATCGCCTGGCCACCCCCAACCCATCGGCGGCCAACTCGGCGGCGATGCCCGGCCCGCGATCGGGATGGCGCGGCACGATGACGGTCAGGAGCCCGGGGTGGCTCGGCGCCAGCTGCCGGTGCACGCGCCCGCACAATACCTCCTCGCCGGCATGCGTGCTGGCCGCCACCCACACCGGGCGCCCCGCGACCTGCGCTTGCAGATCGGCAAGCGTCGCCGCATCGGCCGGCAGCGGCGGCGCCGCCAGCTTGAGGTTTCCGGGTGAGGCCACGGCCGGCGCCCCCAGGTCGGCGAGCCGCTCGGCATCCAGCTGCGACTGGCCCAGGCACAAGCGGAAGCCGCCCAGGATTTGGCCAATGGTTTTGCGATGCCGCCCCCAACGGGCGAACGACCGGTCCGAAACCCGGCCGTTGATCAGCACGATGGGGATATTCCGCTTCGCCGTCTCGCCGATCAGGTTGGGCCAGAATTCCGATTCCGCCCACAGGGCGAGGTCCGGCCGCCAATGGTCGAGAAAGGACCTGACATAGGCGGCGCGATCCACCGGCACGAACTGATGCATGGCGCCTTCCGGCAGCCGCTTGGCCATCAGCCGGGCCGAGGTGACGGTGCCGGTGGTGAGCAGCACGGTCGCCTCCGGACGCAACGCCCGCACCCGCTCGATCAACGGCAGCACGGAAATCGCTTCACCGACGCTGGCGCCATGCACCCAGATAACCGGCCCGGCGGGACGCGGCCTTCCCGGCCGGCCCAGGCGCTCGCCGAACCGCTCGGGGTCTTCCTTGCCCCGCGCCATGCGCCGATCGAGATAGAAGCGGATGGCCGGGCCGCCCAGCGTCGTCGCCCAGCGGTAAAGCGACAGCATCATGGCGCCGCCCCTTCCGAGCCCGGCGGCGCCGGCTCGATGGGCGCGGCGCCCATCAGGGCATCGGCTTCCGCAGTGAGGGCGTTGAGGGCGTCCTCTACCCGGGCGCGGGCCGCCTCGACGGCAGCCTCGTCTGCATCGCGCTCAACCCTGATCGGCTCGCCCCACGCCAGGACGCCGCTGGCGAAGGGCCAGGCGACGACGAAGCGATCCCAGCTTCCCAGCACCTTGCGCCGGTCGGCCGCGAAGGTTGCCGGCACGATGGGAACGCCGGCCAGGCGCGCCACCGCGACGACGCCGTCGGAAGCCCGCATGCGCGGGCCGCGTGGGCCGTCGGGCGTGATGCCGACGCATTCACCGCCTTGCAAGGCCTTGAGCATGGCCCTAAGCGCCCCGGCTCCGCCCCGCTTGCTCGACCCGGCGATGGTGCGGATGCCGAAGTGACCGACGGTGCGCGCGATGATCTTGCCGTCGCGGTGCCGGGATATCAGCATGTGGATGGCCACCCGGCGGTTCCAGCAATAAGGCATCATCAAAAGCCGGCCGTGCCAGAAGCAAAGGATGAAGGGCTCCCCCCGCTCCCACAAGGCTTGGGGGATATCGCCCCTGACCACCGACCAGTGGCCGGTGGCATGGACGAAACGGATGTACTGGGCGCCCAGCCAGCACAAGGCCCGGCGGACGGTGTCGCTTCCGAGGATGCGCTTGTGTCCCTGCACGGCCGCCTACACCGACGCGGCGACGGCGGCGTCCTCGCCGTCCTGGTCCGCAAACTGCAGCGCGTAGAGCCGGGCGTACATGCCTTCGCGCTCCAGCAGTTCGGCATGCGAGCCGGCCTCGACGATGCGCCCGTCGTCGATCACATAGATGAGGTCGGCATCGATGACCGTGGACAGCCTGTGGGCGATGACCAGCGTGGTGCGGCCCCGCATCAGATGGCTCAACGCCGCCTGCACCTGACGCTCCGATTCGGTGTCCAGCGCCGAGGTGGCTTCGTCCAAGAGCAGGATCGGCGCGTTCTTCAGCATCGCCCGCGCGATGGCCAGGCGCTGGCGCTGGCCGCCCGACAGCTTGACGCCCTGCTCGCCGACCATCGTGTCGTAGCCTTCAGGCAGCGCCAGGATAAAGTCGTGCGCGGCGGCATGGCGTGCCGCCTCGACGATGTCCTCCTCGCTGGCGCCGGCCCGTCCGTAGGCGATGTTGGCGCGCACTGTGTCGTCGAACAGCATGACCTCCTGGCTGACCAGGGCCATGACGGCGCGCAGCGAAGCGAAGGTGACGTCGCGCACGTCGACGCCGTCGATCGCAACCCGTCCGTCGTCGACATCGTAAAAGCGGGGAATGAGGTTGAGGATGGTCGACTTTCCGGCCCCCGACGGCCCGACCAGGGCCACCGTCTTGCCGGCCGGAACCTCGATGGAAACGCCGTTCAGCGCCGGCGAACGGGGACCGTAGGAAAACCGCACCTCCTCCAGACGGACGCCGCCGTGGGCGAGGGTCAGGGGCCGGGCGTCGGGTCTCTCGCGAATAGCCGGTTCGATGTCCAGGAGGTCGAACAGCCGCTGCGCCCCGGCCAGGCCCTGCTGGATGCTCATGTTGACGTTGGCCAGCCGCTTCATCGGCTCGTAGGCCATGATCAGCGCGGCGACGAACGAAAAGAAGGAACCGGGATCCTTGTCCTCGGCGATCACCTGCTGGCCGCCATAGACGATGACGACGGCGATGGCGAGCCCGCCCAGTGTCTCCATGATCGGGCTCGACAGCGCGCGGATGCGTTCGGCCCGCAGCTGGAGGCCGCGGATGGTTTCAACGATGCGGCCGATCCGCGACCTCTCGTAGTCTTCCATGCCGTAGGCCTTGACCACGCGGATGCCCTGGAAGGTCTGCTCCAGCAGCGTCATGAACAGGCCGGTTTCCTCCTGGGTGTTGGCGGTCACCTTGCGGATGCGCCGGCCCAGGCGGGCGATGGGATAGATAGCCACCGGGAAGGCGAAGAAGGAAATGAGGGCCAGTTCCCAGTTCTGATAGAACATGACAAAGACCAGCCCGATCAGCGTCAGGGCGTCCTTACCGACGCTGGTGATGGCGTTCGAGACCGCCGTGCGCATCTGGTTGATGTCGTTGGTGAAGCGCGAGATCAGGCCGCCGGTCTGACTGGCGTGGAAGAAGGCCAGGTCCATGCGCGCCAGATGGGCGTAAAGCCGGTTCTGGAGGTCGGCGATGATGCCCAAGCCCACGCCCGCCATGATCACCGCCTGCACGTAAGTGGCGATGCCCTTGATCAGGAAGGCTCCCACCACGGCGCCGGCCACCAGCCACAGGACGTCGGCGTTGCGCGCGACGAACACCTCGTTGACCATCGGCTGCATCAGCCACGCCTGGAAGCCGGTCGACGCCGACATAAAGGCCATGAACAGCACCGCCAGCGCGAAGCGGCCGACATAGGGCCGCATGTGCTCGCGGACCAAGCGGCGCATGAGCGCGTAGGTCGACTGATGGGGTCGGTTTTCGGCGGCGGTATTCAAGGTCCCGGAATCCATCGTGGAAAGCGGCGGGACCATAGCACGGCACGGCTGGCCGGGCCAACGACTACCCGCCGTCCGCACCTCCGTTCAGGCCGGAACCGTCAGCCGCCGGTCTCGATGCCGGCGGGCTGGCCGACCACCACGAAACCGAGGCCGGCCGGATCGAGCAACGTGCGGGCGACCCGGCGGGCGTCCTCGAGGGTGACCGCCTCGATCAGGGCGTTGCGCTTGTCCAGGTAGTCGATGCCCAGATCGTCGAGCTGAATGGCCGTCAGGATGCCGCCGATGCGATCGCTGGAGGAGAATTGCAACGGAAAGGAGCCGGTCAGGTAGAGCTTGGCGTCCTCCAGTTCCTCGGCGGTCGGGCCCTCGGTGGCCATGCGCCGCCATTCATCCTGGATCACCTTGACCGTCTCGGCGGCGCGGTCGTTGCGCGTCCCCGCCGCGCCCAGCATCAGCCCGGCGAAATCCATGGGCACCAGGGCCGAGTAGACCGAATAGGCCAGCCCCCGCTTGTCGCGCACCTCGGTATAAAGCCGGGACGTGAAGCCGCCACCGCCGAGAATATGGTTGAGCACGTAGGCCGCGTAGTAGTCCGGATCATCGCGCATGAGCCCGCGCTGGGCGAAGACAATGGCGCTTTGCGGGAACGCCTTCTTGACCACGGTGACGGTGTTGGCCGCCCGCGGCGCCGTTGCCTCCAGCCGCCATGACGCCGCCCGCTCGGGAAGCTTGCCGAAAGCCTGATCGAGCGCCTGGACCAACTCCCCGGACGAAATGTCGCCGACGACGCCGATCACCAAGTTGTCGCGGGCCAGCCGGCGGGCGGCAAAGCCGCGCAGGTCCTCGGCCGTGATGGCGTTGACGGTCTCCTCGGTGCCGTCCGGCCGCCGGCCGTAGGGATGGGCGGGGAACAGCTCCGCGAACAGGGCCTGGCGGGCCAGCGTGTCGGGATCCTCGGTCTGGCTGCGCAGGTTGGACAGGATCTGGCCGCGGATTCGCTCCACCGGCTCGGCATCGAAGCGCGGCTCGGTCAGGGCCAAGCGCAGCAGGTCGAAGGCGGCGTCGCGGTTTTCGGTCAGCGTCGCCAGCCTTCCGCCGAAGGTGTCGCGGCCGGCCTCGAAGCGCAGCGTGACGGCCAGATCCTCCAATTTCCGCTGAAAGGCCATGCTGTCCAGGGGCCCGCCCCCCTCGTCGAGCAGGCCGGAAACCATGTCGGCCAGCCCCTCCTTGCCGGCCGGATCGAGCGCCGAGCCGCCGCGGAAGGCAAAGTTGACCGCGATGATGGGATTGGTGTGATCCTCGATCAGCCACGCCTCGACTCCGCCGGCACTGCTCACCCGCTGGATGTCGATGGCCGAGGCCGGCCGCGGCCCCAAGGCCAGCAGGCCGACGATCAGCAGAAGCAGCCGGCCGAACCAACGCATGGATATCGCGCCCGCCATGATCAGACCTTTCCGTCCGCGGAGTCGGTCGGCAACAGCTCGGACGTCACCGACCGGCCGGGATCGAGCACGGCCTTGAGCGCGGCGTTGACCTGCTCGGTGGTCACCGCGCGGATGCGCTCCGGCCATTCCTCGACGTCCTCGACGGCGAGCCCGATGGCCAGCGCCGCGCCCAGCGCCCGCGCCCCGCCGCCCAGCGAATCACGGGCATAGACGGCGCTGGCGATGATGCGATCCTTGGCCCGCTCCACCTCCTCGGCCGTGATCCCGCCCGTCACGGCGTCGGCCAGTAGGGCGTCGACCGCCGTTTCGGTTTCGGCCAGGGTCACCCCCGGCCGCGGGGCGACGTAAAGGCCGAAGCGGGCCGGGCCGACGGCGCGGCCGCTGTAGTACACGCCGGCCGAGACGGCCTTCTGGCCTTCGATGACGAAATGCCGGTAGAAGCGGCTGGTGGCGCCACTGCCCAGGACGTCGCCCAGCACCTCCAGGGCATAGACCTGCGATGTATCGCCGAAGAAGTAGCTGGGCGCCAGGTAGACGCGGCCCCATTGCGGCTGGCGGACGCGGTCGTCCTTGAAGACGACGCGGCGCGGCGCCCGCTGTTCGGGCTCCTGCGGGCGCAACCGTTCCATGTCGGGACCGCGCGGGATGACGCCGTAATATTTCTCGGCGAGCGGCTTGAGCTCGGCGGCGGTCATGTCGCCGGCCACCACCAGGATGGCATTGTTGGGCGCGTACCATTTCTTGTAGAAGGCCATGATGCGCTCGAGCGAGAGCGCGCGGATCTCGTGCTCCCAGCCGATGACCGGCCGCCGGTAGGGGTAGTTGAGGAACAGCGCGGCATCGATGTATTCGCCGAGCAGGGCGCCGGGATCGCTCTCGGTGCGCATCCGCCGCTCCTCGAGAACCACCTGGCGCTCCGGCGCGACCTGCTCTTCGTTGAGGATCAGGTGGGTCATGCGGTCGGCTTCCATGCGCATGACAAGCTCGAGCCGGTCCTTCGCCACCGTCTGGTGATAGCCGGTGTAGTCCGAAGACGTGAAGGCATTCTCGCGCCCGCCGTTGCGGGCCACCGTCTGCGAGAAGACGCCGGCGGGAAAGTTCTCGGTCCCCTTGAACATCAGGTGTTCCAGAAAATGCGCGATGCCCGATTCGCCGTCCCCCTCGTCGGCCGCCCCCACCTTGTACCAGACCATATGGGTGACGACCGGCATCCGGTGATTGGGCACCACCACCACCTGCATGCCGTTGGCCAGCGTGAAGGTTTCGGGATTGAAGACGGCGGCCTCGGCGGCCGGCCCAACCAACCCCGTGGCCATGAGGGCCGCCGCGGCGAGCGCGGCCCGCAGTCCCGATCCCAGGCGCGAAATGGGCGTCATCGAGTTCCTCTTCTCCGGCGTCGACAGCGAAGGCTTGGATATGGGGTCTGATCCCCTCGCGGCAAGCGCCCGGCCGTCGAGATGCCGGTTGCTTAGGGTGAGGAATTTTTTGTGAAACCTCATGCTGAGGAGGCCCGCAGGGCCGTCTCGAAGCATGGGCCATGGACGCCGCCTCAGAAAATACCTTCGAAAAGGCCTTTCTTCTTGCGCGTAATGACCGGCACGTCGCCCTTGTTGAGGGGCTCGCCCAGCGCCTTGGCTTCCTGGATGCGCTTGGTTTCCTTGCCGGCATCGACCGGCTCTCCGTAGGGCTCGGGGTCGCGCCAGAAGATCAGCGTGTCGGCGAACGTCCGGCTCTCGGCGGCCAGCACCGAGGTCTCGCGGTCGACAACGACACGAATGTCGGGGTCGGCCTCGTTGGCCTTGAGGTCGCGCAACAGCGCCCGCACGGCCTCGTCGGCCGGCGTGTCCACGGCAACAGCCTGGCGGGGTGCCGCCCGGGTGCCGGTCAAGGCACTCTGCGCCTCGTCGCGCGGCATCACCAGGTTCGGGCGGTCGCTGCCCGGTTCGGGGGGCCTAAGCGCATAGTTCGGCGGCAGGCTCAGCGGCGCGCGCGAATAGACGGCAAACTCGTCGGGCGCCCTCTTGTTCATGCCGAGCATGTTTCGCGTCTGCTCGCACCCGCCCAGCACAACGGCCGCACAAACGGCAACTACTGTCCACAGTGTTCGGCTCATCATGTTTCGCTCGCTTGGTTCGACGCCTTATTTTTAGGCTTTTCCGGCCGGCTAAACAAGGCGTCCGCCAGCAAAAGGGCGGCGCCGATCGTAATCCCCGAATCGGCGACGTTGAAGGCCGGCCAATGGTAGCCGGCGACATGGACATCCAAAAAGTCGAAGACGGCGCCGAAACGCATGCGATCCACCGCGTTGCCGAGCGCGCCGCCGACGATGAGGCCGATGGCGAGACCGACGAGCCGGCTCTCGGCCCGCCACATCCACACCACCAGGACGGCGGCGATCACCAGCGCCAAGCCGGTGAAGATCCAGACATTGTACGGGCTGTCCTGGTTGAACATGCCGAAGCTGACGCCGCGATTCCACCCCATCACCAAATTGAAGAAGGGGGTCAGCGGCAGGACGCGGGGCGGCTGCATGACGGATTCGAGAATCCACCACTTGGTCGCCTGATCGAGCCCGAAGACCAGAAGCACCATGCCCATCCCCAGCCGGACTACGCTTTTGGATCGCATGGCGTCCCTCCCGTTCCCGCTTCCCGCCGTCAGGTCAGCGGCTCCGGATGCTTGTGCACGGCATCGGCGCAGCGCCCGCAGACGTCGGTGTAGGTGGCATCGGCACCCACCTCGTCCAGCACCTTCCAGCAGCGCGCGCATTTCTTGCCCGCTGCCAGGCCCGGCACCACGCCGACGCCGGCCACATCGGCGAGCCGGAAAGCTTCCGCCGGCGCCTCGCCTTCATGAAGCGCGGCGCTGGACGTGATGGCGATCTCGGCGAGGTCGACGCCGGCCATGGCCTTAACGTGCGCCGCCGTGGCGAAGACGTCGACGTGAGCTTCCAGGCTGGAGCCGATGCGCTTGGCGGCGCGTTCCAGCTCCAGCGCCCCGGTCACTACGCGGCGCAGGTCGCGCACCGTCGTCCACTTGGCGGCCAGCGCGTCGTCGCGCCACGCCGCCGGGATGGCCGGGAACTGGCGCAGATGCACGCTCTCCTCTTCTCCGGGATGGCGCATCAGCCAGGCTTCCTCGGCGGTGAAGCAGATGAAGGGAGCCAGCCACGCGGTCAGGCAGGTGAACAGTTCGTCCAGCACCGTACGCGCCGCCCGCCGTGTCAGCGAATCGGCGGCGTCGCAATAGAGCGAGTCCTTGCGGACGTCGAAGTAGAAGGCCGAAAGGTCGATGGCACAGAAGTTGTGCAACTCCCCGAAGAACGGATGGTAGTGGAAGTCCCCGCACGCCTGGCGAAGCTGGCCGTCCATTTCCCACAGGCGGTGCAGGATCCAGCGCTCCAGCTCGGGCATCTGCTCGACCGGCAGGCGCTCGGCCTCCGTAAAGCCGTTCAGGTTGCCCAGCAGATAGCGCAACGTGTTGCGCAGCCGCCGGTAGATGTCGGCGTTGCGCTTCAGGATCTCGGGCCCGATGCGCAGGTCCTCGGAATAGTCCGATCCCACCACCCACAGGCGCAGGATGTCGGCGCCGTGTTCCTTCATCACGTCCTGCGGCAGAATGGTGTTGCCGAGCGATTTCGACATCTTCTGGCCATCCTCGGCCATGACGAAGCCGTGGGTCAGCACCGCCTCGTAGGGCGCCTGGCCGGTGGTGCCGCAGGATTCCAAAAGCGAGGAATGGAACCAGCCGCGATGCTGGTCGGAACCTTCCAGATAGAGGGATGCCGGCCATTTGAGATCGGGCCGCGCCTTCAGCACGAAGGCGTGGGTACAGCCGGAATCGAACCACACGTCCAGGATGTCGGTCACCTGCTCGTAGTCCCTGGCGTCGTACTCGGGGGCCAGGAAACGGGCCGGATCGGCCGTGAACCAGGCGTCGACGCCCTCCTTCTCGACGGCGGCGACGATACGGTCCAACACCTTCTGGTCGCGCAGCGGCTCGCCGGTGGTGCGATTGACGAACACCGTCAACGGCACGCCCCAGGCGCGCTGGCGCGATACGCACCAATCGGGCCGGGAATCGATCATGCCATGGAGGCGCGTCTTGCCGGCCGCCGGCACGAAGCGGGTCGTCTCGATGGCCTTGAGCGCGGTGTCGCGAAGGCCGGTGTTCTCCATGCTGATGAACCACTGGGCGGTGTTGCGGAAGATCAGCGGCGCCTTGGAACGCCAGGAATGCGGATAGCTGTGCACCAGCGTGCCCGAGGCCAGCAGCGCGCCCATCCCTTTCAGCACCTCGACGACCTCGGCATTCACGTCAAACACGTGCTTGCCGGCGAACATCGGCACGTGGGCGAAGAAGCGGCCGTCGCCGTCGACCGTCTCTGGCACCGGCACGCCGTTCTTCATGCCCAGTTCCCAGTCGTCGGCGCCGTGGCCGGGCGCGATGTGCACGAAGCCGGTACCGGTGTCGATCTCGACGAAATGGGCGGGGAGCGCCGGCACCTCGAAATCATAGCCATGGCCGTTGAGCGGATGGCGGCAGACGGTGCCGGCCAGTTCGGCCCCCTTGAGCCGGCGGGAGATGGCGTGCTCGGCGATGCCGGCCGCCTTGGCGATCTCGGGCACCAGGGCCTCGGCGAAGATCATGCGCTCGCCGACCACCGCCAGGCTCTTCTCCGTCACCGCCTTGACCTCGATCACCACATAGTCGATGCCTTCCCCAAAAGCGACCGCGCGGTTGCCGGGAATGGTCCAGGGCGTGGTGGTCCAGATCACGATGGCGGCGCCGTCCAGTCCCTGGGCGGCGGTTTTCGCGATGGGGAAGCGCACATAGATGGTGGTCGACTTGTGGTCGTAGTACTCGACCTCGGCCTCGGCCAGCGCGGTCTTCTCCTCGACCGACCACAACACCGGCTTGGCGCCTTTGTAAAGCGCCCCGCTCATCAGGAACTTGCCGAATTCGCGCACGATGGTGGCCTCGGCTTCGAAGCTCATGGTGGTGTAGGGATGATCCCAGTCGCCGACCCCGCCCAGGCGCTTGAACTCCTCCTTCTGGACCTCGATCCAGCGGGCGGCGAATTCGCGGCATTCCTGACGAAACTTGACCACCGGCACCTGGTCCTTGTCCTGGCCGGCGGCGCGATATTTCTCCTCGATCTTCCATTCGATGGGCAGGCCATGGCAGTCCCAGCCGGGGACGTAATTGGCGTCGTAGCCCAGCATCTGGCGCGAGCGCACGATCACGTCCTTGAGGATCTTGTTGAGCGCCGTTCCCATGTGGATGTTGCCGTTGGCGTAGGGCGGGCCGTCGTGCAGCACGAACTTCTCGCGGTCCTTGCCCTGCTCGCGATGGCGGCCGTAAATGTCCATCTTCTCCCAGCGGGCCAGAAGCTCGGGCTCGCGCTCGGGCAGCCCCGCCTTCATCGGGAAGTCGGTCTTCGGCAGAAAGATGGTCGGCTTGTAATTCACGCTCATGGGATGGCTCGCTGATTGCCGCGCCCCGACGGGGGCCGCGTTACGTGGCGTTATAAAGCATTTTACGGCCGCGCCAAGATCCTGCGGGCCCGTTCGCTGTCCTCGGCGATCTGCTTCTTCAGTTGCTCAAGGCCGTCGAACTTCTGTTCCGGCCGCAAATGGTCGACGAGGGCGACCCGCACGCGCAGCCCGTAAAGATCGCCGTCAAAGTCGAAGATATGCGCCTCCAGGCCGATGTCGGCGCCGGCGAAAGTCGGCCGGTAGCCGAGGTTGGCGACGCCGTCGTACCAGACGGTTTTGCCCTTGTCCTCGATGCCGATGCGCGTCGCGTAAACGCCGGTGGCCGGACGCAGGAATTCCCCCAGCCTGACGTTGACGGTCGGATAGCCGATCGTCCGGCCCCGCCGGTCGCCGACCACGACGCGCCCCTCGATCTCGAAGGACCGCCCCAGCACGTGGGTGGCGCCGCTGGGATCGCCGTTCACCAGGCAGGCGCGGGCCCGGGTCGAGGAAAAACCCTCGCCCTCGCCGTCCTTCAACTGCGGCACGCAGGTGAAGCCGAAGCCTTCGCTCTTGCCCATGTGGAGCAGGAACTCGGGCGTGCCGGTACGGCCGTGCCCGAAGGCGAAATCGTAGCCGCACACCACGTGATGGGCGCCCAGGCCCTTGACGATCACGTCCTGCACGAAGGCCTCGGCCGGCATCTGCGAAAAGGCGCGGTTGAAGCGCAGCACGACCAGATGATCGACGCCCAGCGCCGCGATCTCGCGCGCCTTGACACGCAAGGGCGTCAGGCGGAAGGGCGCGGTGTCCGGCTTGAACACGTTGCGCGGGTGCGGCTCGAAGGTCATGACCGCCCACGGCCGGCCAGCCGTGTGGGCGATGCGGCCGGCCTCGCCGATCACCGCCTGATGGCCGCGGTGCACGCCGTCGAAGTTGCCGACGGCGATGACGGCGCCACGGGCCTCGGCGGGCAAGCGGTTGTAATGACGAAAGATGCGCATGGCCGCTGAAAGTGTCAGCGCCCCCCGCCCGGGTCAAGGGGGAAGCGCCGGAGAGGCGGCCTGCCCCATTTTCACGGGCGGCCAATCCGGGCTAGTCTCCAGCCATGGGCAATCGCGTGACCCCATCCCGGTGCCAGGCCCTCGCCGGCCTGATCCTGCTGGCGGCGGCCTTCGGCGCCTGGCCGTCGGCGGCGGCGGAGCCGCCGCCGACGCTTAGCCTTCCCATCTCCTGTGTTCCCGGGGAGAGCTGCTGGATCGTCAACTACGTCGATCACGACCCCGGCCCCGGCGTTCGCGATTACACCTGCGGCCAGGCGACCTACAACGAACCCGGCACCAACGCCCATAACGGCACCGATTTCGCCATCCGCGACGGCCGGGCGATGCGGAGGGGCGTCGCCGTGCTGGCGGCGGCCGACGGCGTCGTCACCGCGATGCGCGATGGCGAGGCCGATGCCGACATCACGTCCGGCGCCAAGCCCGTCCCGGGCGGCAAGGAATGCGGCAACGGCGTCGTCATCGACCACGGCAACGGCTGGGAAACGCAGTACTGCCACCTGCGCCAAGATAGCGTCGCGGTGGCGCCGCGCCGGCGGGTGCGGGCCGGTGAGAAATTGGGTCTGGTCGGCCTCTCCGGCTTCACCCAGTTCCCCCACCTGCACATGACCGTGCGGCACGCCGGCAAGACCATCGACCCCTTCGTCGGGACAGGTCGTTCATCGGAATGTGGCCCGGGCGAGGCCCCGCTGTGGAATGCGAAGACGCTGGCCGCGCTGCCTTACGCGCTCAACGTCGTTTACCATGCCGGATTCGCCCCCGAGAAACCGGCCCCCGGGAAGGCCCGCAACGGCGAGTATGCGGCTTCGACGCTGGCCCGCAATGCTCCTGCCCTCGTGCTGTGGGCCGACCTTTTCAACGTCCGGGCCGGTCATCGCGTGGTGCTGACCGTGCGCGGACCGGACGGACGGCCGGTCCGCGAATCCACGTATCCGGTGGAGAAGAACCAGGCCCGCCTTTTCATCTTCGCCGGCAAGCCCTTGAAGAGCGGCCAGTGGCCGGCCGGCGACTATGAAGGGGTAATCCGTTTGGAGGGGAGCGACGGCGATTCCGCCGCCCGACCCTCCGAGATGACGGTGCGCGCGACCGTGCGCTGAGGGCATTGTCACGACCGCGGCGGGCGGCGCGACGTCAGTTTCGGGCAGCTCGGCATGACCCGGCGGCCGCGCCGCGGCGCTTCGGCAGCGGCGGATCGTCGTTTCGGGGCCGGGGCGTCGGAGGGAACGAAATCCTCGGGCCGGAATAGCGCCGCGCCCTGCCGGTGGCCGGCCTGGCGGGCCTCGATGGCGCGCAGCGTGCGGCGCACCGTCGGGTGGCGGTCGGGCACCGGGTGGCCGGCCAGCAGGTGGACGCGCGCGATGGCCTTGAGGTTGCGCGCGATCTGGACGGCCGGCAGGCGCGGCTCGCACCAGCGGGCGAACACCGCGACCGTCCACGGATGGGCCGGCAGGGCCTTCAGGCCCCGGCCGCGGCACCATTCGGCAAAGTCCGTCCAGGCACGTTCGGCACGCCGAAACATGCCGGTCCTCCTCTCCGCTCGCCACCGCTACCGCCCCCAGGCGGTTGCTATTCGCGCACGAACAGTTCAGACTAAAGCCTGCGTGCCTTTGGATGCACCTGAAATGGTCATGGCACGCCCGGCATTCCCCTTCGTCCGACCCTCTTTGACACGAGGAACCGATGGTCCGTCGGGGAGATGTGTGGCGATTGGGTCGACTAACAGCGTGCGGCCGAAACTGGGAAGACCATGAGCGACAGAACCGATATCGATACCAAGAAGCTGAAGTCCTGGCTGCAGGCGCACCGGCGCGAACTGGTGAAAAGGATCGCCGCCGATCAGGATGGATTGAAGCCGGTCGAGGTCGATCAGACCACCACCGGCCGGCTGTCGCGCATGGACGCCCTCCAATCCCAGGCCATGGACATCGAGATCGAGCGGCGCCGCCAGCGCGAACTCCAGCGCATCGACGCCGCGCTCCTGCGGATCACCGACGGAACGTACGGCGATTGCGTCGCCTGCGGGGAAGAAATCGCCGCCAAGCGGCTTGAGAACGACCCGACGACGCCGGTCTGCATCAACTGCGCCCAGGATCTCCCCACCAACGGCTGACCCGCCGGCGGGGAGCGGCGTCAATCAGCAGCCGCTCGGGCGGGCCCGTTCGACGGCGAGCCCGAAGAGGGGCCGTAGCCGGGTGCCCAGCACCGATCCCGCCATCGCCGCCACGAACCACACCCAGCCGTGCAGGCTGGCCGAGGCGATGCCGCTGAAATAGGCGCCGATGTTGCACCCGAAGGCGAGTCTCGCCCCATAGCCCATCAGCAGGCCGCCGATGATGGCGGCCAATATGGAGCGCAGGGGCAGCCGCCACGGGGCCGAGGGCGCGAACCGCCCGGCCAGACCGGCCGCCAGCAGGGCGCCGGCAATGATCCCGAAGTTCATCACCGAGGTGGTGTTGGCAAACACGCTGCCGGCCAGGGCGTTCTTGTGGAACGGCCAGGTCCAGAATTCCCACGCCGCGACGTCGACGCCCAAACCCGAGGCGATCTTGGCGCCCCACAGGGTCAGCCCGTAGGTGATCCCCCACGGATGGCCGGCCACGCCCAGGGTCAGGAAGTTGAGCCCGGCCAGCCCGAGGGCGCCCCACACCAGCGGCCACGGGCCGGAAATCAGCCGCGCCAGGCCGCGCCGGTCCGTCTGGCCCTCGGCGATGAGCCGCCCGTGACGGCGGCGCTCCAGCACCACGGTCAGGCCGGCGATGCCGGCGAATATCGCCAACTGAAGGACGAGCGCGCCTTCGAGCCCGAAGGTGCCCAAGAGCGAGATCGACGGCAGGGCCGGCTGCGCGAACCACCACGGCACGTGCGCGGTGGCGATCACCGAGCCGGCGATGAAGGCGGCCAGCGTGATCCACATGCGGGTGTTGCCGCCGCCCGCCGTGAACAACGTCCCCGAGGCGCAGCCGCCGCCCATCTGCATGCCGGCGCCGAACATGAAGGCGCCGACCAAGAGCGACACCCCGACCGGGGCCACGGCGCCCACCACCGGCTGGCCGAACAGGCTGCCGGTGGCCAGGACCGGCAGGAACAATAAGGTAGCCACCGCCAGCATCAGCATCTGGGCGCGCAGGCCGGCCCCCTGGCGGTCGGCGATGAAGACCCGCCACGCCGAGGTGAAGCCGAAGGCGGCATGATAAAGAACCAGGCCAAGCGCACCGCCGATGAGAAGAAGGGCGGCCATCTGTCCGGAAACACCCTGCGCAAGAAGGACGGCCCCCGCGAGCAGGCCCCCGCCGGCAATCGTCACCGTGCGGGCATCGGAAAGGAAGCCGCCCGACGCCGAGCGCAACCTGAGGGCCTGGACAAGCGCATTCATGGAAAGAGTCTCCTGGGGATATCTATGCTCATATGGCGATCCTTCGACACGCCGGCTATGCGAGCTGAGGTCGTTGCTTTCGCCTCACCCTGAGGAGGGCCGTCAGGCCCGTCTCGAAGGGCGAGGCGAAAGCGGCTCAGGAGCCCGGGCCCTTCTCGACCGGCAGGTCGGCCTGGGCCGCCCATTCGCTCATCGAGCCGTCGTAAAGGCGCGTCTTGGTGTTGCCCAGCAGCTCGTGCGAGGCGAACCAGCCGAGGGACGCCCAGTGACCGGTGTTGCAGAAGGTGATCTGCTCGGTCTCGCCGCCGACCTTCCTGGTCTTCCACAGCTCCGCCAGGCGGCCCAAGCCGGCGAAGCGGCCGCTGGGCGCGTCGAAGAATTCGTCCTGCGGAATGCTGACGGCGCCGGGAATGGTGCCGGCCCGCGCCACCACGTCGGTCTTGGCCTTGCCGGCGTACTGTTCGGCCGGGCGGTTGTCGACCAGCGAAGCCGAGCCGTCGAGCGCCGCCTTGACGTCGGCCTTGCTGGCCAGCAGTTCGGGCCTGAAGTCGGCCTTGAAGGCCACCGCCTGGGGCGCGGCGGCACCCTTCTCGACGGAGCGCCCCGGATCGGCCGTCCAGCCCTGGTACCCGCCGTCGAGGATGGAGACGGCGTCGTGGCCCAGCACCTTGAAGGTCCAGTAGACGCGGGTGGCGCTGCCGTAATCCAGCGCGCTGACCCCGCCCGGCACGATGACGACGTGCGCGCCGTTGCCGATGCCCAGCCCGCCGACCAGCTTTTCCAGGTCGGCCACCGGCGGCAGCATGCCGGGCACGCCGTCTTGCGCCGTACGCCAGCCGGCAGTGCCGTAGTCGCTGTAGACGGCGCCGGGAATGTGCCCGGCCTCGAAGACTTCGCGCGAGCCGCCGTCGATCTTGTTGCGGATGTCGAGGACCACCAGGTTGGGGGTCTTGAGGTTGGCCTGCAGCCAGGCCGCGTCGACCAGCGGCGCGGCCGACGCCGCCGATGCCCCGAGAACCACCCACGCCAGGAAAACGCCAATCCATCGCCGTGTCATATCGTTCATCCTATTTAACATTATGTTCATGTTGTTTAATTATTTTATACATATTGTTAGTGCATATCAATATAAAAATACGATCCTGCCGAGATGCCTCGCCATCACGGCTTTTTGAAGCGCCGTGATTGGCCTGCCCCCCGGAAATTTGCAACTGTACATCATTCGCAATATAACGCCGCCCCATTCCACCCACAGGAGAGACTCATCATGTTCAGGAAATCCGTTGCCGCCCTTGGTGTCGCCGCCCTGACCGGGGCCGGCACCCTCGCCGCCCTGCCGCAGGCGCAGGCGAAATCCCTGCCGCAGGCGCAGGCGAAATCGTCGACCCCGGTGGCCGGCATCCAGCTTGCAGCCTGCACCCCGGCCAATCCCTGCGCGGCCAAGACCAAGGCCGCCAATCCGTGCAACCCGTGCGCGGCCAAAAAGGCGAGCAACCCCTGCGCGGCCAAGAACCCGTGCAACCCCTGCGCCGCCAAGAACCCCTGCGCCGCCAAGAAGTAGAAAGAGTCCAACCCCCGGCTCGATGTGCTTGAAGCACGGATGCCGCGGGCGGCAGCGTCGCCTGCGGTTTCCATTGGGAAAGGGTGGCGCGGCGCCGCCCCGCCCCCGACATAAGGACAAGGAACGGACGCCGCCAAAGGACAGCGACGATGCGCGATCTCAGCGATCATCCCCGCGACCGGCTCGAACGGATGGCCGAGGCCGGCCTCGAAATCCTCGAATGCTACCGGGTGCTGGGCAAATCCGACGCCAACGTGGTCGGCGAGATCCTGCGCGGCCAGGACACCTTCTTCGAATGGGACCACTACCCCAAGGGCGACGTCTACGACTGGGAAACTCACGCCCAGTACTACTATCACGCCCATCCGGTCGAGGAGCGGGAAGGCGAGCACGGCCATTTCCACTGCTTCCTGCGGCCCAAAGGCATGCCGGCGGGCATGAAGCCGGCCACCCTGCCTGGCGCCGTGCCGCCCGACGACCCCGACGACGCGCTCTGCCACCTGGTGGCGATTTCCATGGACCGGGCCGGCCAACCCATCCGCCTCTTCACCACCAACCGCTGGGTCACCGGCGAAACCTGGTACGTGGCCCCCGATGTCGCCCGCCTGCTCGACCGTTTCCGCATGGACCTTGCCTATCCGTCGTGGCCGGTCAACATCTGGATCTCGGCGATGGTCCGACTGTTCCAGCCGCAGATCGAAACCCTGCTCGCCCAGCGCGACGCCGCCGTCGCCGACTGGCAGGCCCGCCATCCCGGCGCCGACGTCTTCGAGGACCGGGCGCTGGAAGTGACCTCGACGGTCGACATCTCGGTCGAGGACCAGATCGTGGCGGTGAACGCCGCGCTGAAGGCGGTCGCCGCCTGAAGTTCCGTCACCGCCCCGCCAGCACCTCGATCTGCTCGGGATGGGTCGCCTCGATCATTGGCCCGTTCCAGGACTTGATCCAGCCGCGCACGCGGACTTGCGCCCCCTCCAGCGTCAGCGGGTCGAGGCCAGCGGCGACGAAGGAAGCCAGGCGGTTGGCCTCGATCGTCACCGTGAAGTCCTCCCGCCAGTCCTTGGCGAAGTTGAGGAACACGCGGTCGCGCACGCGGGCCGCCCTGAACACTCTCGCCTCGACGATCTGAAAGGTGCCCTCGTCGCGCTTGACCGTTTCGGCTGTGCGCAGCCGATAGAAGGAATGGCCCCAGATCCCCCGCCCCTCACTCCGCGCCGCCTCCTCGCGGGCAACCATCTCGGCGGCCAGCGTCCGGTTGTCGGGGAAGGTGTAGACCCGGGCCAGGCCGCGGCTCAGCATTTCCCCCTGTACCCAGGTGTCGGCGTCGACGAACAGATGGGCCAGCGCCCGGCGGTGGCGGTCCATGCGGGCGCCGCCGTAGGCCAGGCGGACGGTGCGCCCCTTGGTCAGATCGATGAGCGCCTGGCGGGCGGTTTCGGCCAGCGGCCATTCGACGAAGCCGGGGCGGCCCAGCGGCAGTTTGGGCGCCTGGAGGCCGACCAGACGGACCTCGCGGCCGTCGTCAAGCCGCACGGTGTCGCCGTCGATCACCTCGACGACGGCGCCCGACCCTGCCGCTTCCAGCCGCCCCTCGATGTCGGCGGCGCCAGCCCATCCTGGCACGACGGCCAGGACAAGGACCAGGCGCAGCCAGGGCGGGCAGTCCATCGGCCGGTTATTGGCCGCCGGTGTCGTCGGCGTCGAGTTCCATCCACATGGCGTTGAGGATGGCCAGCACGACGATGAACCCCAGTCCCAGAACCCACGCGAAATACCACATGGCCTTGGCCTCCTCAGTAGGTTCCGCTCGGGTTGCCCTCGACGTATTCGGCCGTGACCTTGCCCCGCAACACGCGGAACACCCACGACGTGTAGGCGAGGATGATCGGCATGAAAATGACGGTCGCGACCAGCATGATAAACAGGGTCAGATGGCTGGAGGACGAGTCCCACACCGTCAGGCTGCTGCCGGGATCGGTGCTGGAGGGCAGCAGGAACGGGAACATGCTCACTCCCACCGTGCCGACGATGCCGGCGACGCCGATGGCACTGGCCACGAACGCCGCCCCCGGCCGCCTCATTTTCAGCAGCACCACGGCCAGAACGGCGCCGACAATGCCCATTGCCGGAACCGCCATCGCCGCCGGCCAGATGCCATAGTTGGTGAGCCAGCCGCCGGTCCTGACCAGGACCTCCTTGCCCAGCGGGTTGGAGGGCCCGTCGTTGATCGAGGCCGCCGCGAAGGCGTAGCCGTCGATGCCATAGGCGACCCACACTCCGGCGGCGGCGAACAGCGCCACCATCAGCGGCGCCGCCAGCATCGCCGCCCGCGCCCCGCGGGCGCCGATGACCCCCTCGGTTTTGAGCGCGATGAAGACGCCGCCGTGCATCACCAGCATGGCGACGCTGATCACCCCGCAAAGCAGGGCGAACGGATTGAGCAGGTCGAAGAAGCCGCCCGTATAGGTGACGCGCAGCGTATCGTCGAAGGCGAACGGCACGCCCTGCAGGACGTTGCCGACCGCCACCCCGAAGATGAGGGCCGGCACCACCCCGCCGACGGTGAGCGCGCCGTCCCATACATTGCGCCATCCCGTGGACGGCAGCTTGCCCCGGAACTTGAAGCCGACGGGGCGCAGGATGAGCGCCACCAGCACCAGGAACATGGCGATGTAGAAGCCCGAGAAGCTGACCGCGTAGAGCGGCGGCCAAGCCGCGAAGATGGCGCCGCCGCCCAGGATGAACCACACCTGGTTGCCCTCCCACACCGGGCCCAGGCAATTGATGAGCACCCGCCGCTCGGTGTCGGTCCGCCCGACCACCGGCAGCAGCGTCGCCACGCCCAGGTCGAAGCCGTCCATGATGGCAAAGCCGATGAGCAGCACGCCGAGGAGTATCCACCACAGGACGCGCAGGGTTTCGTAGTCCAGGAAAATCATGGCTCCCTCCCCCTCTATGCGGCCAGCTCGGCCCGGGGCGCCGGATGCTCGCCATAGGGCCCGATGCGCGCGTACTTGACCATCAGGAAGACGTCGACGACGGCCAGCGCCGAATAGAACACGATGAAGCCGACCAGGCTTAAGGACACCATGCCGGCCGAGACCCCCGAGACCCCGGCGAAGGTCGGCAGGATGCCCTCGATCGCCCACGGCTGGCGCCCGTATTCGGCGACGATCCAGCCGAGTTCCGACGATATCCACGGCAACGGCAGGCTGAAAAGCGCGAGCCTCAGGAACCAGCGATGGCGCTCGAACCGCCGCCTGGCCGACAGGTAAAAGGCGAAGGCGAAGAAGGCGATGAAGTAGAAGCCCAATCCCACCATGATCCGGAACGACCAGAACAGCGGCGCCACATTGGGCACCGTATCCCACGCCGCCGCCCGGATCTGCTCGTCGGTGGCGTTCTCCACGTCGTCGGTGTGGCGCTTGAGCAGCAGGCCGTAGCCCAGGGTGTCCGACGTCGCTTCCAGGAGATCGCGGGCCTCGGCGTTGGTGGGGTCGGCGCGCAGCTCGCGCAGGGCGGTATAGGCCAGGATGCCGGTACGCACCTTGCCTTCCGCCCGCTGCACCAACTCGTTGATGCCGGGCACTTCCCTGCTGATCGAGCGCGTCGCGATCAGCCCCAGCATCCACGGGATCTTGATCTCGTAATGGGTGGTGCGATTGTCGCGGTCGGGCAGTCCGAAGACGGTGAAGGCGGCGGGCGCCTTCTCGGTCTCCCACATGCCCTCGATGGCGGCGATCTTCATCTTCTGGTGCTCGGTCGCGGTGTAGCCGCTCTCGTCGCCGAGCACGACGACGGAAAGCGCCGAGGCCAGGCCGAAGCTGGCGGCCACCGTCATCGATCGCTTGGCGAACGCCGCGTCGCGTCCACGAAGAAGGTAATAGGCGCTGATCGCCATCACGAAGATGGCGCCCGTCACGTAGCCGGCGCCCACCGTGTGGACGAACTTCGACTGCGCCACCGGATTGAAGAAGACGTCGTAGAAATCGGTCAGCTCCATGCGCATGGTCTGATAGTTGAAATGCGCCCCCACCGGGTTCTGCATCCAGGCGTTGGCGATGAGAATCCACAGCGCCGACAGGTTGGAGCCGATGGCCACCAGCCAGGTCACCGTCAGGTGGCCAAGCTTCGAGAGCTTGTCCCAGCCGAAGAAGAAGAGGCCGACGAAGGTGGCCTCCAGGAAGAACGCCATCAGCCCCTCGACGGCCAGCGGCACCCCGAAGATGTCGCCGACGTATTGCGAGTAGTAGGCCCAGTTGGTGCCGAACTGGAATTCCATGGTGATGCCGGTGGCGACCCCCATGGCGAAGTTGATGCCGAACAAAAGGCCCCAGAACTTCGTCATGTCGCGCCAGATGGTGCGCCCGGTCATCACGTAGACGCTTTCCATGATGGCGACGATGAGGCTCAAGCCCAGCGTCAGCGGCACGAACAGGAAGTGGTAAAGCGCGGTCAACGCGAACTGCAGGCGCGACAGTTCGACCACATCGAGGTCAAACATGATGCACGTTCCTCCGGTATTCGGTGGCACGGGAAGGGAAGGCTGGCGAGGAGCGGCCGGGAACGACGGCGGAAGCGGCGCCGAGAATGGCCCGTTGCATGATCTCGGGCGTCACCTCAAGACGATGGGCGGGGCTGAAGAAGGCGACATAGAGCGCCGCCAGCGCCAGCACCTTGACGACCAGGGCGAGCGCGATGTCGCGTGCCAGTGGGTGACGCAGACGCATCTTCCGACGGATCATTTCCTCAATAGCCCCCGACCAGGGGTTTCCCGAGTTCCGACGCCGGTCCATTGCGGCCGGTTGGCTCCAGCATACCCCTTTGATCGGCGGACTCCAGCCCTTTGTCCCGATCCATCGCCCGATTCAGGGCGTGAAAAAGTCGATGCCTCCCGGATGACCGTCGCCGCCCTGCCGTGCTATGCTGGCCACTTCCATCTGTCCGCAAGGAACGCCCGACCATGAAGATGCCCGTCCCCGATTCCACCGTCATCGCCCGTCGCGACGAGATCATCGCGGCGGTCAAGGCGATCGTGCCGGGCGACGGCGTGATCGTGGATGAGGACGCGCTGCGCGTCTATGAATGCGACGGCCTGACCGCCTACCACCAGTTGCCGCTGATCGTGGTGCTGCCGGAAACCGTGGGCCAGGTGTCGAAGATCCTCAAGTACTGCCATGACGCCGGCGTCAAGGTGGTGCCGCGCGGAGCCGGCACCTCGCTTTCCGGGGGTGCGCTGCCGGTGGCCGACGGCATTACGCTGGCCATGGGCAAGTTCAACAAGATCCTCGAAATCGACTGGGAGAACCGCTGCGTCGTCACCCAGCCCGGCGTCACCAACCTGGCGCTGACCGGCGCCGTGCAGCACAAGGGCTTCTACTACGCGCCCGATCCGTCGAGCCAGATCGCCTGCTCGATCGGCGGCAACGTCGCCGAGAATGCGGGCGGCGTGCATTGCCTGAAGTACGGGCTGACCACCAACAACCTGCTCGGCGTCGAGATGGTGCTGATGAACGGCGAAGTGGTGCGCCTGGGCGGCCGCCACATGGACTCCGAGGCCTACGACCTGCTGGGCGTCGCCACCGGCTCGGAAGGGCTCTTGGGCGTCATCACCGAGGTCACCGTGCGCATCCTCCAAAAGCCGGAAATCGCCCACGCGCTGCTCATCGGCTTTCCCTCCAACGAATCGGCCGGCGATTGCGTCGCCGCCATCATCTCGGCCGGCATCATCCCGGGCGGCATGGAGATGATGGACCGCCTGGCCACCAAGGCCAGCGAGGACTTCGTGCACGCCGGCTATCCGCTCGACGTCGAGGCCATCCTGATCGTCGAGCTCGATGGCCCGGGGGCCGAGGTCGCCCACCTGATCGAACGGGTGCGCGACATCGCCGAAACCTGTGGCGCCGTCTCGGTCCGGGTCAGCGAGAGCGAGGCCGAGCGGCTCAAGTTCTGGGCCGGCCGCAAGGCCGCCTTCCCGGCGGTGGGGCGCCTGGCCCCCGATTACTACTGCATGGACGGCACCATCCCGCGCCACCGGCTGGCCGAGGTGCTGTCCGCCATCCGCCAGATGACCGGCCGCTATGGGCTCGACGTCGCCAACGTCTTCCATGCCGGCGACGGCAACCTGCACCCGCTGATCCTCTATGACGCCAACAATCCCGGCGAGCTGGAAAAGGCCGAGGCCTTCGGCGCTGACATCCTGACGCTCTGCGTCGAGGTGGGCGGCGTCTTGACCGGCGAGCACGGGGTGGGGGTCGAGAAGCGCGACCTGATGGGAACGATGTTCGACGAAACCGACCTCGCCCATCAGGAACGCCTGAAGTGCGCCTTCGACCCGGGCGGCCTGCTCAACCCCGGCAAGGTCTTCCCGACGCTGCACAACTGCGCCGAACTGGGCCGAGTCCACGTCAAGTCCGGCCAGACGCGGTTCCCGGACATCCCACGGTTCTAGGGCCTCCTCGCCCTTCTTCCCGTCATGGCCGTGACTTGTTGCGGCGCCCCTTCCGTCATCCCCGCACTTGTTGCGGGGATCCACGTCTTACTTCTTTCCTCGCGTCGGCCCGAAGGCGTGGATGCCCGGAACAAGTGCGGCCATGACGGCTAATGATGAGTTATATCGTTGTTCTAAAAGAATAACCTTATCCTGAGCCGCCGGCGCAGCCGGCGAGTCGAAGGATGGCCGCGGGTGGCGTTACTCGTCGAAGTCGGATTCTCCCCCTTCCTCGAACTGGGGCTCGCCGATCTCGCGCTCGTGTTCGGCGTCGACCTCCACATCCTCCTCGTCGGCGACGGTCTCGCTGCGGGCCGCCTTGGTCTTTTTCGGCGGCTTGACGCCGGCGGCCGCGGCTTTTTCGGCAACCTCGCGGTCGGCGGCTTCTTTTTCCATGCGCAACGCCCTCAGGCGCACCGTCTTGGCCGCCGTCGCCCGCTTGGCCTTCTCGTAGTCGCTGAGACCCTTGGCTTCCCCCGCTTTCGGCTTGGCGAACTGCGCGTGGGCGCGGCGGCGGGCTTCCTCGGCCTTGTTTTTCATGTGGCGGTCCTCCGATTCAGACGGAATGGCGGGGCGCGATAGCGCGCCGATGGCGTTGAAACAGCGGCGGGCGACCCTTGGGGTCGTCCTGCCGCCGAAAGCGGTTCTGCCGCCGGCACACCGGCTAGCAAGGCAGACGGGAACTGGCGGCACCGGGCTCCCGGAACCGGCCCCTGCCGGTTCGGCCCCAGCCGATCGCCGCTTGATTGTAACCGATCGCGAACCCCGGAGATACCGGGAATGACGATTCGGCCGTTCACCCCCCGGTCGCCGGCCCGCATAAGGGTATTTGCCGATACCCGGCGCCGCCGGACCGGGCCTATAGTCGGAGGCGTTGACGCCTTCCGCGGGATCGCGGATGGCGAAAACTCAATCCATCGGGAGGAACCATGAAGACTTTCAAAAAAATCACAATAACGACGGCGGCCGTGACTCTCGCCGCAACTCTCGGGCTGGCAGTCCCTGCTTCGGCCGAATTCCCCGATAAGCCGGTAAACTACATCCTCGCTTTCAAGCCGGGTGGCGAATCCGATGTCTCGGCCCGCTTTCAGCAGCCCTTCTTCAAGAAGATGTTCGGCCGGGAACTGGTGATTTCCTACAAGGACGGCGGCGGCGGCGCGGTCGCCTGGGCTCAGCTCAACGGCATGGCCGGCGACGGCTATACCATCATGGGCACCAACCTGCCCCATATCGTGCTGCAGCCGGCCCAAAAGGACGTCGGCTACAAGGCCGAAGAGATGGTCAACATCCACATGTTCCACTACACGCCCAGCGCCATCGTGGTGAAGGACGACAGCGAGTTCAAGACGCTCAAGGACTTCATCGACTTCGCGAAGGCCAATCCCGGCAAGATCACCATATCGGGCACCGGCAAGGGCACCACGTCCCATCTCGTCTCCGTCACCTTCGACAAGATGGCCGGCACCAAGACCACCTATGTGGCGTTCTCCGGCACCGCGCCGGCGGCCACCGCGCTTCTCGGCGGACAGGTTGCGGCCCAGTGGGGATACCCCACCGTCGCCGCCCAGTATCCCGGCACCCGCATGCTGGCGGTGGCCATGGACAAGCGCCATTCCAGCTTCCCCGACGTGCCGACCTTCAAGGAACTGGGTTTTGACCTGGTCGACGGCACCTATCGCGGCATCGCCGTGCCGAAGTCGACGCCCGAAGCCATGCGCAAGAAGCTGGGCGAGATGTTCGAAGCCATCAACCGCGACCCGGCCTTCATCAAGCAGATGGAAGACGCCGGTTTCGCCATGCTCAACGCCCCCTACGGCCCCGAACTCGACAAGTTCATGGCCAAGGCGAAGAAGAACATCCTGGACTCGGCCAAGGAAGCCGGCATCCTCCGATAGACGCCGCCTTTCCTCGTATTCCTTGGACGCCCGCGCCGGCCTTAGGCGCGGGCGTTCGCATTTCCGCGGCAACCCGCAATTTGCAGCGCCAGGTTTCGGCGCGCCCGCCGTGTAACCTTCCTGGATCGTGGTTTTGCCGGCGCGCGGACGCGCCCGGCACCCAGGGAGGTTTCAGCGATGATTTCCGGCACCAGTTCCTCTTTCGATGGCTCGGCGGCTGCGCTGCTGGCCCAGCTTTTCCAACGCATGGACACCGACGGCGACGCCGCCGTTTCCAAGACCGAATTCCTGTCGGCGATGGACGGGGCGTCGAGCGCCTCGACGGCGGCGGCGGAAGTGTTCGCCGGCCTCGACACCGACGGCGACGGCATGTTGAGTCAATTGGAGTTCACGTCGGCCGTGCAGCGGATCGACCCCGCCGACATGGCGGTGCTGCTGTCCGCCCAGGAGAATCGCTTCACGCCGCCGGGAGACCTGTTCGCGGAAATGGACGCCAACGGTGACGGCGCCATCGACGAAGAAGAGTTCCTGGCCGCCGCCGAGAAGGCGGGCAGCGACATCTCGGACGACCAGTTGAAAGAAGTGTTTACCGAGCTTGACGCCAACGGCGACGGGTCGGTCGACGAGGAGGAATTCATGGCGGCCGCGAGCGAGACCGCCCCGCCGCCCTCGGCCGGCGGCGCCTCGTCGGAAGAGGAGGACGAGGATTACGATTCGCTGGATACCAACCAGGACGGCGTCGTTTCCCTGGCCGAACTCCTGGCGGCCGGCATCGGTACGGAGGAAGCCTGAGCGCCCAGGCGTCAGGCGTGACGGGCAGCTTCGGGCCCTTCCCGACACCGTCCATCCCGTTCGGGAATGGTCCGTCCGGCCGCGCCTCCACCCCCCGGTGGGCGCGGCCGGATTTTTTTGCCGCTAAAGCGTCACCCCGCCGCGGCGTAGGCCTCGACCTCGGCGATACGCTTCCCCTTCGCCTCCGCGTCCAGCCAGGAGGCCACGAACGACGCCCGGGCCAGCCCGGCCAATTCGGCGCGACTCAGGTCGAAGGCCTTCTGCACCGCCCGGTAGTTGGCGTTCACGTAGCCGCCGAAATAGGCGGGATCGTCGGAATTGATGGTCACCAGCACACCGGCCGCCATCAGCTCGCGCAGCGGGTGGTGGGAAAGGTCGGGGGTGACCTTCAGGTATTGGTTAGACAGCGGGCAGACGGTGAGCGGCACCTGCGAGCGGGCAAGGCGGGCCACCAGGGCGGCATCGTCGATCGAGCGCACCCCGTGGTCGATGCGCTGGGCGCCGAGATCGTCCAGCGCCGCCGCCACGTAGGCGGCCGGCCCTTCCTCGCCGGCGTGCGCCACCACCTTGAAACCAAGCGCGCGGGCGCGGGCGAAGACCTCGGCGAACTTGGCGGGCGGATTGCCGGCCTCGGCCGAATCCAGCCCGACGCCGGCGATGTGGCCGCGGAACGGCAGCGCCGCTTCGAGCGTCGCCATAGCGTCCCCGGCATCGAGATCGCGCAGGAAGCAGAGGATGAGCCGCGAGGTGAGGCCCCGTACTTTCTCCGCCTCGGCCAGAGCCCCGGTGATGCCGTTGATGACGGCCGCCAGCGGCACGTTCCGTTTGGTGTGGGTCTGCGGGTCGAAGAAGATCTCGGCGTGGCGCACGCCGTCGGCGGCGGCGCGGGCCAGATAGGCGCGGGTCAGATCGAAGAAGTCCTGCTCGGTTACCAGCACCTGCGCGGCCTGGTAATAGAGATTGAGGAAATCCTGGAGGTCGGTGAAGCGATAGGCGGCGCGCAACGCCTCGATGGATGCGTAGGGCAGCTTGATGCGATTGCGTTCGGCCAAGGCGAAGACCATCTCGGGCTCCAGCGTGCCCTCGATGTGCAGATGAAGCTCGGCCTTCGGCAGGCCGTCGATGAAATGTTCGATGGTGCCTGACACGGTTCTCTCCCTTTTCGGCGGGAGCCGCGGTGCGGCAAATTCCGACAGCGGCTGGTCAAGCTCCTTTTCTTATGCCATTCAAGGGGCCGGGTCGAGGACCGGATTGCGCGATGGTCTTTCGGCCGGTGTCCAGGAAGGAAAGGAAGCAGGAGTGACCATGCCCGACATGCCCGTGTTGTTCGATGAAGCCGCGATTGCCCAACGGATCGACGATTTGGCCGCCGACATCGCCCGGCGTCTGCCCAAGGATTTTCTGATCGTCGGCCTGCTCAAGGGCAGCTTCGTCTTCGTCGCCGACCTGGTGCGGGCGCTGCATCGGCGGGGCATAGCGCCGCAGGTGGAGTTCATGCGGCTCAGCAGTTATGGCCTGGGCACGACCAGCGGAGGCGAGGTCCATCTGCTGGGCGACATTCCCGGCGACGTCTCCGGGCGCGCCGTCCTTCTGGTCGACGACATCGTCGATACCGGCCAGTCGCTGACCTACGCCATGGCGCTGCTCGACCAACGGGAGGTCGGGCGGATTTCCACCTGCGCGCTGATCGACAAGCCGAGCCGGCGGCGGGTCACGGTACGCCTTGATTTCAAGGGATTCACCATCGACGACGTGTTCATCGCCGGCTACGGCATCGACTACGCCGAGCGCTATCGCGAGCTGCCTCACATCGTGGCCGTAGAGCCACCCACCGCGGCGGGCGGGGAGGCATGATCATGGCCACCAATCCGCTCGGTACCCATGTGCAGGTGTGGGAAGGCGGCTGGACGCCCGACGCGGTGCGCCGCGCCGCCGCCGGAGCCGCCGCCGCCGGCTACGCTTTCCTGGAATTGCCGGTGCGCGCGCCCGAGACGGTGGACGCCGACGCCATCGCCCGCATTCTCGCCGCCGCCGGACTCACCTGTACGGCATCGTTCATCCACACTCCGGCCACCGACATCGCCGGCGACGATGCCGACGCCGCAGCCAAGGGCGAGGCGCTGATGATCGAGGCGCTGGCCAAGGCGCGCGACCTCGGTTCGACCCGCCTGGTCGGCGGCTGGCACTCCTCGCTTGCCAAGCACGACCGGCCGCGCAGCGCCGCCGGCCGGCAGCGTGCGGTCGACATCCTGGCCCGCGTCGCCGGCCGAGCCAGGGACATGGGACTGATCATGTGCTGCGAGGCGCTCAACCGTTACGAGAACAACCTCATCAACACCGCAGCCCAGGCGCTGGACCTGATTGAGCAGATCGGGGCGGACAACATCGCCGTCCACCTCGACACCTTCCACATGAACATCGAGGAGGCCGACCCGGCGGCGGCCATTCGCGCCTGTGGGCGGCACTTGGGCTATCTGCACGTGGCGGAAAACGACCGCGGCTATCTCGGTACCGGCAGCATTGATTTCGGCGCCATCTTCCGGGCCATGGCCGATGTCGGCTACGAGGGGCCGATCGCGCTCGAGGTGTTTTCCTCGGCGGTGGTCAACCCCGAGCATTCGGCGCGCCTAGCCATCTGGCGCGAGACGTGGTCCGACAGCGCCGACATGGCCGGCCACGCCCACGCCTTCCTCACCAGTCAGCTGGAAACGGCGGCGCGCCGGGTGCGCGAAAACGCGTCCTAGTGTTTCTTGGGCGGGTTGCGCTTGGAGGCCGCCTTCTTGGCCGCCTCCGCCTTCGTCGCCGAAGCGGCGCCCGCCAACTCGGCTTCGGCGCGCAGCCAGTGATCGAAGTCCTTGCCCGCCGGTTTGCCCTCGGCTTCCCATATGTGGTACGCGCGCAAACCGATTTCGGCTTCGCTAAGGGTCAGCTTAGTACTCTTGGCCATGGCCATATCTCCTAAAAAAAGGCCCTGTTGGGACGAGCTCCGCCACCCCGCCGTCGGGATCGGACGCGCGGAGTGGATCGTCTTATGAGATAGTACCGCTTCCTCGCGGTTGCATCCCCGGAATCGAATGGTCAGGATGAGCGGACCGGGAAATCGGCGAACCGCGAGAAAAGGCATCGGCGATGGATGAAGTCAGGGTGTGCCTGGCCGGGGCGACCGGCCAGATCGGGCGGCGGCTGGTGCCGGCCATCCTCGAGGCGGCGGATCTCAAGCTGGTCTCGGCGGTGGCAAGGCGGGCGGCGGGGAGCGACCTTGGCTTGGTCCTCGGCGGCGCCTCCCTGGGCATCACCCTCCAGGCGGACGTCGCAGGAGCGCTGGCCCACACCCCGGCCGACGTGCTGATCGATTACACCCATCCGACAGCGGTACGTGCCCACGTGCGGGCGGCGCTCGCCGGCGGCGTCGCGGTGGTGGTCGGCACCTCGGGGCTCAAGGCCGACGACTTTCCCGAAATCGCCGCCCAGGCGACGGCGGCCGGCGTCGGCGTCGCCACCGGCAACTTCTCGCTCACCGCAGCGCTGCTCCAGCACCTGGCCAAAATCGCCGCCCGCCACGTGCCGGAGTGGGAGATCGTCGAGTACAACAAGGCCGCCAAGCCCGACGTGCCGAGCGGCACCGCAGGCGAACTGGCCGAAATGCTGGGCGCCGTCCGCCGGCCGCAGCCGGCGGTGGCCGATACCCATCCCATCGGTCCCCACGACGAGGCGCGCGGCGCCGACGTCGCCGGAACCCGCGTGCATTCGGTGCGGCTCTCCGGATTCGCCTCGGCTTGCGAGGTCATCTTCGGGATGCCGGGCGAACGCCTGAGCCTGCGCCAGGACTGCGCCGAAAGCGCCGAGCCGTTCGTGTTCGGAACCCTGTTTGCGGCCCGGCGGGTGGTGATCCAACCCGGACTGCACCGCGGCCTGGATTCCCTGTTGTTCGGGCCTGTGGAGACCTGAAACCGGACACCGTGGTGGTGCGGAATGCCCCGCGGACACCTATCTATGATGCCAAAGCCGGAACCTTGGAACAGGAGGCTGTCATGACAATCCGGACGCGCGCTTTCGGGTCCACAGGGCACATGAGTTCGGAAGTGATCTTCGGGGGGGCGGCCTTGGGGTCGGAAAGCCAAGGCACCGCCGATAAGGTACTCGACCTGCTGCTGGAACACGGCATCAACCACATCGACACCGCGCCCAGCTACGGCGACTCCGAGTTGCGTATTGGGCCGTGGATGGCCCGTCACCGCAAAAATTTCTTTCTCGCCACCAAAACCGGCGAGCGCAATTACGCCGGCGCGCGCGTCGATATCCATCGTTCTCTCGAGCGCCTGCAAACCGATCATGTGGATCTCTTGCAGCTCCACTCCCTCACCCACCCTGACGAGTGGGAACAGGCGCTCTCGCCGGGCGGCGCGCTGGAGGCCGCCATCGAGGCCCGCGAACAGGGGCTGGTCCGCTTCATCGGCGTGACCGGCCATGGCTGGACGGTGGCGGCGATGCATCGTCGGGCGCTCGAACGCTTCGCTTTCGATTCGGTGCTGATGCCGTGGAACTGGTTTGCCGCCAACCACCCCACCTATGCCCGCGACTTCGAAGAGACGGCGGCGCTGTGCGCAGAGCGGGGCGTCGCCGTGCAGACCATCAAGTCTTGCGCGCGGGGCGCCTGGGCCGCCGGCGCATCGAAGACCCGCACCACGTGGTACCAGCCTCTCGACCAGGAAGCCGACATCCGCACCGCCGTCGCCTGGGTGCTGGGCCGGCCCGGCATCTTCCTGGTCTCCACCGGCGATACGCATGTCCTGCCCATGATCCTCAAGGCGGCGGCGGAACGGCCGCCGGTCCCCGACGCTGCGGCCATGGAGGCCTTCAGCGCCAACGCCGGCCTGGCGTCGATCTTCGGGCTGTAGACGGCCGCCCTCCCGGGCGTCTCTTTCTCCTCGTCCGGTGATGGAACGTTCCTTCCATCACAGTCCGGTGGACGAACCGCACGCCATCGGGACCACTGTCAAATCTGCCACTCCGTCACTCCTGCCAGTTATTGCGCCCCCGCCAAAATCACAATTGATAATCATCCGCAATACCCGAGCGAAAGACCGGGAAGCGGTGGGAAGGCAATCAGGGAAGTGCGCTCGGGGGGCATTTTATGTGGATCTTCATGAGTTTAGGCGTTGGCTTGCGTGACGCCCCGGTGGGCGTCGGGTCCTCGGCTGCCGTGTATTCCATGGCCGGGGGTGCGCCCCTGCAGTTGGCCCACCAACGCGACGATGGGCCGCATCAGGCTCCGCAGCCACACCGCGAAGCCCCGCCGCCACGGTGGACGGGTCCGATAATCGACCTCGCCGCGGAACCGGCACCGATCCAGCGCGGACAGCTGATCGATATCCTCGTCTAGGCGGCCTTCAGTTGCCCCTTCATCTGGCTGAAACTCCCACGGACCCATCGACCGGAGGCACGGTTGACAGCCTTCCCGCCTTGGGCGACCCTGGGCGCGGAAGTTGGCCTTGAGTCTCGTCGCGGTGGCGGGGGGTGTTTCCGGCCATGCAGGTAACTCTTCTCTCGCAGGTCATCCAGGCTGACAGCCTGGAGGCGGCCTGGAATGCCGTCGTCGACCTGGCCCGCCACGTCGGCGTCGCCGCCATCGTCAAGACGAGATACCGGATGGCCGGGCCGAAAGAGGCCGACGGCGGGGCCAAGCTGGAACTGGCGCGGCTTTATCTCGATCCCGATCTGGCGTCGCGGTGCGCCGTCCCCGGGGCGTCCGCGTCCGCGTCTTCCCCGCCTCCGGCCGTCCTTTGGCAGGTGGCGCCGGCGGCCGGCGAGGTGGTGGCGCCTCCCCGCGATACCGATGGGCTGCCGGTGACGGTGCGGGATTCCGCCGACGGCGGCGACCCCTTCGTCGAGCGGTTCACCCGCACGTTGCGGGATCACCACGGCATCCGCTTTAAGGCCATCCTGTCCGTGCCGGGCAGCCCGTCCACGGCGGACATCGTCGCCGAATTTCTCAATTTCTTCGCCCCCGAACCGCTGAGCCCCGACGTCGTCTCGCTGCTGGGCAGCGTCGCCGGCGCCTATGCCGGACGGGTCGCGGTCCTGGCGTCGCACGAAGAGAACGGCCGGGCCGTCACGCTCCGCCCGCAGGAAATCGAATGCATCCGCTGGGCGGTCGCCGGAAAATCCATCCAGGATATCGCCGACATCACCGGACTTTCCTACCGCAGCGTCCGCTATCAGATCGACCAGGCGCGCGAACGGTACGGGTATGCCAGCAATCTCCAGGCGTATGTCCGCGCCTCCATCGATTACGGTCTCGACCCGATGATTTCTCCGCCGCCCGAAAGGCGGGATTGAGGGGGCCGGCGGGTTTTTTGATCACGATTGTGGCATTTCTGCCAGTAAGGGCTCGCCGCCGGGGCGCCGATGGTGTAGAATGATTATGTTTGGATGACGCGGTTTCCCTTGCAGGTGCGCTGTTTCCGGTGATCGAGTCCGCAATAAAGACACGAATCTACGACCGCTTCATGCGGACGAACGCTCCCGGCGCCCTGTTTCAGACATGGGCCGACGTCGGGATGCGGCTCGGACTGCTGGCCATCGGATCGGTCGTCGTGAACGGAACCGGTTCCCCTGCATCCCAGGCGGAGCCGGCGGATGGCTCGTGGCTCGATATCGCGCCCCATCTGCCGCCGGCCACGGTTACGGCCATCAAGACCTTCGTTGAAAGCGTCGCCGCGGCCGGGTCGGACTTGGCCGGGTCGGGTAACCCCTTCAGGATGTCGCGCCACGACAAGGCCGGAAACGGCCGTAACGGCTGCGCCGGCATTTTCGACGCGGACGGCGGCAATGGGATCAACGATCTGCTCGTCATCCCCCGGTTGGCGGCCGGAAGCTCCGCTCCGGACCGCGCCCTGATCTTCCTGTCGGGGGTCATTCTCGACGCGGACGACATCCGCTTCCTCCATACGTCGGCCGGTCTCTATTTCACCCAGCAGGCCCTGTGGGAGGCCGGACGGCGCTTTGAGCCCGCCGTCGCGCTCAAGTCACGCGAGATCGAGTGCATCGGCTGGGCGGTGACCGGCCGCACGCTCTCGGAAATCGCCGCCGTCATGGGGCTTTCCTATCGCACCGTGCGCTTCCACCTCGATTCGGCGCGCGCGCGTTACGGCTTCTCCACCAACCAGCAGCTTTTCGTGCAGGCCGCCAAGGATTACGGCCTCGATCCCGACGGTACGCCGCAGGCGCCCCGGCAGGAGCGCCCGGTCGTCGAGGTTCCGCAGTTCCGCCGCATGCAGCCCCTGTGGGAGGATCGGCGCGGCGCCTTCGACCGCCGGGCCGGCGATCGCCGCCAAGCCGCCGTCACGCCGCTGCCCTTCCCCGACCGCCGGGTCAATGACGACCGCCGGGCCGTTGACGAACGCCGAGCCGTTGCCGAGCAGGCGCAACAGTCCGCCGATGCCATATTGACCCCGGAAGAAATTCGCGCCCTTCTGAACTGAAAGAGGTTCAAGCGCCGGCCGCCGGAAAGATGCCGTCGGGCTGGGCGCCCTACATGCCGGGGCCGTACTGCCAGGGCGCAAATTCGCTGTCGCCCAGCCCCAATTCCTCGCTCTTCGACTTCTTGCCGGAGGCGACGGCCAGGATTTCGCGGAAGATGCGCTCGCCCATCTCGGCCACCGTCGCCTCGCCGTCGGCGATGATCCCGCAGTTGATGTCCATGTCGCCGGTAAGGCGCGTGAACATCGGCGTGTTGGTGGCCAGCTTGATGACCGGCGCCGGCTTGCAGCCCCAACCCGAGCCGCGCCCGGTGGTGAAGCAGTTGATGGTGGCGCCGCCGGCGACGATGCCGGTCACCGAATGGGGGTCGTAGCCGGGGGTGTCCATGAAGACGAAGCCCTGAGCCTTGACCGGCTCGGCGTACTCGACCACCTCGACCATGTTGGTGGTGCCGCCCTTGGACACCGCGCCCAGGGATTTTTCCAGAATGGTGGTCAGCCCGCCTTCCTTGTTGCCCGGCGACGGGTTGTTGTCCATCTCGCCGCCCCGCTTGGCGGTGTAGTCCTCCCACCAGTGGATACGCTCGACCAGCTTCTCGCCGACGGCGCGCGACACCGCCCGGCGCGTCAACAGGTGTTCCGCGCCGTAAACCTCGGGCGTCTCGCCCAGCACGGCGGTACCGCCGTGGCGGACCAGCAGGTCGGCCGCCGCCCCCAGGGCCGGGTTGGCGGTAATGCCGGAATAACCGTCGGAGCCGCCGCATTGCAGCCCCAGCATCAGGCGGCTGGCCGGCACCGTCTGGCGCCGGGCCTTGTCGGCCTCGGGTAGCATCTCGCGGATCATCTCGACGCCGCGGCGGATGGTTTCCATCGAGCCGCCGGCATCCTGGATGTTGATGAAGCGGCTCATCTTGGTATCGCTGAGCCCGTAACGCTCGACGATGCTGTCCACCAAGTTGCTCTCGCAGCCCAGCCCGACCAGGACGAAGCCCGCGACATTGGGATTGGCCGCGTAGCCGATGGTGCAGCGTTGCAGGATATGGACGTCCTCGGTATCGACGCCGCGCCCGCAACCGCCGCCGTGAGTCACCGGGAAGACGCCGTCGACATGGGGGAATGCGGAAAGCGCGTCGCCGCGGAAGGCGTCGGCGATGCGGTTGGTAACGGTGGCCGAGCAGTTGACCGTGCTGATCGCCGCGATGTAGTTGCGCGTTCCCACCCGGCCGTCGGCCCGCACGTAACCTTCGAAGGTGGCGCGCTCGGCCTCGGGCACCATGCCGGGGTCGCGGCAGTCGGACCCGAAAGCGTAGTCGCGATCGAAACTGCCCATGCCCAGGTTGTGCAGGTGGACGTGCTGGCCCGGGGCGATGTCGGCGGTGGCGAACCCGATGATCTGACCGTACTTGCGGACCGGCTCGCCCTTGGCGATGGCCACCGTCGCCGCCTTGTGGCCGGCCGGCACCGCCTGCGCCAGGGTCACGCCTTCGCCTTCCAGCACGGAGCCGGCGGCCAACGCCTCGCGGGCCACCACCACGTTGTCGGAGGATGCCAAACGGATGATCGGGGTCTTGTGCGCGCTCATGGTTCTTCCTTCGGTCGGATTTGAGCGAAAGATAAGCTCGGGGGCGGCCCCGCGCCAATGCTTTAGTTTGGCACCGTCGTCACGGATTGCCGGGCAACGGCAAGGCGGTGCGGTACTTCACCTGGTTCAGCGCGAAGCTGGATCGGATGTTGGCGACGCCGGGGATGCGCGTCAGATGGTCGAGCAGAAAGCGCCGGAAGGCCGCCACGTCGGCCGCCACCACCCGCAGCAGATAGTCTGAATCCCCCGTCATCAAATAGCACTCCATGACTTCGGGCAGCGCCCGCACCGCGCGCTCGAAGGCTTCCAGTCCGGTCTCCACCTGCTTTTCCAGGGTGACGCTGACGAACACGCTGACCGGCATGCCGGCGACCACCGGGTCGAGCAGGGTGGCATAGCGTTCGATCACCCCCGATTCCTCAAGGTCCCGGACGCGGCGCAGGCAGGCCGAGGCCGATAGCCCGACGGTGCGCGCCAAGTCGGCATTGGAGATGCGGGCATCCTCCTGGAGGTGTTCCAGGATGCGGCGGTCGATTGCGTCAAACGAGTGATTTTGCAATGATTGCGACTCTTTTCAGGCATTGGTAGACATGATGTTGCGAACATATGCCATTTTGCGGCAACCTTCGCAACCATCGACGACGCCGGCCATGCTATCATCCGTCGATCGATCGCTGCCGCCACGGAGGGCGCCCATGACTGTCGGAACTGCTCCCGCCCTCACCGCCATCCCCGGCGGCAAGGCGTTGCGCCGTCCCGGCGCCGCATCGCCGGCGGTCGGCACCGACACCCTTGCCGTGCTGAGGGAACTGGAGCGCAAGGCCCTGTGGCTGTCGTGCTGGATGATCCATCACGCCAATCACGTGCGACCGTCCAGGGACGGCCTCAAGGTCGGCGGCCATCAGGCTTCCTGCGCCTCGTCGGCGACCGCGCTCACGGCGCTTTACCTCAATGTGCTGAGGCCCGAAGACCGGGTGGCGGTCAAGCCGCACGCGGCGCCGGTCTTCCACGCCCTGCAATACCTGCTGGGCCGCGAGCCGCTGGATCACATGGTCAACTTCCGCGCCCTTGGCGGCGCCCAATCCTATCCGTCGCGCACCAAGGACGCCGACGACGTCGACTTCTCGACCGGCTCGGTCGGCCTCGGCGTCGGCGCCACCCTTTTCGCCTCGCTGGTGCAGGATTACGTCCGCCTGCACGGCTGGCTTCCCCCCGAACGGCCGGATGGCCGGATGATCGCCGTCATGGGCGACGCCGAGCTGGACGAGGGCAACGTTTTCGAGGCCCTGCTCGAAGGCTGGAAGCACGACGTCCGGAACCTGTGGTGGATCATAGATTACAACCGCCAGAGCCTGGACGGCGTCACCAACGATTTCCTGTTCAGGAAGATCAGGGACTTCTTCCGCACCGTCGGCTGGAAGGTCGTCATCCTGAAGTACGGCAAGCAGCTCGAAGCCGCCTTCGAGGGACCGGCCGGCGAGGCGCTGAAGAAGTGGATCGACGACTGCCCCAACCCCCTCTATTCGGCGCTCTGCTTCAAGGGGGGCACGGCGTGGCGCCAACATCTGGCCCGCGACCTCGGCGGCGCCAGCGGATTCAAGACCTTCCTCGATTCCCACGACGACGCCTCGCTCCACGCGCTGATGACGAATCTCGCCGGCCACGACATGGAATCGGTGCTGGAGGCGTTCCACGCGGCGAAGTCCGACGCGCCCCATTGTTTCGTCGCCTACACCATCAAAGGCATGGGCCTGCCGCTGGCCGGCCACAAGGACAACCACGCCGGGCTGATGACGCCCGACCAGATGGAAGCCTTCCGCGCCGCGATGGGCATCGAGGCCGGCCGCGAATGGGATCGTTTCGCCGGGCTGGCCTATGACGAGCAGGCCCTGCGGTCCTTCCTGGAAAACGTGCCGCTGGCCCGCGCCAAGCCGGCCGCGCCGCCGCCCTCCGTCATTCGCATCGCCCCCATCGCCGCGCCGGCGGCCGAAACGATGTCGACCCAGGAAGCCTTCGGGCGCATCATGACCGAGCTGGGTAAGCGTGAGGACGAGTTGGGGCGGCGCATCGTCACCACGTCACCCGACGTCACGGTGTCGACCAGCCTGGGCGGCTGGGTGAACCACAAACGCCTGTTCAGCCGCGAGAGCCAGCAGGACGTCTTCCGGCTGGAGGGCGTGCCTTCGCCGCAACGTTGGGGAAAGCGGCCGGAAGGCCAACACATCGAACTGGGCATCGCCGAGAACAACCTGTTCCTGCTGCTCTCGGCCCTGGGGCTTTCCGACAGGCTGTTCGGCCAGCGGCTGCTGCCTATCGGCACGCTCTATGATCCCTTCATCGCCCGCGGCCTCGACGCGCTGACCTATGGCTGCTACGCCGATGCCCGCTTCATGGTCATCGGCACGCCGTCCGGCATCTCGCTGGCCCCCGAGGGCGGCGCGCACCAGTCCGTCACCACGCCGCTGATCGGCCTCGGCCAGCCGGGCTTGACCGCCTTCGAGCCGGCCTTCGCCGACGAACTGGCCGTCCTCATGGAATGGGGATTCGCCCACATGCAGGCGAAGAAGGGCGGCTCGGTCTATCTGCGCTTGAGCACGCGGCCGATCCGCCAGCCGGCGCGCCCGATGACGGAGGATCTTCGCGATGCCGTGCTCGCCGGCGGCTACTGGCTGCGCGAGCCGGCCCCCGGCGCCGAACTGGCCGTCGTCTACACCGGCGTGGTGGCGCCCGAGGCGCTGGAGGCGTTCGAGCAGATCCGCGAGGACATTCCCGGCGCCGGCCTGCTGGCCGTCACCTCGGCCGATCGCCTTTACGCCGGCTGGCAAGCCGCCCGGCGCACCCGCGCCCATGGCGGCGGCAAGCCGGCCACCATCGAAACCCTGCTCGGTCGCCTCGCCCCCAACGCCGCGCTGATTTCCGTGATCGACGGCCATCCGGCGACGCTGGCCTGGATCGGCGGCGTCGGCCGCCATCGGGTCCACCCGCTGGGGGTCGAGCGTTTCGGGCAATCCGGCGACATCCCCGACCTCTACCGGCTGCACGGCATCGATGCCGCCGCCATCCTGGACGCCGCCGCCGCCGCCTGCCTGGAACGTCTGGACGGCATCCATTAGATTAATTCCAGATTGCCCCGCGGCCCCTTATTGGGTGAAATGGCGGCCGGCACGCGTCGTCGGCGTTCGTTGAGGGAGGCCCGATCCATGAAACCTGTCGTTCTCGTCACCCGCAAGCTGCCGGACGCCGTCGAGGCGCGCCTTCGCCGCGACTACGAGGCCCGCCTCAACCCCACCGACACCCTCTATTCGGCCGAGCAGATCGTCGAGCGGGCCGAAGGCGCCGACGCCATCCTGCCCTGCCATACCGAGAAGTTCACCGCCGAGGTGATCGCCCGCCTGCCCAAGAGCGTGCGCGCCATCGCCAATTTCTCGGTCGGCTACGACCATGTCGACGTCGCCGCCGCCAAGGCGCGCGGGCTGATTGTCACCAACACCCCCGACGTACTGTCCGACGCCACCGCCGAGTTGACGATCATGCTGATGCTGGGCGCCGCGCGCCGCGCCAGCGAGGGGGAGCGCCTGGTGCGCACCCGCCAGTGGAAGGACTGGAGCCCCAGCTTCATGGTCGGCACCCAAATGACCGGCAAGCGTCTGGGCATCCTGGGCATGGGCCGGGTCGGGCGGGTCACCGCCAGGCGGGCCCGCGGCTTTGACATGGAGATCCATTACAACGACCTCCGCCGGCTGCCGGCCGAGATCGAGGACGGGGCCACCTTCCATCCCAGCCCCGAGGACCTGATGCCCCACTGCGATTTCCTGGCCATCCACTGCGTGGCCAGCCCCGAGACCCACAAGCTAGTCAACGCCGAGCTGATTGCTCGGCTGCCCAAGGGCGCCATCGTGGTCAACGCCAGCCGCGGCACGGTCGTCGACGACGACGCCCTGATCGCCGCCCTGAAATCGGGCCATGTGGGAGCGGCCGGGCTCGACGTCTACAACGACGAGCCGGACATCCACCCCAGCTACCGCGAGCTCGCCAGCACCTTCCTGATGCCGCACATCGGCAGCGCCACGCGGGAAACCCGCGACGCCATGGGATTCAGGGCGCTGGACAACCTGGACGCCATCTTCGCCGGCCGCGAACCCCGCGACCGGGTGGCCTGACGGCGTGGGCCGCCGACCGAGTCGCGCCGCCGGTCGCAATGTGCGCGATGGTTGTTTTTCATCCTTGGAAATTTCGTTGATCGGTTTTGGGATGGCCGCCCGGCCGGCGCCTTTCGGTGCAAATTCCTATCCCCTATTGCCCTTAGAAAGATTGTGATAATACCGCGCTCTCTCAAATTACGAAATTCTTATAAAATGGGTTGAAGAACACCGAAAAATACCGGACTGTATGGCGTGTTGAATGATCGTACGACGCATTCTCGCAATCGTCGATTGTCCGACATCCGGTCCCAGAGGATGGAAAATCGGAGGCAACGGCCAAGCCGCAAGGCGAAATCAACAAATCAAAAACCACTCTCAGGGCGCGGTTTTCCCAATGGCTTCACGCAACTCTCACAGACGGGGAGGTGAGACGATGGAAAAGACCAAAGAGAACGTAACGCGCCGTAGGTTTCTGAAAGCGGGTGCCGTCGTGGCGGGCGGCGCCGCGGCGACGGTTGCAATGCCGAACGTATCCCGCGCCCAGACCGTCACCCTCAAGATGCAGGGTGCGTGGGGCGCGAACGACATTTTCAATGAAATGGCCGCCGATTACGTCAAGCGGGTCAACGACCTGGCCGGCGGTCGCATGAAGATCGACTATCTGGTCGAAGGCGCGGTCGTCAAGGCGTTCCAGGTCATGGACGCCGTCCACCGCGGCGTGCTCGATGCGGGCCATCAGGTGACGGTGTACTGGTACGGCAAGAACAAGGTGGCGTCCCTGTTCGGCACCGGCCCCGTGTGGGGCCAGAACGCCCACCACATCCTGGGTTGGATTCATTATGGCGGAGGCAAGGAACTCTATGCCGAAGTCATCGAGACCCTCGGCCTCAACGTGGTCGGCTTCTTCTGCATGCCGATGCCGACCCAGCCGCTCGGCTGGTTCAAGAAGCCGGTGGCGACCGCCGCCGACATGAACGGCCTCAAGTACCGCACGGTGGGCTTGGCCGCCGACGTCTTCCAGGAAATGGGCGTCCGGGTCACCCAGCTTCCTGGCGGCGAGATCGTGCCGGCCCTGGAAAAGGGCGTCATCGACGCCTTCGAGTACAACAACCCGACCTCGGACATGCGCTTCGGCGCCGCCGACGTCGCCAAGAACTACATGATGGGCAGTTACCATCAGGCGGCGGAGTTCTTCGAAATCCTGTTCAACAAGGACAAGTTCGCCGCCCTGGCGCCAGAGCAGCAGAAGATCCTCGAGTATGCGGCCGAGGCGGCCTCGACCAACAACTTCTCGAAGGCCCTCGACAACTACTCGCGTGACCTGCTGGAACTGAAGAAAAAGGGCGTCAATATCAAGAGGACTCCGGCGGGCGTCTTCGAGGACCAGCTCAAGGCCTGGGACAAGGTGACGGCCAAACTGATGGAAGATCCGCTGTTCAAGAAGGTGGCGGAATCCCAGAAGGCGTGGTCGCACCGGGTGGCCTACTACGAACTGTTGAACGCGGCGGACTACAAGGCCGCCTTCGACCACCACTTCCCCGGCGAACTCGGCTTCTAAGCGCCAAGGGCCGCCGGTGTCGGAAGTCGGCAACGGAAAGGGGGGTGACGCCGCCCGGCGTCACCCCGCCGTTGCACCCGAAATCTCTCCATCAAGAGCCATTCCATGAAACACATCCTTGATTTCATCGAGGGCATCAGCGTGTGGACCGGCAAAAGCTTCGCCTGGTGCATCCTGATCCTGGCCCTGGCCACCACCTACGAGGTGTTCGTGCGCTACGTGCTGCGCGACCCCACGGCGTGGGCCTTCGACGTGAGTTACATCATGTACGGCGCGCTGTTCATGATGGCCGGCGCCTATACCCTTTCCCGCGATGCCCACGTTCGCGGCGATGTCATTTTCCGCCTATGGCCGCAGCGCGTTCAGGCCGCGATCGAGCTGACCCTGCTCATCCTCTTCCTGTTTCCCGGCATGGCCGCGCTGGTCTACGCCGGCACCGACTACGCCATGGATTCCTGGCGCTGGAAAGAGGCCAGCATCAACAGCCCGATCGGCATTCCCGTCTATCCGCTGAAGACCCTGCTGCCGATCGCCGCCGGCGCGGTGTTCCTACAGGGCATCGTCGAAGTGGCGCGCTGCATCCAGTGCCTGCGGACCGGCCAGTGGCCGCCGCGCGCCCATGACGTCGAGGAAATGGAAACGGCGATCCTCCAGCAGGTCGAGAATGAACGAAAGAGGAAGGCCGAAATGGCGGCATTGCGCGGCATTTCCGTTGAGGAATTGGAAGCCGAACTGGCCGCCCAGGAGACGGCGGCCAAGCAGGAAGGGGCTCCCCGATGACAGACCCCCAGGTCGCCATTTTCATGCTGGGGATTTTCGTCCTCGTCATCCTGTTGGGCTTCCCCATCGCCTTCACCCTGCTGGCCATGGGCTTCGGCTTCGGCTACTTCGCCTACGCCACCCCCGATCAGTGGGACCACATCTTCCGCAACCGCATTTTCGACCTGATGGTCAACCAGACCTACTCGGTCATGATCAACGACGTGCTGGTGGCGGTGCCGCTGTTCCTGTTCATGGGCTACGTCGTCGAACGGGCCAACATCGTGGACCGGCTGTTCTACAGCCTGAACATCGCGACCCGGCACATCCCGGCCTCGATGGCGGTGGCGGCGCTGTTGACCTGCGCCATCTTCGCCACGGCGACGGGCATCGTCGGCGCCGTCGTCACGCTGATGGGCCTGCTGGCGTTTCCGGCCCTGCTCAAGGCCGGCTACGACGAACGCTTCTCGGCCGGCATCATCTGCGCCGGCGGCTGTCTCGGCATTCTCATCCCGCCCAGCATCATGCTGATCGTCTATGGGGCGACGGCAGCCGTTTCGGTGGTCAAGCTGTATGCCGCCGCCATGGCGCCGGGGTTCATGCTGGCCACCCTCTACGTCTTCTATGCGATCGGCCGGGCGCTGATCAATCCGCGCCTGGCGCCAAAGCCGCCCAAGGAACAGACCGAGATGCCCATGGGCCAGCTGATCATCATGCTGCTGACCTCGTTCGTGCCGCTGGCCATCCTCATCCTGGCGGTGCTGGGCGCCATCCTGTTCGGCCTCGCCACGCCCACCGAGGCGGCGGCCGTCGGGGCCACGGGCAGCCTGGTGCTGGCCTTCGCCTATGGAGCGCTGAACTGGAAGATGCTGAAGGAATCGGTCTATCTCACCATGCGCACGTCGGCCATGGTGTGCTGGCTATTCGTCGGCTCGTGGACCTTCTCGTCGGTATTCTCGTACCTGGGCGGCCACGACGTCATCCAGCAGTTCGTCATCGGGCTCGATCTGTCGCCGGTGATGTTCCTGATTCTCGCCCAGGTGATCATCTTCCTGCTCGGCTGGCCGCTGGAATGGAGCGAGATCATCATCATCTTCGTTCCCATCTTCCTGCCGATGCTGGGGCACTTCAACGTCGACCCGCTGTTCTTCGGCATCCTGGTGGCGCTCAACCTGCAAACCTCGTTCCTGACGCCGCCGATGGCGATGGCCGCTTACTACCTGAAGGGCGTGGCGCCGCCGCACGTGCAGCTCATGAACATCTTCCGCGGCTGCATGCCCTTCCTGTCGATGGTGTTGCTCGCCATGATCATCCTGTACAACTTCCCGCAGATCGCCACCGGCCTGCCGGATTACCTGTACGGACCCGGCCGGTAGCGGGATCGGAACCAAGCGGGAGAAGACATGGAATGACGCTCAATCAGATGACCGCCACCCAGGCGGCAGCCGCCATCGGGAACGGCGAGCTGACGTCCGAGGAATTGGTCCGCGCCTGTCTGGCGCGCATCGACGAGGTCGAGGCCACGGTCCGGGCCTGGACCTATCTCGACCCGGACCACGCCATCCGCCAGGCCCGGTTGGCCGATCTTGCCCGCAAGGAAGGCAGGGCGCTGGGTCCGCTGCATGGCGTGCCGGTCGGCATCAAGGACATCTTCGACACCGAGGACATGCCGACCGAGGACGGCACCCAGCTGCACGCCGGCCGCCGGCCGCTGGAGGACAGCGCGGTGGTCGCCCTGCTGCGCGAGGCGGGCGCCGTCATCATGGGCAAGACGGTCACCACCGAGCTCGCCGTCTACTCGCCCGGCAAGACCCGCAACCCGCACAACCCCGAGCACACGCCCGGCGGCTCGTCCAGCGGATCGGCCGCCGCCGTGGCCGCCCACATGGTGCCGCTCGCCGTCGGCAGCCAGACCAACGGATCGGTCATCCGCCCAGCGTCGTTCTGCGGCGTCGTCGGCTACAAGCCCAGCCATGGGCTGATTTCGCGCCATCGGGTGCTGCGCCAGTCGCCTCCGCTCGATACCATCGGCGTCTTCGCCCGCACGGTCGAGGACGCGGCGCTGCTGGCCGAACCGCTGATGGCTCACGATGCCCGCGATCCCGCCATGCGTCCCAGCGCCCGTCCGACCCTGGTGGCGACGGCCGGCTCCGAACCGCCGGTCGACCCGGACATCGCCTTCGTCAAATCGCCGGTTTGGGACAAGGCCGACGACGACACCCGGGAGGCTTTCGAGGAACTGTCCGCGCACCTCGGCGAGCGTATCCGCGAGGTCGATCTGCCGGACGTCTTCGCGCGTGCCCACGAGTGGCACCGCGCCATCATGGAAGCCGACCTGGCCAAGAACTTCCGCATCGACGAGGACAAGGGGCGCGACAGGATCAGCCCCGTCCTGCTGGAAATGATGGATCGCGGCAAGACCGTGACCGCGGTGGCCTACAACGAGGCCCTCGAAAATATCTCCGTGCTTGAAGGCCTGCTCGAGCCCATCTTCAAGCAGTTCGACGCCATCCTGACGCCGGCCACCATCGGCAGCGCGCCGAAGGGCCTGGAAAGCACGGGAAGCCCCGTCTTCTGCACGCTGTGGACGTATTGTGGCCTGCCCGCCGTCAGCCTGCCGCTGCTGAGCGGATCGAACGGCATGCCGATGGGCGTGCAACTGGTCGGCCCGAGAGGGGACGACGCCCGGCTTCTGCGGACCGCCCGTTGGCTGGCCGAAAGCCTGGGGGACTGACCGCCGGCCGGCCCCCTATCGAGTGAAGGAAGGAGTTCAGTTCATGCCAAAAAAAGCCCTGTTCGTGGTGGCCGGGATCCTGGCGGTGAGCCTGGCCCTCGCCTTCCTCGGCAACCTGGCCATCCGCATCGCCGAAATCCCCTTGATGATCATCATCTTCGGCGTCCTGGCGATGATGGTGTGGGACTTCATCGACACCGTGCGCCACAACGTGCGCGCCAGCGACGCGGCCGACAAGGCCAACGGCCAAGCCAACGGGTCATCCCGGAACTGAGCGGAAACGGCGAAGCCGGCCGGAAGGCTCCGGCCGGCTTCATCCCGTTACAAATCTTCGGGCGATCAGGCGGAAACCGGCGCCGCCATCAAGCCACCGAGTTCGCTGGTGATCAGGCGCGCCGCCCGGCGCACCCTGGCCCCCAGCTCGCCGGCCCGCTCTTCCGAAATGCGCGGTGTCGGCCCCAACAGCGAAATCGCGGCCACCGCTTCGCCCCGCTCGTCGAAGATGGGGGCGGCGACGCAGCGCACGCCGAAGGCATGTTCCTCGTTGTCGAAGGCGAATCCGCGCTCCCTGACCTCGACCAGCGCCACCCGCAATTCGGACGGCGACACGATGGTGTTGGGGGTCAGACGGCGCAGGCCGTGCTTGTGCAGGATGCGCGTCACCTCGCGCTCGGACATGGTGGACAGCAAGGCCTTGCCGACGCCCGAACCGTGCAGCGGCACCCGCGAACCGGGCCGCGACGAGGCGCGCATCATCTCGTGGCTTTCGACGTGGGCCAGGAACACCGCCTCGCCGTTCGATTCGACGGCAAGGTTGACCGTTTCGCCCGATTCTTCCATCAGCTGGCGCATGAACGGCAGCGCCGAGCGGATGAGGTCGCGCCGAGGCAGGAAGGCGCTGCCCACCGTGAACGCCTGCACGCCGATGCACCACCGGCGGCTGGAATTGTCGAACTGCACGAAGCGGCGCCGCTCCAGCGTCGTCAGCAGCCGGTGCGCCGTCGACGGCGGCAGGCCGGCCCGCTGGGACAGGTCGGAAAGCTGCAGGCCGTCGTCCATCTCGCCGATGTATTCCAGCAGCGCCAGCGCCTTGTCGAGAGATTTGACGTACCCGGCGCTGGGTTGGCCATTCGTCCGCCCGTTAGTCTTCCTTACCATGATCCTCGATTCCTCCTTGTCCCGCCGGAAGTCATGCCCTTCGAATCTGCCGCGGAAGACCCGGCCCAAGCCTGCCGAATTCGCGCATTCCGCTGTTTCCGAAGAAATTTGGAAACTATTTTGGAAATTCTGTTACCATATATCATGCTGTTTTTCAACGGCTTTTTTCGATGTATACCATATTACGAAATCAGATCCAATTTCGATTGCGCCAAACGGAAGTGCAATCCAATATCCCTCGCAGTTAACCCCCGCCGCCCGCCCCGGAGGCCCGACAAATGCCCAAGATGACCGCCATGGAAGCCGTCGTTCACATCCTCCGAAGCGAGGGTGTGTCGATCGTATTCGGAATTCCCGGGGCCGCGATCCTGCCCCTCTACGACGCCCTGCGCGGTTCCGGCATCAACCATGTGCTGGCCCGCCACGAGGAAGGTGCCAGCCACATGGCCGAGGGCTACAACCGGGCCAGCGGCAAGATCGGCATCTGCATGGGGACCTCGGGTCCGGCCGGCACCGATATGGTGACGGGCCTCTACTCGGCCCAGGCCGACAGCATCCCGATCCTTTGCATCACCGGCCAGGCACCGCGCGCCGAGCTGCATCGCGAGTATTTCCAGGCTGTCGACATCGCCGCCATCACCAAGCCGGTCACCAAGTGGTCGGTGACGGTCATGGAAGCGGCCCAGATCCCGTGGGTGTTCCGCCAAGCCTTCCAGATCATGCGCTCGGGCCGCCCGGGGCCGGTCCATATCGACCTGCCGATCGACATCCAGAAGGAGATCATCGAATACGATCCCGAGGTCGATCACCCGCTGGAGGTCTTCAAGCCGGTCCCGCAGCGCAAGCAGATCGAGAAGGCGTTGGCCATGATGATGGAGGCCAAGCGGCCGGTCATCGTCGCCGGCGGCGGCGTCGTTTCCGGCGACGCCTCGGAAGAGCTGGTCAAGTTCGCCGAACTGCTCAACTGCCCGGTCACGCCGACCCTGATGGGCTGGACATCCATTCCCGACGATCATCCGCTGAATACCGGCATGATCGGCACCCAGACGCAGCGGCGCTGCGGCAACGCCAGCTTCCTTGAAAGCGACTTCGTGCTCGGCATCGGCAACCGCTGGGCCAGCCGCCACACCGGCGCGCTGGACGCCTATCGCGGCAAGCGCAAGTTCGTCCATGTCGATATCGAGCCGACCCAGATCGGCCGCGTGTTCTGCCCCGACCTTGGGATCTGCGGCGACGCCAAGGCGACGTTGCAGATGTTCATCGAGGTGGCGCGCGAGATGGATGCCGCCGGCAAGCTCAAGCGCCCCAACCACTGGGTGGCCCGTGTCCAGGAACGCCGCCGCACCATGCGCCGGCGTACCGACTTCGACAACGCGCCGATCAAACCGCAGCGCGTGTTCCACGAGATCAACGAGATCTTCCCGCGCAACACCCGCTTCGTCACCGCCATCGGCCTCTATCAGATTGCCTCGGCGCAGTTCCAACGCGTCTACGAGCCGCGCAAATACCTGATCTGCGGCCAGGCCGGTCCGTTGGGCTGGGAAGTCCCGGCCACCATCGGCGCCAAGCTGGCCGACCCCGAGACCGAGGCGGTCACCGTGGTCGGCGACTACTCCTTCCAGTTCCTGATCGAGGAACTGGCGGTGGCCGCCCAGTTCAAGGTGCCGTTCGTCATCATCCTGTTCAACAACGCCTATCTCGGCCTGATCCGCATGGCGTCGAAGGCCTACGACATGGATTTCCAGATCCAGCTCAGCTTCGACAATATCAATGCCCCCGAGAACGAGGGCTACGGCGTCGACTTCGTCAAGGTGGCGGAGGGCTTCGGCTGCCGCGCCACCCGGGTCAAGGAGCCCGGCAAGATCCGCGAGGCCATCGAATGGGCCCGCGAGGAATCCAAGAAGATGTCGGTGCCGGTGGTGGTCGAGGTGATCACCGAACGCAAGACCGACATCGCCATGGGTCCGGCCATCGACCAGATCAAGGAATTCGAGGAGGTCATCGACCTGCCGACCGAGATGGACCTGTCGCTGCCCATGCTCGACGAGGAACCCAGCTAACCTTCAGTGCCTGACTGGCGGCCGCGCGTCGCGGTCGCCCGTGATACTCCCTTACTAAAGCGTTCCTGCACTGAAACTAAGGCGTGAGCCCAGCTCACGCCTTCTTTTTTTGCGCGCGCTCCTGCGCGAGCGGACCCCGCACCCAATATCATGGGCGACGTATCGCGCAGGGGCCCTCCTTGCACATCGGCGGAATGACCGCCCGTCACGCGCCGACCGATTTCAGACCTTCACGCAGACATATGGACACTCTCATGTTCGAATGGATCTTCGACGTCGACATCTGGGCCAGCCTGCTGACCCTGACCGCACTGGAAATCGTGCTCGGCATCGACAACGTCATCTTCATCTCGGTGATCTCCGCGCGTCTGCCGGTCGCCCAGCAGCGGAGCGCCCAGCGGCTGGGCCTGGCATTGGCCCTGATCGGCCGGGTGGCCCTGCTGGCCAGCCTGGTATGGATCATCGGCCTGACCCAGCCGCTATTTGAGGTCGGCGGTTTCGCCGTTTCCTGGCGCGACATCATCCTCATCGCCGGCGGCCTTTTCCTGTTGGCAAAGGGAACGGTGGAAATCCACAACACCGTGGAGGGGGAGCATGCGGGCTCATCGGTCCGGCCGACGAGCTACGCCGCCGCCATCGGCCAGATCCTGGTGCTGGACATCGTGTTTTCCATCGATTCGGTCATCACCGCGGTGGGCATGAGCCGGCACCTGCCGGTGATGATCGCCGCCGTCGTCATCGCCATCCTGGTCATGCTGCTGGCGGCCGGTCCGGTCAGCAGCTTCATCCAGCGCCACCCGACATCGAAGATGCTGGCGCTGAGCTTCCTGCTGCTGGTCGGCATGGCTCTGGTCGCCGACGGCCTGCACTATCACGTGCCGCGCGGCTATCTGTACTTCGCCATCGCCTTTTCGGCCGGCGTCGAGGCGCTCAACCTGTGGGCGACCGGCCGAGGCAAGAAACCACCGAAGACGGAAGGCTAAGGCGGTGGGCCCAAACGGCAGCGGGGGAGCCGACTCCCAAGCGTCAGCTCCCCCGCCCCCGAAATATCGGGCCGTCGGTATTTGGGTCTAGGTTCAGGCCGCGCGGTGGGCCCGGCCCTCGTCGAAGCGGCGGCGGCGCGTCAGGGGCGCCGGCGCGGCGGCGCGGGAGGCGTTGGATGCCGCCGGCCGCGCGCTTGGCGCCACGGTAGCGCGAACCGGCTGGCCGGCCGCCACCTTGATCGGTGTCTTGGTCAGTTTCTCGATGTCGCGCAGATAAGCCCGCTCGCTGGGGTCGCAGAACGACAGCGCGATGCCGCCGGCGCCGGCCCGCGCCGTGCGCCCGATGCGGTGCACATAGCTTTCCGGCTCGTTGGGCAATTCGTAGTTGATGACGTGGCTGACGTCGTCGACGTCGAGGCCGCGCGCCGCGATGTCGGTGGCGACCAGGACGCGGGCATCGCCGCTGCGGAACCGCTCGAGCGCCCGCTGGCGCGCCGCCTGCGACTTGTTGCCGTGAATCGCCTCGGCGTCGACGCCCGTCAGGCCCAGTTGCTTGGCGACCTTGTTGGCGCCGTGCTTGGTGCGGGTGAAGACGATGACGCGCGACATTTCCGGCGCCTTGAGCAGGTGGCCCAACAGGTCGCGCTTGGCCGCGGTATCGACGAAGAAGACGCTCTGCTCGACGCGATCGGCCGTCATCGTGCGGGGCGACACCTCGACGCGCTGAGGATTGTGCAGGATCTCGCCGGCCAGCTTGGCGACGTCGTTGGGCATGGTCGCCGAAAACAGCAGCGACTGACGGACCTTGGGCAGCAGCGCCACGATTTTGCGGACATCGCGCACGAAGCCCATGTCGAGCATGCGGTCCGCCTCGTCGAGCACCAGGGTCGCCGCCTTGTCGAGGCGGATGTGGCGCTGGTTGACGAGGTCGAGCAAGCGACCGGGGGTGGCGACCAGGATGTGGACGCCGCGGGCCATCGCCCGGATCTGGGCATTGGCCTTGACGCCGCCCATGATGACGGTGTGGCGCAGGCCGAGATGGCGGCCATAGGTGGCCAGGCTGTCGTCGATCTGCAGGGCCAGTTCGCGGGTCGGCGCCAGGATCAGTGCCTGCGCCGACTGGGGCGCCACCGGCGCCTTGGCGTCGGCCAGGCGCTGAAGAATCGGCAACGCGAAGGCGGCCGTCTTGCCGGTGCCGGTTTGGGCGATGCCCAGGATGTCGCGGCCGGCCAGCAGCAGCGGAATGGCCTGGGTCTGGATGGGAGTGGGGGTGGTGTAGTTCTCGGCGATCAGAACGCGCCGCAACGGCTCGGCAACGCCGAGTTCGGAAAAGGTCAGAGTCGTCATTAAGGTATGGTTCCTTGTGCGCCGGGGCAGCGCGCCCTTCAAGGGTACGCAGACGCCTCCTGGCGCGTTGGCCGATTTTCCACGCGCACTTGGAAAACGGAAATTTTCGGGAATTGTCTTGAGACTGGGGTACCCGATTGCCGGGAGCCCTTTACGCGATCACAAGCAATTGCAGGGCTGTAGATGCGCCCGCCGATCCCCGAAGTCAAGGAATACCGCGAAATAAAATTTCAGAACCGCGAGTCGGCCATCCCAACGGTCACGCCCTGGTGTTCGCCGGAAACGTTGAATTTCGCGGAACTTGTCCCCAGTTGGTTGAGTTCTTTCACCACCCCCGCCGCCCGTCGCAAAGGAGAGGGACAGATGCCCAAACCAGAAGCGAAGAGACATCCCGAAAGAAGCGGCCTCGCCGCCCGCTATCGGGACGTCCGCCGCGCCAGTGAACGGCTGGCCGCCCCCCTGAGCCCCGAGGACGCCGCCGTCCAGTCGATGCCCGACGCCAGCCCGGCCAAGTGGCACCTGGCCCACATCACCTGGTTCTTCGAGGTCATGGTGCTGGCCCGCTGGGCGCCGGATTACCGCCCCTACCGGCCGGAATGGCACTACCTGTTCAATTCCTATTACGAGGCCTTGGGGGAACGCCACCCCAGGCCCGAGCGCGGCATGCTGACCCGGCCCTCGCTCGACGGGGTCAAGGACTACCGGCGCTTCGTCGATGCCGCCATGCTCGATTTGCTGAAGGGCGACGTCGATCCCGAGCTGGAAGACCTGGTGGTGATCGGGCTCAACCATGAACAGCAGCACCAGGAGCTCATCCTCACCGACATCCTCGACCTGCTGTCGCGCAACCCGCTGCGGCCCACCTATGTGGCGCCGGTTCCCCATCTCGCCGGCGCCGCCGATGGGAACGCCGCGTGGATCGAACATCCCGGCGGCCGCGTCGAGATCGGTCACGCGGGGGCCGGCTTCGCCTTCGACAACGAGGGGCCGCGCTTCGAAACGCTGCTGCGACCCTTCCGCGTCGCCGACCGCCCGGTCACCAATGGCGAGTGGATGGCCTTCATGGCCGACGGCGCCTACGGCCGCCCCGAACTGTGGCTGGCCGACGGCTGGGCGACGGTGAAGGCCCGCAGCTGGCGGGCGCCCCGCTATTGGCGGGAAGACGACGACGGCTGGGTCGCGCTGACCCTGCACGGGCCGGTCACCCCCGACCCGGCGGCGCCGGTCTGCCACGTCAGCTACTACGAGGTGGACGCCTACGCCCGCTGGGCCGGCAAGCGCCTGCCCACCGAGGCGGAATGGGAAACGCTGGCCGCCGGCCATGACCCCGCCGCCGGCCAGTTCGTCGAGGACGGGCGGCTGGTGCCGGCCCCGGCCGACGACGGCGGGCCCGGCTTCTTCGGCGGCGTCTGGGAATGGACGGCTTCGCCCTATAGCCCGTATCCCGGCTTCAAGCCGGCGATCGGGGCGCTCGGCGAATACAACGGCAAGTTCATGTGCAGCCAGATGGTGCTGCGGGGCGGATCGTGCGTCACGCCCCGCGGCCATGTGCGCGCCACCTATCGCAATTTCTTCTATCCGCACCAGCGATGGCAGTTCATGGGGCTCCGGCTGGCGGAGGACGGCTGATGTTCGACGCCACGCCGGACGGACATGTCGACGCGGGCCGGCTTCGCCCCCCTCCGCTACCGCCGGCCGGCATGCGCGACGAGGTGCTGGCCGGGCTGCTGGCGACCCCCAAGACGCTGTCTCCGAAGTACTTCTACGACGAGCGCGGCTCGCGCCTGTTCGAGCGCATCTGCCGATTGCCGGAATATTATCCGACCGTCACCGAGACGGCGATCTTAAGCGACCGCCGCGCCGAGATCGCCGACACCCTGGGGCGGCGGGCGGCCATCGTGGAGTACGGCAGCGGCTCCAGCGAAAAGATCCGCATCCTGCTCGACGCGCTCGACGACCCGGCCGCCTATGTCCCGGTCGACATTTCGCGCCGCCACCTCGAGCAGTCGGCGGCACGGCTGGCCAGCGCCTATCCCGGCCTGCCGATCCATCCGTTGGCCGCCGATTTCACGCAGGCCTTCAGCCTGCCCGACCTGCCGGGAAGGCCGGTCGGCTTTTTTCCCGGCTCGACCATCGGCAATTTCACCCCTGGGCAGGCAGCGGCCTTCCTGAAAACGGCGGGCAGGACGCTGGGGCCGGGCTCGACCTTCGTGGTCGGCTTCGACCTCGTCAAGGACCGCACGGTGCTGGAAACCGCTTACAATGATTCCCAAGGGGTGACCGCGGCCTTCAACCTCAATGCGCTCGCCCACCTCAACCGCGAACTGGGCTGTGATTTCCCGCTCGACGCCTTCGCCCATGTCGCTTGGTTCAATCCGAAGGAAAGCCGCATCGAGATGCATTTGAAGGCCCGCCATCCCCTGACGGTGCGGGTGGCAGGCGCGGTCGTCCGCTTCCGGGAGGGCGAAACCATCCACACCGAGAACAGCTACAAATACACGCCGGCCCGCATCAGGGCGCTGGCGGCCGGCGCCGGCTGGACCGTGCGCCGCCTGTGGACCGACGCCCGCCCGTGGTTCGCCGTGGTGGCGCTGTCGCGCTGATGCCCTACTCCTCGACGCAGATCGTGCCGCCGGCGATGCCCAAAGCCGTGCGTACCACCAGCATGATCAGCAATCCGGAAAGCAGGGCCAGAAGGGCGATGGAGAGGCCGGCGAAAAAGGCTCCCCCCAACCGCTCGTAGTACAACAGTGTCGCCACCGTCACGGCGGCGATGGGAAACGAGCAGGCCCACCAGGACAGATAGAAGCCCAGCTTGGCGAAAAGTCGCCCCTGGGCCAGCACCAGAAGGGTGAAGAAAAGGGCGATGTGATAGAGGATGTGGGCGAAGGCGTCGACCTCGCCGATCATCCGCAGGTAGGCGATGAAGGAGACGGCGGGCGGCGCGATCAGGATAAAGAGCGTCGGCATCAGGCGCTCGGGCAGCATGCCGTGGAAGATCATGCGATTGAAGATGATGCCGAACAAGGCCAGCCAGAAGAAGATGCCGATGCTGAAAAAGAACCAGGATAGGGCAAGCGGCGCATAGGCGACGCCGGCAATCGGCACCAGGACGTTGCCGACCACCGGAATGAACCAGGCCGGATTGCTGTGCTGCACCTGGAAGATATCATGGCGGATCCAGGCCGAGATGACATGGACGGCCAGCAGCAACTGTACCGGCGCCCCGATGCTCCACAGCACCCGCGAGAAAAGGGGTTGGGTTTCCTGAAAGACGACCGCCAGAAGAATGAGGCTGATGGAAACGGCCGGGAAAAAACTGAGGCGGACCGGGTGGCTGAATTCCGCCTTGACGGCTTGCGGATGACGCGCCGCCTTGATCCCATAGATCACCGCGATCGCCGCGAACGCGGCAAGAGCAAAATAGCCCAGCAGCATGCCCACCGGCAGGCCGATGCCGAACACCTTCTCCGCCTTGTTCCAGGCGACGGCGCCACCGCCGATGCCCATCACGACCGCGAACCAGGAAATGGCGAAATACCGCAAACGACCGGCGGCGGGGGATGGCGTGGCGCTCATGAAAATCTCAGCCTCTCCACGAAAGAAAACGACATATCGTATCAATTCTGGGCCGTCATCACGCCGGCCGCCGTGGCGAGGCGTTTACTCCAGCGCCCCTGCCTAGACAAGATGTTTATGAGAAAAAACGAATATACAGAAGAGCCCGGGCGCCGTGTTCCAACATCTCTAGGCACTTTCGCGCCTGAGCAGGGTGAACCCGACGTCGACGCGGGTCGCGGCCACAGGCTGGCCGGCCAGCCGGGTCACCAGCATCTCGGCGGCCCTTCTGCCGATCTCGTGGCGCGGCGTCAGGATGGTGGTGAGGCGGGGCATCACCTCGCCCGAGAACTCCAGGCCATTGAAGCCGGCAATCGCCAGCGTGCCCGGCACCGCGATGCCGCGGCGTTGGCATTCCAGCAGGCCGCCCACCGCCATGTCGTCGTTGGCAAAGAAGACGGCGTCGATGTCGGGAGCCTCGCCCAGAAGCTGCGATATCGCGTCGCCGCCGGCCCGCACCGCGGACGGCCGGTCGAGCGACAGCGCTGGGCCTCCCTCCTGCCCGGCTGCGGCGAGCGCGGCGCGCAATCCCGCCAGCCGCTTGGCGGCGCGCACGTCGCGGTCCATCTGGGGGCCGACGAAGGCGATGCGCCGATAACCCTGGCCGATCAGGTATTCGCCCATCGTCCGGCCGGCGGCGACGTGCGACAGCCCGACGTTCATGTCGATCGGGGCCTCGCCCCACTCGACGATCTCGACCACCGGGATGTCGGCGGCGGCCAGCATGCGCCGAGTCCGCTCTGTGTGTTCCAGGCCGGTGATGATGACGCCGTCGGGCGACCAGCTGAGGAAGGTCGAAACCAGTGCCTCCTCGTCGGCGAGCGAGTACTGCGTGTTGCCCAGCAGGATCTGCAGGTCGTGGCGCTGCAGCACGCTGGATATCCCCTCGACGATGTCGGGGAAGACGGCGTTGGACAAGGACGGGATGATCACCGGCACCGTGCGGGTGCGCGAGGAGGCCAGGCCGCCGGCCAGCCGGTTGGGCACGTAACCCAGATCGGCAACCGCCATCTCGATGCGCTCGCGCAGCTTGGCCGACACGCTGTCGGGCGACCGGAGCGCGCGGGAAACCGTCATGGTGCCGACGCCGGCGCGCTCGGCCACGTCCTTGACCGTCACCCGGTTCTTACGGTTGCGACTGCGGTTGCGCCCGGCCCGCGGCCGACCGCCATTGTCCGTCGTCATCGTCCCCCTCACCTTCGGCCGGCACGGACGCCGGCACCGCCGGGCTGATGATAGCGTTACCGGCGAGGCCGCGCCAGCCGGGCCGAGGAGCGTTGGCGCACGCGTACCCGCCATGCTAGGGTGGCGGCCTTGACGGTAGCGCTACCAGCGGAAGGCGCTCAGCCATGGCCAAGGTCACCATCCCCTTCGACGGCAAGCCCCTCTCCTTCGAGGTCCCCGACGCCAACCTGATCGAGGTGCTGAGCCCGCGCGAAAGCACTCCCGTCGCCGACCTCGACGGCGAAATCGCCCGTGCGCTAGCCGCCCCCATCGGCCAGCCGCCTCTGGAAGCCTGGGTGAAACCGACCGACACGGTCTTGCTGGTCACCGACGACGTCACCCGGCTGACGCCGGCCGATCGCATCATCCCGCCGATCCTCGATCACCTCAACGCCGCCGGAGTGGCGGACGGCAAGATCACCTGCATGATCGCCTTGGGCACCCACCGCTACATGACCGAGGCGGAACTCAGGACCAAGGTGGGCGAGGCCGTTTACCGGCGCATCCGCGTGGTCAACCACGAATGGAAGGACCCCGAACAGCTTATCGATCTCGGCGTCTCCGAGCACGGCACGCCGCTGGTCGTCAACAGGGCCGCCATCGAGGCCGACGTCATCATCGGCATCGGCGCCGTCGTGCCGCACCACATTCCCGGATTCTCCGGGTCCTCCAAGATCATTCAGCCGGGCATCTGCGGCTTCGAAACCACCGCCGAAACCCACCTGCTGTCATGCTCGGAACGGGATTCGCTTTTGGGGTTGGAGGACAACCCGGTGCGCCGCGATCTCGACTCCATGGCCGACCGCGTCGGCATGCGGACCATCTTCAACGTGGTGATGAACTCGGCGGGCGGCGTGGTCGGGGCCTTCTTCGGCGAAATGCGGCCGACGTTCCGAAAGGCCGTCGCCTTGGCCCGCGAGATCTACGGCATCCCCTACCACGAAACGCCCGACATCGTGATCGCCAACTCCTGCCCCTGCGATATCGATTTCTGGCAGTCGCACAAGGCGCAATACCCGGCACAACGAATGGTGAAGGCGGGAGGGGTCATCATCGTCTGCACGCCGGCCCCGGAAGGCATCAGCCCGGTGCACACGGACCTTCTCGACTTCACGGCCTGGCCGGCCGAGGAGATCAAGGCGGCCTACCGGAAGGGCGTCCTCAAGGACGGCGTGGCCACCGCGCTGGCCGTCGCCTGGGCGCTGGTGCGCGAGAAGGCCACCGTCATCACCTATTCGCCCGGCATCCCGGCGGAGCACAAGAAGAAGCTGGGGCACATCCACGCGCCGTCCGTGAGGCAGGCGCTGGAGCGGGCGTTCAGCCTGGCCGGGTCGCGGGCGCGTGTCACCGTGCTGACGCACGCCGCCGACATGCTGCCGATCAAGTCGTTTTGACGTCTCACCCCTGCTTGACGGCCCGCTCCAGGAAGTCGAGGCGGTCCTGGCCCCAGAACATCTCGCCCTTGTAGATGTAGGTGGGCGCGCCGAAGACGCCGCGGTCCATGGCCTCCTGGGTGTCGGTCTCGAAGGTCTTTTTCACGGCGTCGCCCTCGGCCGCCGCGATGAGGGCGCGGCCGTCGAAGCCCTGGGCGGCGGCGATGGCTTCAAGCGTGGCGGCGTCGTCGATGTTGCGCTCCTCGACCCAGATGGCGCGCAGGATGGCGTGGGCCAGCGTGCCGTAGTCCTGGCCGCGCTCGCGCGCCGCGATGACCATGCCGGCGGCCGGCCATCCCTTGACCGGGAAGAACTTCGGCTGGACGTTGATCGGAATGCCGAGGTAGGTGCGCCAGCGGGTCAGCTCGACCAGCCGGTAGGCCTGGCGTTGCGGCGCCCGCTTGGGCAGCGGCAGCCCGCCGGAAACCGAAAACACCTTGCCCAGGTCCACCGGTTTGTGGAGGACCGTGGCGCCGTTGCGCGCCGCGATCTCGCTTAAGCGCTGGAAGCCGAGGAAGGTCCACGGCGAGGTGATGGAAAAGAAATGCTCGATCAACTTGGTCATCGAAGCCCCCATTCGTTGGCGCTTGTTCCGCTGTTTCACCTTGCCCAATTCAGACCGCAGGCATGCCGTCGGCGACCCATCGTTCCGTATCCTGCAACGCCCGCGCGAAGGCGTCCAGCATCTCGTCGATTTCGGCCTCTGAAATGATCAGCGGCGGGGCAAAAGCGATGGCGTCGGCCATGCTGCGCGTGATCAGGCCATAGGCCTGGGCGCGCTCGATCAGGTAAAGGCCGACCCGCTGCTTGGGGTCGAAGAAGCCGCGCGACGCCTTGTCGCTCACCAGCTGCACGGCGCCGACCAGCCCAACGCCACGCACCTCACCGACCAGGGGGCTGCCGGCAAAGGCGCGCAGCCCCTTCTGGAAGTGCGGCGCGACGGCGCGCACGTGGCCCAGGATGTCGCGCTCCTCGTAGATCTTGAGCGTCTCCAGCGCGATGGCGGCGCTCAACGGATGGCCGGCATAGGTGAAGCCGTGGCCGAACATGCCATAGCGTTCGCTGGTCCCAAGCAAGGTGTCGTAGATCGCTTGCGACACCAGCACGGCGGCGATCGGCGCGCAGCCGGCCGAGAGGGCCTTGGCGGTGGTCAGGATGTCGGGCGTGATGCCGAAGGTGTCGCACCCCCACAGGTTGCCGGTGCGCCCGAAGCCGCAGATCACCTCGTCGGCGACCATGAGAACGTCGTGGCGCTTCAGCACCGCCTGGATCTTCCCGAAGTAGGTGGCCGGCGGCACCACCACGCCGCCCGCCCCGATCACCGGCTCGGCGAAGAAGGCGGCGATGGTGTCGGGGCCCTCGGCGAGGATGAGTTTCTCCAGGTCCTCGGCGCAGCGGCTGGCGAAGGCCTCCTCGCTTTCGCCGGGCGCGCCTTCGCGGTAATGGTGCGGGCGGGTGGTGTGCAGGAAACCCGGCACCGGCAGGTCGAAACCGCCGTGCACGAAAGGCAGGCCGCTCAGGCTGCCGGCCGCGATGGTGACGCCGTGGTAGGCCCCGGTGCGGGCGATGATCTTCTTCTTTTGCGGGCGGCCCAGCAGGTTGTTGACCTGCCAGATCACCTTGATGGCGGTGTCGTTGGCTTCCGAGCCCGAGTTGCAAAACATCACCCGGGCCAGCGGCGCCGGGGCCAGGCCGACCAGCCGTTCGGCCAGTTCGGCGACCACGTCGGGCACCCGGCCCGAGAAGGTGTGATAGGCGGGCAGCCGCTCCATCTGCTTGCGCGCCGCCTCGGCCAGCCGCCGCTCGCTGAAGCCCAGCGACGCGTACCACAGCCCGGCCATGCCCTCGATGTAGCCCTTGCCCGCCTCATCGAACACCCTCACCCCTTCGCCGCGGCAGATGACCAGCGGCCCCGCCTCGCGGTGGCGCGCAAGGTCGGTGAACCCGTGCAGGTGATAGGCGATGTCGCGCGCCGCCGTCGAATTGGGAAGCGGGTCGACTGGGGGGAGAATCGGCATGGCGGGCTCCGTGGATGGGATGTCCCAGTATGGGCGCCGCCGCAACGCCATCAACCAGGATTTCGTTCCCGGTGGATGAAATGTTCACGACAAATCGGCTAGTATGGCCACTCTGAATGATGGGTGGGAGGGATGACCATGAGCTTCGAACAGCAGACCGCCGTTGTCGTCGGGGCGGCGCGCGGCATCGGTGCCGCGGTGGCGGAACGGCTGGCCGCGCGTGGCGCCGCGGTTATCGGCTACGACCGCGATGAAGCCGCGCTCAACGAAACCGCTGACGCTTTCGCCAAAAAGGGCCTGACGCTCGAAGTCCAGGCCGTCGACATTACCGACGAAGCCGCCGTCACCGCCGCCATCGAGCGGACACGGGCCGGCCACGCTGGCATCCATATCCTGGTGAACTGCGCCGGCATCACCGGCAAGACCGGCATCCCGGCTCACCAGGTCGAGGCCGCCAACTTCCAGGCGGTCCTAGGCATCAACCTGACCGGCGCCTTTTTGCTGACCAAGGCGGTGGTGCCCGTCATGCTCGAACAGGGCTACGGGCGCATCCTTCACGTGGCCTCGATCTCGGGCAAGGACGGCAACGCCGGGATGCTGGCCTATTCGGCCTCCAAGGCGGGGTTGATCGGGCTGGTGAAAAGCGCCGGCAAGGACTACGCCGAAACCGGCATCACCATCAACGCCCTGGCCCCCGCCGTCATCCTGACCGACATGGTGGCGGCCATGCCCGCCCATCAGGTCAAGTACATGACCGACAAGATCCCGATGAAACGCACCGGCAAGCTCGAGGAGGCGGCGGCGATGATCGAATGGATCGTCTCCCCGGAATGCAGCTTCACCACCGGCTTCTGCTTCGACCTGTCGGGAGGCCGGGCGACCTACTGAATGTAATTTCGGGGACACCATACTTAATTCTGCGAGTTAAGTATGGTGTCCCCGAAATTAGTCAGCGCATCTCGCGCCACGGAATCCTGGCGAAGCGGGAAACCGCGGCTTCGTCGAAACCGAAGCCGAGACCCGGGCGGGTGGAGAGGATCAGGCGCCCGTCGCGGATTTCCAGCGGTTCGTCGATCAGCCATTGCAGATTGACGATACGATCGTCGGTAAAGACCTCGACGAACATGCCGTTCGGCGCCGATGCGATCAGCGGCGCGTGGAAGTCGTGCCAAGCGTGCGTGCACACCGGCACGCCGGAACTGGCCAGGAACGCGACGATACGCCGCCACTCGGTGATGCCACCGCAGGCGAAGACGTCGGGCTGCAGGATCTGCGCCGCTTCGTGGCGGACCCATTCGCGGAACCGCCAGCGGCCCACCTCGATTTCGCCGCTGGCGATCGGAATGGAGGTCTGCCGGGCCAGGCGCGCGTGATTGTCGATGTCGTCGGGACCGAAGGGCTCTTCGATCCAGAAGGGATTGTAAGGCTCGACGGCCTTGAGGAAACGCAACGCCGTGGGGACGTCCCGCCACGTGTTGTTGGCGTCCATCATCAAAAGGACGTCCGGACCGACCGCTTCGCGGGCGGCCGCGACCCGGGCCCGGTCTTCCGAAAGCCCGGCCCGGCCGACCTTCATCTTGACCGCCGTGAAGCCCGCCGCAAGGTAACCTTGCATCTCCTTGGCCAGGTTCTTCGGCTCCTCGGCGCCGTAATAGTATCCGCCGCTGGCATAGGCCGGAACCGAGCCCCGGAAGAAGGCGCCAAGATACTTCCACAGAGGCAGCCCCGCAGCCTTGGCGTTGTGGTCCCAAAGTGCGATGTCGAGCGCGCTGAGCGCCCGCACCGCCGCGCCGGCCCGCCCCTGCAGCAGCGATTCCTGGTACATCTCCTGCCACAGGGCTTCGACCGCGTAAGTATCCTGGCCGATCAGGGTGCGGGCCAGGATGTGTTCGACCGCGGCAAAAGCCAGTTCGCCGCCGCGATCGCCGCAGTAGGCGGCGCCGATGCCTTCATGCCCGTCGTCGCACTGAATGCGAACCAGCAGATACTGGCGGGACGCCACCCGCCGTGTCGCGAACACCGCCGCGTTGGTCAGCGGACAGTCGGTCAATGTACAGACAACAGATTTGATCGCGGCCATTTCCATTTCCCAGTCGAACTGCGCGGGTACGCGCCATTGCACCAATCTAATATATTAGTATGTTAGTGGCAAGTGGGTCACTCGATCTTGTCGGGATCGCCGGCGAACTCCATGCCGCAAAACCAGCCGCCGTGGAACAGCCGCTCGATTTCCGGCTCGTCCTTGAACTTCTGCTTGGCCAGCACCTGGTCGATGTGGTCCTCGGCGTCGTCCTCGGGCTCGTAGCCGATGACCTTGGCCGTCGGGTTGTCCCACAGCGGGCGGCTGTTGGCCGAGACGCCGTAGACGACCAGGAAGTGGATGTCGGGAGCATCCAGGCAGCGCCGCGTCATGTGGACGTAGTCGGGGTGGCTCTGCCAGGTCCACAGACCGCGTACGTGGGGCACCGTTTCGCGCGACACGCCGATGCGCTGGCAGACCACGCTCATCCCGTACTTGTCGGCGTACATGCGGCCCAGGGCCTCACCGAACACCTTGCTGACGGCGTAGCGCGAATCGGGGCGCGGCGGCGCGTCGACGCCGACCACGGTGTCGCGCCGGTAATAGCCGACGATGTGATGGGTGCTGGCGAAAACGACGCGCTTGACCTTGTGACGGCGCGCCGCCTCCAAGACGTTGTAGGCGCCGATGATGTTGCTCTGGAGGATTTCCTCCCACTCGCCCTCGACCGCCTTGCCGCCCAGGTGAACCACGGCGTCGACGCCCTCCATGGCGGCGTCGACCTCATCCAGTTTCTCCAGGCTTGCGACGTTGATTTCCTCGCCGGGCCCGGCCGGGCCGATGTCGCGGCGGTGCGACAGCCTGAGGATCGGATAGGCGCCCTTGAGGCCATCCCGCAGAACCTTGCCCAGGGCGCCGCCCGCCCCGGTGATCAGAACACGATTGTACGTGGCAACCATGCCTTTTCTCCTTTCCTACATCAGCATATTGGGGAGGAAGAGGACGACGTCAGGGATGAAGACGAGGATGGTGACGACGGCGAGGATGGTGAAGGCGAAGGGCATGGATTCGACGACGTACTCGTGGGTCGAACACTTGAGC
>JACZKS010000182.1 GCA_014859895.1 Rhodospirillales bacterium
ATCCCTCCCCCACGAGGGGGGAGGGAAGGGAAAGGCGGGATGAAAACCGGCTCCCTCCCCCTGGATGGGGGAGGGCCGGGGTGGGAGTGACGCCGTCATTAACCGTCTTCCCGCGACGCCGAATCTAGCGGTAAGGCTTGAGCAGGCGGTCTGCCTGGCTTTGGGCCTCCTTCAGCGCCGCTTCCGGCTCCTTGGAGCCGGTCAGCACGGCCTGAATGGCGTCGTTCAGGGCCTTGCGCACGCGGCCGGTCTGGTAGGTCGACAGTTCGGCCGTCCCGTGCTTCAACTGGTCGCGGGCCACCGCTGCCGGCGGGAAGTCGGCGGCGTACTTCTTGAGCGCGTCGGTTTCATAGGCGGCCGGGCTGACGCCCATGTAGCCGGTGGCGATGCTCCACTTGGCGGCCTGCTCGGGCGAGGTCATGAACTTGATGAGCTGGAGCGCCGCCTTGCGTTCCTCCGGCTTGGTCTGCTTGAAGATGTAGAAATTGCCGCCGCCGGTCGGGCTGCCCAGGCGCTTCTTGGCCGGCAGCATGGCGACACCGAAGTCGAACTTGGCTTCCTTCTTGACCGCCGAAAGGTTGCCGGTGGTGTGCCACATCATGGCGGTCTTGCCCTCGATGAAGTTCTGGCGCAGCGTTCCCCACTCGATGGCGCCGGCCGGCATGGTGCCGTCCTTGCCCAGCTTCTGCCAATAGGTCAGGGCTTCGATGACGGCGGGCTTGTCGAAGTACGTCTCGTTGCCCTCGCTGTTCATCAGAACCTCGCCGTTCTGCATGGCGAAGGCCTGGAACATCCAGTAGGGATAGCCGGTGGAGGGCACCATGACGCCCCAGCGTTCCACTTGGCCGCCGCTTTTCTTGACCAGCTTCTGGCCCATCGCCGCCATCTCGTCCCAGTTTGCCGGCGGCTTGTTGGGATCGAGGCCGGCTTCCTTGAAGGCGTCCTTGTTGTAGTACATGACGATGGTCGAACGCTGGAACGGAATGCCCCAGGTCTTGCCCTTGGTCTTGCCGTTCTCCATCAGCCCTGGATAGAAGCTGTTGAGCCAGGCCTTCTCCTCAGGTGTCGATACGATGTCGTCGAAGGCGACGATGGCGTCCTGCTCGATCAGTTCGTAAATGTCGATCGAGAACAGCACCGACGTCTGTGCCGGCTGACCGCTCTTCAGAGCTGCCAAGGCCTTGACGCGGGCGTCGTCGTAGTTGCCGGCGTAGATGGCCTTCACCTTGACGTCTGGGTTCGCCTTCATGAAATCGGCGACCATGCCGTCGACGACGTCGGTCAGCGGCCCGCCGACGGCGATCGGGTAGTACATGGTAAGATCGACGGCCGATGCCGGCGCTGCGGCGCCGGCGCCGAGGGCGGCGGCGAGGCCGATCCCGGCCGCCATGGTTTTCGCTCTCTTCATCATCATCGGTGCCTCCTCTATGGTTTAACCGGCATCGCGTCTGCGGTGCCATGGTCTCGCTCTTCCTCAATCGGGGGCGTCGCGGCCCCTTCCGGCCCCTCAGCCGGAATTCTGTCGCGCCCTGTGGCCGTCGACCCGACGGCCGGTCTGGCTATCGAAGACGTGCAGGGCGCTCGCCGCCCATGTCAGGCGGACCTCGTGATCGGGCGATACGGCGTAGTGCCCGGGCACCCGCGCGTTGATGGTCTGAGCGCCGATGCGGGCCGTCACCACGGTATCGGCGCCCAGGTAGTCCGAGGCGGTCAGGCGGGCCGGAATGCCGCCCTCGGCTTCGGCGGCGACGATGACGTGCTCGGGCCGGATGCCGAGGGTCAGGCCGTTGCCGCCGCTTTCCAGCACGGCGGGGCCGTCCCCTCCGGCGATGACGGCGCCCTGCGGGCCGTCGGCCAGGGCCAGCAGGTTCATCGGCGGCGTGCCGATGAAGCCGGCGGTGAACATCGTGGCCGGCGCGCTGTAAAGCTCGTCGGGCGTACCCTCCTGCTCGATGTCGCCATCGCGCATGAGGATGATGCGGTCGGCCATGCTCATGGCCTCGGCCTGGTCGTGGGTGACATAGACCACGGTCATGGCCAGGCGCTGCTGCAGCGCTCGGATCTCGACCCGCATCTCGTGGCGCAGTTTGGCGTCGAGGTTGGAAAGCGGTTCGTCCATCAGGCAGATTGGGTTCTCGGCGACGATGGCGCGGGCCAGGGCGACCCGTTGGCGCTGGCCGCCGGAAAGCTGTGCCGGCTTGCGATCGAGCAAGGGGGCGAGGCCGACCAGTTCGGCGACCCGCTTCAGGCGGGCCTCCTTCTCGGCGGTCGGGACCTTCCGCACGTTGAGGCCGAACAGGATGTTCTGGCGGACATCGAGATGCGGGAACAGCGCGTAGGACTGGAAAACCATGGAGACGTGCCGCTGGGCCGGCGCCACGTGGGTCATGTCCTCGCCGCCGATGAGAATTCGACCCCGCGCGGTGTCTTCGAGGCCGGCGACCATGCGCAGCGTGGTCGACTTTCCGCAGCCCGAGGGGCCGAGCAGCACCACGAAGGCCCCCTCCTCAACAAGAAAGGACACGTCGCGCACCGCGACGGTGCTCCCCCAAGACTTGGTTACATGTTGCAGTTCGATCGCCGACATGGGCGTTCACATTCCTTCAGGTTGTAAGCCGTGTTCTGTCACGGCAAAATGGCGTTTCAGTGTAAGAAAATTTACAGATTTGTGAAATTCCTTACATTACTTGAGGGTATTCGACAGTTGGTGCCGGCTCAGCCGTTCCGGCCGGCGGGGCGGTGAACAGGCTGACGTTATGGCGGGCCAGTTGCTCGGCGATCGCATCGGGCGGCGGCGCGTCGGTGAAGAGCGCGTCGATCTCGGCGACATGCGCCAGGTGCATCATGGCGTCGCCGAAGAACTTGCTGCTGTCGATGACGACGAACCGCTTGCGCGCCACTTCCATGGCGGTGCGCGACACCTGGACGTCGCGATAATCGTAGTCGAGCAGGTGGCCGTCGCGGTCGATGGCGCCGACGCCGAAAATGCCGAACTCGACCCGGAAGCGGCGCAGGAAGTCCGATGTCGCCTCGCCGGTGATGGCGCGATCGCGGTTGCGCACCATGCCGCCCGGCAGCATGACCTCGAAATCCGTGCGTTCGCAAAAAAGCGTGACGACGCCGATGTGATTGGTGATGACGCGCAGCTCGCTGTGGCCGACCAGCGCCTCGGCCACCGCCTCGGTGGTGGTGCCGATGTCGATGAACAGCGAGGCGCCGTTGGGAATTTGGGCCGCCACCATGGCGGCGATGCGGCGCTTTTCGGCGGCGTTGCGGACCCGCCGGCTGGAGTAGGCCAGGCGGTCGCGTCCCGTGGGCAACCCGGCGCCGCCGTGATAGCGCTCGAGCAGGTTCTCGCGGCTCAGTCGGATGATGTCGCGCCGGATGGTCTGGGCCGATACGCCGAAGTCGTCGGCCATCGCTTCGATGGTGGCGAATCCCCGCTGGCGGACCACCTGGACGATGGCCTGCTGGCGGGCGCTGATCTTGGCCCCCGGATTCCCGCGCACCGTTGCCTCCTGATGCGGCTCCCCTATTCTTTTTTGTAAAGTATAGCAGAAACCAGAGGAAATGTTAATTTTATTACATTTTTGGACAAACCGTCGGCCGCTTGACAGGGGCCGGGTCCGGCACCTATTCAACACATCCATTGCGACGGGGATGGAGTTTCATGTTCGACGTCAGTGTGATCGGCCACGTGGTGCGCGACGTCAACACCATCGGCGGCAGCGAGTACGAGCCTTCGCCCGGCGGCACTGCCTATTACTCGGCCATCGTCTACGCCAGCCTGGGGCTTCGCACCGCCGTTGTCACCAAAGTGGCCCGCCAGGACGAAGACGCGCTGCTGGGCCCCTTGCGCAAGGCCGGTATCGAGGTCTTCAACCTGGCCACCGAGCGCACCACCGTCTTTCGCAACTACTACGCGCCGGACAATTCCGACATCCGCATGCAGCACGTCGACGCCCGGGCCGGCGGCATCTTCCTCGAGGACCTGCCGCCCCTGCGCGCCCGGCTCGTCCATGTCGGCCCGCTGACCAAGGAGGACGTCGATCCCACCATCATCCGCCACTATGCCAAGCTGGGGGCGACGGTGACGCTGGACGCCCAGGGGCTGACCCGCGACATCGCCGGCGGCGAGGTGGTGGCAAGCCGGAGCCCGGGGCTGGGCGCCTTCCTGCGCCACGTCGATGTCTTTCAGGCCGACGACGAGGAGATCGTCACCTTCACCGGCATCGCCTCGGTGGCCGAGGCGGCGGAACGGGTGCGGACCGACGGTGCCGGTACCGTCATCGTCACCAAGGCCAGCCGAGGTTCCCTGGTGTTCGGGCCTGAGGGCTTGCTGCAAATCGCGGCGGTGCCGCCGCGCCGACGGCTGGACGCCACCGGCTGCGGCGATACCTATCTGGCTGCCTTCATGAGCCGCCGGCTGCGCGGCGAGCGCCTGGCCGAATGCGCCAATTTCGCCGCCGTCGCCGCTAGCCTCAACATCGAGAACCGCGGCCCGCTCAAGGGCTCGACCGAGGACGTCTTCGAGCGCTGGTCGGAGTTCGCCCGCGACGAGGGGCCGGATTTCGGCCTGCCGCCCCTGCTGGGGGCGGACGGCACCGCGCTTTACGGCGCCGACGACCAATAATTTCGGTGACAGTGCACTAAATTCCAGGACCTTCGGCTCATTGCGGTAAGCGGCCGTCTCACGGAATTTAGTGCACTGTCACCGAAATTGGTTCAGCCGCGGGGCCCGACCTCGTGGTTGATGTGGAAGACCCGGCCCTCGAACAGCGGCATGATCTCCTTCATCTTCGCGACATTTTTCGCCCGCGCCTCGGACGCCAGCATGGCGTCGATGTCGGCGGGAGCATCGAATGTGAGCTCGATGGTCATGTAGATGTCGGGAGCGCCTTCCTCGTACCAGCGGCCGCGCAGGATGCGAAACGACCGCAGGTTCGGAAAGGTGGCGATGATCGGCGCGCATTCGGCATCGATGAAGGAATCAAAGCGGGCACGGTTCTGTGGGGCTACGGTTCCAATGAAATGGGCGCATCGGACGTACATGCTAAACCTCCTTCTGAAAAGCGAGGGGCGCCCGGTGTGGCCGGACGCCCCCGCAATGACGGTATCGTGCCGGATGCCTACCGCTGGACGCGGCCGGAGGCGTCGCCGCCTGCCAGCTTCTCGACCTCGGCCACCGTCACCCGGTTGAAGTCGCCCGGGATGGTGTGCTTGAGCGCGCTGGCCGCCACCGCGAATTCCAGCGCCTTCTGGGCCTGCCCGTAGCCATAGGTCAAAAGCCCGCATATCAGCCCGGAGGCGAAGGAATCGCCGCCGCCCACCCGATCGACGATGTCGGTGATCTCGTAGCGCCGGGAGAGCTTGAAGCCGTCCTTGTCCCGGAGGCAGCCGCCCCAGCCGTTGTGATCGGCGCTCTTGCTCTCGCGCAGGCTGACCGCGCAGTGGGTCAGGTGCGGGAAGGTTTCCAGCATCTTGGCGGTCAGCGCCTCGTACTTCTTGACATCGAGCTTGCCGGTGGTGACGTCGACGTCGATGGTGACGTCCAGGCACTTCTGGCAGTCTTCCTCGTTGGCGATGGCGACGTCGGTGTACTTCACCACCTCGCGCATGATCTCGGAGGGCTTCTTGCCCCACTTCCACAGCTTGCCGCGGTAGTTGAAGTCGCACGACACGGTGACGCCGGCCGCCTTGGCCTCACGCACGCACTCCACGGTCAGCGCCGCGGCGCTTTCGGTCAAGGCCGGGGTGATGCCGCTGACGTGCAGCCAGTCTGCCCCCTTGAAGACGGTCTTCCAATCAACGGCGCCGGGGCCGGCGTTGGCGATGGCCGAGTTGTCGCGGTCGTAGACCACGGTCGAGCCGCGCTGGTTGGAGCCGACCTCGGTGAAGTAGATGCCCATGCGGCCGGGCCCGCGGGCGATCAGCGAGGTGTCGACCCCGAAGCGGCGCATCTCGGCGACGCAGGCGTCGGCGATCTCGTTCTTCGGAAAGACCGACACGAAGGCCGAATTCAGCCCGTAGTTGGCGAGCGCGACGGCGGCGTTGCCCTCGCTGCCGCCGAAGGTGGCGTTCAGCATCGGCGACTGGAACAGCCGTTCGTGGCCTGGCGAGCCCAGGCGCAGCATCATTTCGCCGAAAGTGATGACCCGTTTGCTCATGTACTTTCTCCTCGTGGTTCCTCGGGGGGCGCCAGTTCAGGCGGCCATGAATTGCTTAGCGGTGGCGACCAGAGCCTTGGCGGCGGCGCGGATGTCGTCCAGGCTCTTGCCGGACTTGTAGAGATTCGAGCCGATGCCGAAGCCGTTGGCGTTGACCTTCCAGTAGTCGGCCATGTTCTTTTCGCTGATGCCGCCCACCGGCACCACCTTGACGTCCTTGGGCAGCACGGCGCGGATCGCCTTGATGACGACCGGCGGACAGGCCTCGGCCGGGAAGATCTTGAGGCCGTCGGCGCCGCATTTCAGCGCCGCGAAGGCTTCCGACGGCGTCTGGACGCCGGGCGTGCAGTAAAGGCCGGCCGCCTTGGCCGCGGTGACCACCTCGGGGTCGAAGTGTGGCGCGACGATCAGGCGGCCGCCGGCGGCCGCCACCGCCTTGACCACCTCGGCGCTCAGCACCGTGCCGGCGCCGACCAGCATGCGGCTGCCATAGGCCTTGGCGATCTGCCCGATGCTGTCCAGCGGCTGCGGCGAATTCATAGGCACCTCGACGATGGTGAACCCCTCTTCGAACAGAAGATCGGTCACCGGGATCGCCTCGGCGGGGCTGATCCCGCGTAGAATCGCGATCAGCGGCATCTTCTCCAAACACGCATTCAAGGTCGGGCCTTGCGACATTCTCAGACTCCTTGACTCATTGGTTCGCGGCGGGTGATGGGTCCCCGCCCTTCGATTGCATCGGCCTTCCGGAAAGGCGATCCAGAGGGCCGACGCCTGCACTTTCGATGATGATCCGGTGGGACGCCGGTCTTTCCCGTGCGGTTCGCCCGTCTTCCGACACCCCCGGCCTTCTCGTCGTCGTCCCTATTATGACGTACCCAGCGCCCGGTTGAACACCTCCATAATGTCCCGGCGGGCCATCGGGCGGGTGCCCGGAACCGTGCCGTCTGCGGTACCGTACATGGCAACGATGTCTTCGACCATTTGTTCGAACTTGTCGGGGCCGACTCCCTCGTCGGCGAGGGTGCGAAAGACGCCCATGCCGCGCAGCCAGTCGGCGACGGCGCCGGCCAACATGGTCGCGGCCTTGGCGTCATCGGGCTCGGTAATGGCGAAACACCGCCGGGCCAGCTTGGCCCAACGGGCCGGTGCCGCTTGGGCGAAATGGTCCAGGTAACCCGGCAGCAGTATGGTCATGCCGCGTCCGTGGCTCATCGGATAGTGGGCGCTCAACTGGTGCTCGATGAAGTGGATGGGGATGGTGCCCAGGCGGCCCAACGCCTGCAGGCCCGACCAGCCGAAGGCGGCGCACAGCGCGATCTGGCCGCGCGCCTCCAAATCGCTGCCATCCTCGAGCGCGCGGGGCAGGTATTCCTTGAGGGTGAGGATCATCGCCTCGGTGAAGCGGTCGGCGATCTCGGAGTTTTCCTTGGCCGACAGATAATGCTCGATGAGGTGGCAGAAAATGTCGACGCCGCCGTCGCCGGTGACGGCGGGGGGCAGGGAGGCGATCAACTCGGGATCGATGATGGCGGCCTTGGGAATCCGATAGGGCGAGCGGCTGAAGCTCTTGAGCTTGAGGTCGGTATTGGTGATGACGCCGCCGGCGTTGACCTCGGAACCCGCCGCCGACACCGTGGGAACCGCGACGATGGGGTAGGAGCCCGTGTACTGGCGCGGCGTATGCGTCGACAGCACCACGTAGTCCCACGCCGAGCCGCCGCTCCAGGCGACCGAGGCGATGTATTTGGCGGCGTCGATGGCGCTGCCGCCGCCCACCGCCACCACCACCTCGGCGCCGCATTCCTTGAACAGGCGGCTTCCCTCGTCGCAGGTCCTGACGCTGGGGTTGGGCTCGACCTTGTCGTAGATGACGACCTTGACCCCCGCTTCCTTCAGCGACGCCAGCGCGCGCTCCAGGATGAAAGCCGCGGCCGGAACCGGCGCGAAGGTGACGAGAAGCGCCTTGCTGCCGAAGGCCTTGGTTTCCTGGCCGAGACGCTTGATCTCGCCGGGGCCGAAAATGATCTTGGTGGGCAGGCTCCACTCGAACGCATGCATGGTGGTCGTTCTCCTTGAAGGGCCGGACTAGTTTTGGGTTTCCCGCTCGCGCACCAGTTCCGCCAGCCGCGATTTGCGCATGCGGAGGTACATCGATACCAGCGCCGCCATGGCGACGACGATGAAGATGAGCGCGATGGGATGGTTGACGGGGTCGATGAAGACCAGGGCGTTTCCGTGCGAGATCTGCAGCGCGCGGCGCAGGTTCTGTTCCGCCAGCGGCCCCAGGATCAAGGCCAGCAGGATCGGCGACGTCGGAAAGCGGTAATACTCCATGAAGTAGGCGACGGCGCCGATGCCCAGCGACAGGAACACGTCGAAGGAACTGAAGCGCATGGCGTAGGAACCGATGATGCACAAGAGGAAGATCACGGCCGTGAACATGCGCGGGTCCAGGGTGACCAGCCGGGCGAAATAGCGGGCGCAACTGAGCCCGACCACCAGCAGGATGGCCTGGGCCAGGATCATGCCCGCAAACAGCGGATAGACGATGTCTAGGTTCTCGCGGAAGAAGATGGGGCCGGGCTGGAAGTTGTGGACGGTCAGCGCCCCCAGCAGCACCGCGGTCACCGCGTCGCCGGGGATGCCCAGGGTCAGCATCGGGATCATGGCGCCGCCGACGGCGGCGTTGTTGGCCGCTTCGGGCGCGGCGATACCCTCCAGGATCCCGGTCCCGAATTTCTCGGGGTGTTTGGACGAGCGCTTGGCCTCGGCATAGGCGGAAAAGGCGGCGATGTCGCATCCGGTGCCGGGAATGCTGCCGATGAAGGTTCCCATCAGGGCCGATTTGAGCATGATGACCTTGGTCGCCCATATCTCGCGGAATTTGGGCAGGATACGGGTCAGGTCGGTTTTCACCTGTTCGGAGATGCCCATCTTCTCGATGTTGCGAAAGACCTGGGAGATGCCGAACAGGCCGATCAGCACGGGAATGAATTCCAGGCCGCTCAGAAGTTGCATCTGGCCGAAGGTGTAGCGCGGTACCGCCGACAGCGGATCGTAGCCGATGGTGGTGATCATCAGCCCGACCAGCGCCGCGATGATACCCTTGAGCAGCGATACGCCGGAAACCGCGACGATCATGCTCAATCCGAACAGCGCCAGGGCAAAGAACTCGGCCGGCCCGAAACGCAGTCCGAAGGTGGCGATGGTCGGCGACGCGAAGGTCATGATCAGGGCGCCGATGGTGCCGCCGGCGAACGAGGCGACGGTCGACATGCCGATGGCCCGGCCGCCCTGTCCCTTCTGGGCCAAGGGAAATCCGTCGAGCAGGGTGGCCGCCGCCGACGGCGTGCCGGGTGTGCGGATCAGGATGCCGCTGATCGACCCGCCGTAGATGCCGCCGACGAACACCCCGATCAGCATGAGCAGGCCTTCCAGGGGCGGCCGTCCGAAGGTGAACGGAATCAGCAAGGCGCAGCCGGTGGTCGCCGTCAGGCCGGGAAGGCATCCGACCATGATGCCGGCGGTGACGCCGACGAAGATGAAGAAGATCAGCATCGGCTGGGAGAGAATGGTGCCCCATGCGTGGGCGAAAACCTGAAAATCGAATTCCATGGCGGATATCCTGGTGGCGCGAGAAGGGGAAACGAAACCGCGTCAGCTCTCGCCAAAAAGCAGATAGAGCACCTGGCTTTCGGGGAGGGAAATGACCAGGAAGTATTCAAAGATCGCCCACAGGGCCAAGGGCGCGGCCAGCGAGGTGGCGATCCGCTGGAGCCAGCTGCGGGCCCCCAGCACCGTCATCAGGACGAACAGGAATATCGGGGACCCGATCAGGAAGCCGGTGTAGTCGATGGCCAGCCAGTACACGATGCCGACGGCAATGGCCAATGCCAGCCGGCCGAGCCCGCGCCTGTCGATGAATTCGACCCGGCGCAGGGCTTGCTTGCGTAGCGCATTGATCACCAGTAACCCGGCGCAGAGGATCAGGGCGATTGCCAGGATGCGCGGGAAGAAGGCCGGACCGAAATACTCGATCTGCACGCCCCGATGGGCATATGTGCCCGCTTCGATCATGACCCCCGCGGCCAAGACCATCAGGAAGATGCCGGTAATGATGTCCGCTTTCCTCACGGCTCCATTCCTCCAGGCTGGAGGCCGGGAGCGAGAGGACATCCGCCCGCTCCCGGCCTTCGTCGATGTCAAACGATCACGGCGGTCACTTGATCGGGTTGTAGAGGTCGACCGCCTTGAGGGACTCGGCGAGGGTCTTTTCCATGCCGTCGAGGAACTTCTCGAAGTCCTGCGGGCCTTTCCAGGTCAACAGGAAGCCTTTTTCCGTGGCGGCCTTCTGGAACTCGGGGTCGTCGAAGCATTTCTTGATGCCCTCGATCAGGATCTTCATGCGGTCGGCGGGCACGCCCTTGGGGGCGGCCAGTCCGCGCCAGTCCATGATCGGCTGCTCGATCGGATAGCCGGCCTCGGCGACGGTCGGCACGTCCGGGAACAGGGCGTGACGTTCCAGCGCGTTGATCGCCAGGATGCGGACCTTCTTGTCCTTATAGAACTCGATCATCTCGTCGATGCCCGAGGTGGCGATGGCGATGTGGCCGCCGAGCAGCGCGGTGCGGGTTGGCGCCGCCCCGTCGAACGGCACGTAGTTGAGCTTGACGTCCGCCTTCAGTGCCGCCGAGGCGAGGGCCAGGTGCCAACCGCCGCCGGCGCCGGAGTGGCCGGCGGTCAGTACGCCGGGGTTGGCCTTGGCGTAGTCCATCATGGACTTGAGGTCTTTGAACTGGGAATCCGTGCGCACCGATATGGCGCCGGCGCTCTGGTTGATCAGGCCGATCAGCGAGTAGTCGCGATAGGATAGCGGCGCCAGGCCCTGGTTGCGGTAGGCGCTGAGCTGGAAGGTGATGGTGCCGATGGTGTAGCCGTCGGGCCGGGCCTGGGCGATCTCGCCCATGCCGGTCGCGCCCATGGCGCCGGTCTTGTTGACGACGTTGATGTTGACGCCCAGGTGCTGCTTGGCGTTCTTCACCAGGATGCGCGAGAAGACGTCGGTGCCGCCGCCCGCTCCCCAGGGAACGATCAGCGTGATGTCCTTTTCCGGGAACGCCGCATTGGCGCCGCCCAGGGTGAGGCCGAAGGCGATGGCGGCTGAGGCCGCCGTCAGAAGGGTTTTCTTCAACATGATGGGTCCTCCACTGTTTGACTTGCCTAGATTCGTGTCACGACGAGGTTGAGCGGCTTTCGGCTTGTTCTTGTTGGTCGTCGGTCAGACGACGTCCTTAAGTTCGATCTCGCGGGCATAGCGGGTGTCCACCTCGACGGCTGCTACCGGGTTGCGCAGCACCCCGATGCCTTCGATCTCGGCCTCGACGACGTCGCCCGGGTAGAACGCCCCGGCCGGCGGCGTTGCCGTGCTGACGATGTCGCCGGGCAGCAGCGTGAAGAAGGTGGAGCAGTAGGCGACGATTTCCTCGAACCCGAGGCGCATGTTCGAGGTGTTGGAATCGCATTCGATCTTGCCATTGCGGCGGCGCAGCGTCCGCAAGGCGTAAAGATTGTCCGGCATGGCGTCGGGAGTGACGATCCACGGGCCGAACGGGGCGAAGGTGTCCATGTTCTTGCCCAGTGGCTGGAGCTCGCGATTGGTCGCTTCCAGCGAACGGCCGGTGATGTCGTTGAGGATGGTGTAGCCGAAGATATGGCGGGTGACGTCCTCGGGGGCGACGTTCCGGCACGGCTTGGCGATGACGCAGGACAATTCCCACTCGTGGTAGAAGGTGCCGTATCCGGTGGGCAGCAGGATCGTCTCTTCGTGGCCGATCACCGCCGTCGGCGACTTCATGAAGATCAGCGGGACCGGCGCGTAGGGAATGCCGATGATCTTGCGGTAATCCTCATAGTTGGTCCCGGTGCAGACGATCTTGCGCGGCCGGTGCGGGGCGACGAAGCGGACGGCCGACTGCGGAAAAGCCCACTCGATCGCGTCCAACCCCTGGCGATGGGCCAGATCGAGCGTCCTCTTCGCGGCGTCCATGGCGGCGGGCCCGGCGTCGATGAAGGCCAGCGCGGCGGCCGGAAGCTCGGCGGCGGCCCGCCCGGCGGGGTCGCCGACGCCGTTTTCTTGGAGAAGGGCGGCGTATCCGGCGTTGAGGTCGACGACGACATCATCCTCGAAGGCGCCGAGCCGAACCTGACCGTCTTTCCTGAAACTTCCGATTTTCATTTCATTTCCTCCAAGGCATGGGGCCGCGGCGGCGTTCCGACGGTTGATGCGGCTGTTTCGATGGCGGGGACGACGGCGCATCCCATTTTTTCGGAGATCTGCTGGGCGGCGTTGAGCAGCGATCCGGTAAGGAAGCTTGCCGTTTCGGGGTCGGTGAAGCGCTGGATTGAGCCGCCGATGCTCAGGCCGGCGATGATCCGATGGTCGTGGTCGAAAATGGGGGCGGCCACGCATGCCATGTCCGGTTCGCCTTCCCCGAGACTGAGGCAATATCCCTTTTGCCGGATCTCGGCGATTTCGTCGCGCAGGGCGGCGGCACTGGTGATCGTCCGTTCTGTGTAGCGGGGCAGGGGAATGGAGGCGAGCAGGCGTTCCCGCAGGTCCTCGGGCTGAAAGGCGAGCAGGACCTTGCCGACGCTGCCCGAATTCAGCGCGACGGCGCCGCCGATCTTGGAGGTGGTGCCGAGGCCGCGCGGACTGTCGATCTTGTCGATGCAGACGGCCTTGTCGCCGGCCAGGATGGCCCAGTGCACCGACTCCTTCACTTGGTGCGCCAAGTCAATCATCACCGGGCGGGCTGCCGAATGCAGGTCGGTGGAGCGGATGTAGGCACTGCCGATTTCGAAGACACCGACGCCCAGCTTGAACTCCTTGGTGTTGGGCACCCGTTCGACGAGTCCGCATTCCTCAAGGGTGGCGATCAGGCGAAATGCCGTCGTGCGATCCAGGTCCAGGCGCTGGGCGATGGCGCCGACGCGCAATCCTCCGTTCTCGCGGGCCAGACAGCGAAGAATGGTGTTAGCCCGCAAAACCGAGTTGATGGCGTACCGGTTGGACGTTTCGGCGCTCATACCCTGTATCGTTCATTATTGTAATATTTAATTTATTATTGTCTCTGACCGTATCAGAGTTAGGCCCGCCGGTCAAATGACGTTTACTATAACAATATTGCGTTTATTATTGTAACGGCCGTGCGGCCGTCGGACGACGAGCCTGGCCGAGGACGGGGCGAGGGGGAACGGCCGTCGCCCGTGGGGGCGGCGGTGAGATGCGGCGGAGAATGTGCGGAATGCCGGCTAGGCGGCGTCCTCGAAGGCAGGAATGTCGGGACAGCCCAGTTTCTCGGAAATGAGGGCGGCCGCCTTCTTGACTTCCGGGATCAGGAAAGCCGCTCCTTCGGGATCGGAGAACCGCTGGATAATGCCTCCGATGCTGAGGCCGGCGACGATCTTGCGGTTGTGGTCGAAGATGGGGGCGGCGACGCAGGCCATGTCGGATTCCCCCTCGCCCAGACTCAGGCTGTATCCGGTACGGCGAATCGCGGCGATTTCCCCGCGCATGGTGCCGGCCGTGGTGATGGTCTGGGCGGTCAGCCTGGGAAGGTCCATCGATTCCAGCAGCCGTTCCCGGATATCCTCCGGCTGGAAGGCGAGCAACACCTTGCCGACGCTACCCGAATTGAGCGGTACGGCACGGCCGATCTTGGACGTGGAGCCGAGGCCGCGCGGGCTGTCGATCTTGTCGATGCAGACGGCCTTGTCACCGGACAGGATGGCCCAGTGCACCGACTCCTTCACCCGCTGCGCCAGATCGATCATCACCGGGCGGGCCACCGAATGCAGGTCGGTGGACCGGATGTAGGCGCTGCCGACCTCGAAGATGCCGACCCCCAGCTTGTAGGCCTTGGTATCGGCGATCCGCTCGACAAACGCGCACTCCTCGAGGGTGGCGATCAGGCGGAAGACGGTGGTGCGATCAAGGTCCAGACGTTTCGCCAGTTCGCCGATTCGCAGGCCCGACGATTCGGCGGCCAGCACCCGCAGGATGGCGTTGGCCCGCAGAACGGAATTGATGGCGTAGCGGCTGGTCGCTTTGTCGGTCATCTTCAATACGTCACATTCTTCCTGTAGGGACGAAATTCCGAAGAGACGGGAACGGTGCTGGACATAGCACCGCCATTGGCAGTTGGTCAATTCCCGTTTTATTTTCAATGGGTTAGGCGGATGAAATTGAAATAAGGTCCTGATATGGCTCGACTTTTCACGGGATGGCCGCGGCCGGAAGTCGGCCACCAACCGTTCCCGCGGGGCGTCGGCGGCCGTGGTCGGGACGGAAACGTCACGCATGGCATTTTTCCATGCTCACATTTTCCGCGCATTGAGTAGGATCGGCTCCGCAATGCCGAAGGAACGTTCTGGTCAATAGGGAGAGGATGCCATGAGACCCGTTCGCGGTCTTCTGGTCCTGATTGTCGCGGCGCTGATCCCGCTGGCGGCGGGGGCTTTCGAATCAGCGTCGCTGGATGCCGGCGCCCGCGACCTGTTGGCCGAGTTGCGCCGGCAGTACTCTTCCGAAGCGACCGAACCGGGCGGCGCGTTGGCCGAGGGGGCGGCGGCGCTGGGGGCCGGCCGCTGGGAAGACGCCGCCGAACGCTACGGGCGCGCCGTCGTTGCCGGGCCGGCCAACCCCAAGGCTTGGCGCGGTCTCGCCCTCGCCGCGATGAACGTCGATTCGGCCGACCCGGCCGCCACCCATGCCGCCTACCGGGCCTTCACAACCGCCGGGTCCGGGCCCGAACGCGTCGAGGCGCTGGCCTTGCTGGGCTCCGCGCTCGAGCGCCGGGCGCGCTACCGCGAGGCCATCGCCGCCTACCGTGCCAGCGTCGAGGCGGGCGCAGACGACGGGGTGCGGGCACACCTGACCGAACTGATCGCGATGCGCGGGTTTCGCGCCACCGGCGTGGCGGTCAACGCCGACCTGGAACGGCCGGAATTCTGCATCACCTTTCGCGGCAGGCTGATTGCCGAACGCCGCGTCCGCTATGAAGACTATGTGCGCATCGAGCCGCCGTTGGCCGGTGGCTTGGTGGTGCGCGACGATCACCTGTGCGCGACCGGCGCGGCGCACGGTGCCCGCCATGCGGTGACCGTGCTGGCCGGGCTGCCGTCGGCCGACGGCGACGAGGCACCGGGCCCGGAAACCTTCGACGTCGAGATCGGCGACCGGCCGGCCAGCGTCGGCTTCAAGGGCAACACCTATGTGCTGCCGCGCACCGGCAGTGCCGGCATTCCGGTGATCACCGTCAACGTCAAGCGGGTCAACCTCAAGATCCTGCGCATCGACGAGCGCAACGTTATCGATCAAATGGCCAGGGATCGCCTGTCCGGCCTGCTCGGCAGATGGGACATCGAGCAGATCCGCACCGAGGACGGCGAACTCGTCTGGCAGGGCGAGATGGATGTCGCCTCCGAACTCAACCAGCGCGTCACCACGGCGTTCCCGGTGGGCGATGTGATCAAGAAGACGACACCGGGCATCTATGCCGTGATCGCCGAGCCGGTCGGCGTCGAAATCCCCGCCTGGGAACTGCGCGCCACTCAGTGGCTGGTCATCTCCGATCTTGGCCTGACCACCTTCCAGGGGGCCGACGGACTGGCGGTTTTCGCGCGCTCGCTGTCGACGGCCAGGCCGGCCGCCGGCGTTGCCGTCCGCCTGTTCGCGCGCAACAACTCGCTGTTGGCCGAAGCGGTCACCGACGATGCCGGCGGCGCCCGTTTCGCGGCCGGGCTTCTGCGCGGCGAGGGCGGCCGGGCGCCCAGGGCGCTGTTCGCCTTCGGCGCCGGCGGCGACTTCAATCTTCTTGAGCTGACGGCGCCTGCCTTCGATCTCAGCGACCGCGGCGTCGGCGGCCGCGAGCCGCCGGGACCGGTCGACGTCTTTCTCTATGGCGACCGCGGCGTCTATCGTCCCGGCGAGACAGCCCACGTGGTTGCGCTGATGCGCGACGATACCGCGCGCGCCGTCGAAACCATGCCGTTGACCTTGAGGCTTCTCAGGCCCGATGGCGTCGAGGCCCGGCGCGACGCCGTGAAACCGCAGGCCGTCGGGGCCTACGCCCTCGACCTGCCGTTTTCGCAAGGGGCGCTTACCGGGCGCTGGACGGTCGAGGCCCATCTCGATCCGGCGGCGCCGCCGGTGGGGACCCTGCGCCTGCTGGTCGAGGACGTGGTACCGCCGCGTATCGAGGTGAAGCTGTCGGCGGCGGCGACCCTTCTCAAACCGGGCGAGGTGACCGATCTGGCGCTGAAGGCCGACTACCTCTACGGCGCTCCGGCGGCCGGCCTGCCGGTCGAGGGCGAAGTGGTCGTCATGGCCGACGACAACCCCTTTCCGGACCGTCCGGGCTATCATTTCGGCCTGGCCGACGAGGCGGTGGATCCGCAGCGTATCCCGCTGCCGGCGATCCGCACCGACGCCGCCGGTGCCGCCGCCATGCGGGTCGCGCTGGACAAGGTGTCCGACACCACCCGGCCGCTCAAGGCGGTGATCCGCGCCGGCGTCTTCGAGATGGGCGGCCGTCCCGCCACGGCCAGCCTGACCCTCCCGGTCCGCCAGCGGGCCGTTGCGGTGGGCCTGCACCCCCGTTTCGGGGCGAACGGCGTGGCCGAGGGCAGCGAGGCGGTGTTCGACCTGATCATGCTGGACGCCGCCGGCAAGGCCATTGCCGGATCGCTGGACTATGCCTTCTATCGCGAGGAATGGACCTATCAGTGGTTCCGGCGCAATGGCGTCTGGGATTACGAGGTCCAGGTCATCGACAAACCGCTATCCGGCAGCACGCTTGCCGTCACCGCCGAGGCGCCTTTGGAGTTTGCCCAGCGGGTCGAGGCGGGACGCTACCGGCTGGAAGTCTACGATCCGCAATCCGGCGCCGCCACGAGCCTGCGCTTCCATGCCGGCTGGTTCGTCTCGGCATCCGTCGCCGACCGGCCGGACACCCTGGAACTGGTCGCCGACCATGCCTCTTACCGGCCCGGCGAGACGGTGAAGCTCCACATTACGCCGCCGTTCGACGGCGACGTGCTGCTGGCGGTCGCCAACGAACGGCTGATCGAGACCTACAATGTCTACGTGCCGGCAACCGGCGCCACCGTCGAAATCCCCTTCCGCGACACCTGGGGCGTCGGCGCCTATGTCCTGGCCACCGCGTTCCGCGAGGATTCGAACACACGCGGGCCGGGCCGGGCCATCGGCCTCGCCTGGCTGGGACTGGACGCCCGCCCGCGTACCCTCAACCTCAGCATCGATTCGCCGGGCGACGTGCGGCCATCCGGGTTGGTCGAAGTCAACGTCGCCGTCGACGGCCTGGAAGCCGGCAAGCCGGCCTTCGTGACCCTGGCGGCGGTGGACGAAGGCGTGCTCCAGCTCACCGGTTTCGAAACGCCGGACCCGGCCAACCACTTCTACGGCAAGCGGCGCCTGGGCGTCGCCATGCGCGACATCTATGGCCGGCTGATCGATGGCAAGACCGCCAAGCGCGGCGCCGTGCGCAGCGGCGGCGGCGATCCGAGGCTGGCCAATCGCGGGGCGCCGCCGGCCGACGTCAAGATCGTCTCGCTGTTTTCGGGATTGGTTCGTCTGGATGACAAGGGCGGCGCCCGTATTCGGCTCGATCTTCCCGACTTCAACGGCCGCCTTCGCCTGATGGCGGTGGCTTTCGATGCCGAGCGGGTGGGCGCGGCCGAAAGTGTGCTGCTGGTTCGCGACCCCCTGGTGGCGCAGGTTTCGCTGCCCCGATTCCTCGCCCCAGGCGATGACAGCCGGATGACCCTGACGTTGGACAACCTGCGGCTGCCGGCCGGCGAGGTGTCGGTCGCCCTGCGCGCAGAGGGCGCGGTGGCGTTGGCCGGAGAAACGAAAGTGCAGAAGACCCTGGACAAGGGCGCTTCGGCGTCCGCCGTCTTCGCGCTCAAGGGCCTGGCGCCGGGAACCGGCACCATCGTCATGGAAGTGGCTGGCCCCGAAGGCTTCAAGCTGGAGCGGCGAATGACCGTTGGGGTACGGCCCGCGCAGTTCCCGGTAACCCGCCGGCTGGCCAAGCGGCTGCGGCCGGGCGAACTGGCGGCCTATGCGCCGTCGGTCCTGGAGGGGATGGTGCCGGGTACCGGCGAGATTCTGCTGTCCTTCAGCCCACGGCCCGATCTCGACGCCGCCGGCCTGCTCCGGGCGCTCGACCGCTATCCTTACGGCTGCCTCGAACAGACGACCAGCCGCGCGCTTCCCCTGCTTTACGTGGGCGACGTAGCGGCCGTGTGGGGCGGTATGGGCATGGCCGCCGGCCAAAAGGGGCGCATCGACGAGGCGATCTCGCGGCTCTTCGAGATGCAGCGGCCGGACGGCGGTTTCGGCTTGTGGGCGCCCTCGGACGGCGCGGACCTGTGGCTTTCCGCCTATGCGCTGGACTTCGCGACGCGGGCCAAGGCGAAGGGCCATCGCGTGCCCACCCATGCCTATGCCGCTGGGCTGCGGTGGATGGGCGAGAAGGTCAAGCAGGGCGAGCGCCAGAAGGTGCCCGATCTGGCGGCCCTCGCCTATGCCCACTATGTCCTGGCCGCGGCCGGCATCGGCAACCCGGCCGAGACACGCTACTTCGCCGATCGAGCCGGCGACCGTCTGCCGACGGCGCTGGCGGCGGCCCAGGTGGCGGCGGCGCTGGCGCTGCGCGGCGAGGCGGAACGCGCCCGCCTGCAATTCGGCCGGGCGGCCCACAAGGTGAATGCCCGCGCGACAACGCGCGACTACGGTTCGGCCCTGCGCGACCTCGCCGGACTGGTAGTTCTGGCGGCGGAAAGCGAACCGTTGCTCAAGGGGAACAGCCGCGATCTGGGCGGCCGCAGCCTTGCCCATCTGGTCGAGGATCTGGCGGCGCGCCAGATCAAGGCCGAAGCCTTGAGCCCGCAGGAACAGGCATGGTTGCTGATGGCCGCTGCGGTCACCAGCCAGGGCAGCGGCAGGATGACGCTGACCGTCGACGGCTGGAAAGGCGAACCGCAGGCCGAGCCGCTCTACCTTCGGCCCACCGACGCCCAGCTGGCCCTCGGCCTGACCTACGAGAACGCCGGAAAGGGGACGCTCTGGCATACCGCGACGGTGGCCGGGATCCCGGTCGCCGAAACCCCAGCGATTGCCGAGGGGTTCACCCTGACGCGCGGGTTCTACACCCTGGACGGCCGACCGGCCGACCTGGGGGCGGTGCGCCAGAACGACACCCTCATCGTCGTCATCGAGGGTGAGACGCTGGCCGAGATCGACCATCAGGCGCTGATCGTCGACCTGCTTCCGGCCGGCTTCGAGATCGAGAATGCCCGCCTCGAAGGCGCCCGTACGACGGCCGAGATGGCATGGCTGCCCAAGCTGAGCCAGACCCAGCACCTCGAGTTCCGGGACGACCGCTTCGTGGCGGCGCTCGACACCAAGGGCAAGGCCCAGGCGTTTGCCGTCGCCTATCTGGTGCGGGCGGTGACGCCGGGCACCTATCGGCTGCCGGCCGCCCATGTGGAGGATATGTACAAGCCGCAATACCGGGCGCGGACGGCTATGGGCTGGCTTACCGTCCTGCCGCGCAACTAGGCGGCGAACGGGCCCGGCGCGGGGAACCGAGATGGCAAGGCGGGCGAGAATTGCTGTGGCGGTGCTGGCGGCGGGGACGATGGCCGTCCTCGCCGGGGCGGCCGTCGTGCTGGATGCCGCCCATCCGCCGGCGATGGCGCGCTATCTCGACCGCTCGCAGAGGGTGCTCGACGCCGAGGGCGGCCTGCTGCGCGCCTTCGCGACGGCGGACGGCAGTTGGCGTTTCGCGGCGCGGGTGGACGACGTCGATCCGCTCTATCTCGCCATGCTCACCGCCTACGAGGACAAGCGTTTCTTCCACCATCCCGGCGTCGATCCGCTTGCCGTCGCCCGTGCCGCCTGGCAGTGGGCGGTGTCGGGAAAACCGGTGTCGGGGGCCTCGACGCTGACCATGCAGACGGTACGGCTGCTGGAGCCGCGCCCGCGCACGCTGGCCTCGAAGCTGATCGAGATGGCCCGTGCTGTGCAACTCGAATGGCACTATTCCAAGGACGAGATCCTGGCCATCTACCTGACTGTGGCGCCCTTCGGCGGCAACCTGGAAGGCGTCGCGGCGGCCAGCCAATTCTACCTCGGCAAGGAACCCCGGCACCTGACGGCGGGCGAGGCGGCGTTGCTGGTGGCCCTGCCGCAATCGCCGGAAGCGGCCCGCCCGGACCGCCAACCCGAGGCGGCCCGCATGGCCCGCGACAAGGTGCTGGCGCGCCTGGGGGATGCCCGCATCCTCGATGCCGAAGCTGCCGCCGCCGCCAGCCGCGAACCGGTCGCGCAGGCCCGTCTCACCGCCGCTTTCCGGGCACCCCACCTGGCCCGGCGTCTGGTGGCCGCCGATCCCCGGACCGAGACCCGGCGCACCCTCATCGACGGCGCCCTGCAGGCCAGCCTGGAAGACCTGGCCCGGCGCGCCGCCGGCGGTCTCGAACCGGGCGCCAACCTCGCCATCCTGGTAGTGGAAACGGGCGGGCGCGGGGTGCGGGCGTACGTCGGTTCCGCCGACTTCTTCGACGCCGCCCGCCAGGGTCAGGTTGATATGGCCCGCGCCATCCGCTCGCCGGGCTCGACGCTGAAACCCTTCGTCTATGCCGCCGGCTTCGAGCACCTGGGCCTGCATCCGGAAACCCTCATCGCCGACCGGCCGACGCGCTTCGGCGACTACGCGCCGGTCAACTTCGACCTGCGCTATCGCGGTGACATCACCGTGCGCGAGGCCCTGCAGCTCAGCCTTAACGTGCCGGCGGTGGCGGTGCTCGACCGCCTGGGACCGGACCATTTCGCGGCGATGATCGCCGAGATGGGAATCGCGTTGCGTTTCGATCCGCGGGTGGGGGTGCCGGCGCTGCCGATGGCGCTGGGGGGTGTCGGCCTCAGCCTGTGGGACCTGACGACGCTTTTTGCCGGCCTTGCCGACGGCGGACGCTTTGCGCCGTTGCGGGTGGGCGAGGGCGATCCGCAGGCGGCGCCGGTCCGCGTGCTGGACGAAGCGGCGGCCTGGTACGTTGCCGCCATTCTGCGCGACGTACCACCGCCCGCGGGCCGCGTCGCCGCCGCCGGCCGGCGTATCGCGCTCAAGACCGGCACCTCCTATGGATTCCGCGACGCCTGGGCACTGGGCTTCGACGGCCGCTTCACGGTTGGCGTATGGGTCGGCCGCCCGGATGGCGGGTACGGGACAGATCGCACCGGCGGCCGGCAGGCCGCGCCCCTCCTATTCGACGTCTTCGATCGGCTGGCGCCGGCTGCCGTGCCTTCGTCGCCGCCACCGGCCGGCGTCCTCCTGGCCCGCACAGAGGATCTGCCGCCGCCGCTCCGCCGCTTCCGCACGCGAGACGAGATGGGCTTGGCGCTCCTGGCGCCGGATGCCGCCTTCGAAATCGCCTTCCCGCCCGACGGCGCCACCGTCGAAATGGCCGCCGCTGCCGACGGCACGGCGACCCTCGCGCTGCGCGCTACCGGCGGGCGCAAGCCGCTGCGCTGGCTGATCGACGGCCGGCCCATCACGGTGTCGCCTTTCAAACGGGCGGCGTCGTGGACAACTGCCACCGAGGGACGTGTACGGATCACCGCCCTGGATGTCGATGGTCAGGCCGCCTCGGCCGAGGTGTGGATCGCTCGCGCCCCTTAATCGGTTCCGTCGTAAGTCGGGCGCCGCCTTTCGATCGGGCGCAGCGCCAGGGCGGCCAAAGTGGCCGCGATGCAAGCGGCCAACATCAGGATTCCCGCCGCTTCCCAGTTGCCGCCCGCCTGGACGGCGGCGGCGACGGCGGGCGGGCCAATCACTTGGCCGGTATTGGAGCCCTGAACCAGCATGCCGTTGGTGGTGCCGACTTGGCCGAGGCCGGGGGCGAAGACCGGGGCGCCCGACAACACCGCCGTCGGCAGCATGCCGCCGACCAGCGAGAAGACGAGGCAAAGGGCATAGCGCAGGAGGTCGGGCAGGGCGGTAGCGAAGATGCCCAGCGTGCAGAGCCCCATGACGCCTGCCGCGACGGCGATCAGGGCCCAGTGGCGGGCGCCGCGGTGCAACAGCCAGCCGGCCGTCAGGTTGCCGGGAACGTTCATCGCCACCACCAGGGCGGTGAGGGTAGCCGCCGCGGCGGTGCCGATGCCGCGCGTCTCGATCATGAAGCTCGGCAGCCACACCATGAGGGCCAGCCAGGGGATGGTGTAGAGGGCGAAACAAAGGGCCAACAGCCACGTTCCCGGCTGCGCCGCCGACAGCCGGATGTTGCCGATGGCCGATCTTCCCAGCCCGGCCGGGCGGTCGCGCGGCACGGCGCGGCCGCCGACCAGCATGGCCGCCATCCACAGGAGCGCAAGCGCGGCGGCCGCTCCCCACAGAACGCGCCAGCCGGCGATGGCGAGAACGGCCGGCGAGGCCACCATCATCAGGGCGGTGCCAGCCGGCATGTAGGCGCCCCACAATCCCAGTGCCAGGCGCCGGTCGCCGGGGACGGCGGCGCGCAGGATCACCGAAGGCACCGATACCGCCACCGAGATGAATCCCAATCCTTCGAGGAAGCGGCTGAACAGCAGCACCGCGCCGCCGTCTGCGAAGGCCCCGAGGGTACTGCCGATCAGCAGCGAGGCGAGGCCGGCCAGGACGAGGCGCCAATGACCGACACGGTCGGCCACGGTGCCGGCGAGGATCGCCACCGCCATGCCGGTGACGCTGAACATCGAGACGACCCAGCCGCCAGCAACCAGGCTGAGGCCGAGGTCGGCGCGGAGTGCGGAGAGTGCCGGGGGCAGCTTGCCGACATGGGCGGCGGCGACGATGCCGGCGCCGACGGCCAGCGCGACGATTCCCCAGCGGGTTTTTGCAGGCATGGTCATTCCCGCTTGCTAGACGACGCCGGCCGCTTTGGCAAGCGGCCATTCGGCGGCCGCAGGCGAAGCTGTATTCATCGATATTTTTCAATTTGTTGTGTGATTTTTTGATGACAGCCCAAAATATGGGGGGACAATCCGCTATCTTCGCGGTAGTCTTTGTTGAGGCCAGACGACCGGAATCCGCGCATGACACCGTGCCTGATCCGCCAATGCCAACGGCCCTTCCGGTCCCCCTCGGGCCCCTTGCTCCCTACACTTTCCGCCACCCTCGCCCGACGGTCTCGCCGGCCCCTTCCCATGGGCCGTTCGGTGCCGGCGTCGGGGGTGGCCGGACACAGCGGAGAAAACAACAATGGGTAAGCGTTCTTCGCGCCGTGCCCCGGCGCATGACACCACCGTGCAGTACCTTTTCCCCAACGACACCCCGTGGGACCCGCTTGGCGAGCCGGGCCGCGATAAAAGCTATGTCAAGAAGGTTCGCCCCTACAGCGAGGCGCAACGAGCCCTGCTCGATGCCATCGACGGCTTCGGCATGGTCCTGGCCCTCGGCCCGGCGGGCACCGGCAAGACCTATTTGTCCATCGCCAAGGCGGTGGAGGCGCTGGAGGCCGGCCGGGTCGGCCGCATCCTCCTGTGCCGGCCGGCCATCGAGGCCGGCGAAAGCCTGGGCTTCCTGCCGGGCGACGTCGAGCAGAAGCTGGCCCCCTATCTGCGCCCGCTCTACGACGCGTTGACCGACCGGCTGGGCGGCAAGCGCCTGAAAATGATGTTGGCCGATGGCACCATCGAGATCGCGCCGGTCGCCTACATGCGCGGGTGCACGCTCAACAATTCCTTCATCGTCATCGACGAGGCGCAGAACTGCACCTACGGACAGCTCAAGATGCTGCTGACCCGGTTGGGCTGGCATTCCACCATGGTGCTGACCGGCGACCCGGACCAGAGTGACCTTCTGCCCGGCATGTCCGGCTTCGCCGACATCGCCCGCCGGCTGCACGCGCTGGAAGGCGTGGCGGTGGTCGAACTGAGCGAGGCCGACGTCGTGCGCCATCCGCTGGTGGCGAGCATCCTGTCGGTCATCTGAGCCGTCGGCGGCCGTTGCCGGCCGCGCGGGGGCGCGTTAGGCTGCGCCCATGTTCGATGCCGCCGGCGAATGGGAACCGTGGGTCAACCTTGCCTTCCTGGCAGGCACGGGATGGGTTGCTTGGCACGGCATCCGCCATCGCGACGCCGAGGGTCACCCCGACTTGGTGCGGCTGTTCTTCGCGGCGATCGCGGCGATTTTCTTCTGTATGGTGCTCTTCGGCGACGTGCTCGGCGTGGTCAGGCTGTAGCGGCCCGCCTCACGGCTTGTGCATGCGCTGACGGGAATCGATTTCCGGCCGGCTCAGCACCCTCTGATCGGGCGGCAGGCGCATCTGCGCTTCCAGATAGGCGACGCGCTTGGCCACGCTTGCCGCATCGGGCATGCCATAGAGCACGCGGTCGATCAGGCCGGGGCCGGAAACCGCCTCGGCGTCGATGGCGAGCGCGCGGCGGTAGTCGGCGAGCGCGCGTTCGGGCTGCTGGCCGCGGTCGTACAGGATGCCGCGGTTGGCGTGCGCCGCGGCCAGTGCCCCCCGGCCGGTGGCATCGTCGGGGGCGGTGGTTCTTTCGAGAAAGGCGATGAGGTCGCCGAAGGCTCCTTCCGCCGCCTCCATCTCGCCCTGCTGCAATAGGGAAACGGCGCGGCCCATCATGGCTCCGCGATGGTCAGGATTGGCGGCAAGCGCGGCCTCGAAGCGGTTGAGGGCCAGGGCGAACTTTCCGTCGTCGAGCAAGATGTCGCCCTGCCGGGTCTCGTAGTCTCCGGGCGGCATCCTGGTGTAGCCGCCCATGGCGCCCCAGACGGCAATGGCGATCAGCGCCAAACCGGCCATCGCCAGCATGACCTGGCGGAAGCCATGCAGCTTGTCGAACACGTTGACCATCGCCGCTTCCGCCTAGAACCGGCGGGCGCTTTCGGCAATGTCGTCGACCAGAGCTTCGATCTCTTTCTCGGGAACCGTCGACATCTCCATCTTGTAGGCCAGGAACCACATCATGCCGACGCCAAGGCCCCAGAACAGGATCTGCCAGGCCCAGATCGACGGGATGCCGAACCACCATCCGTCAAGCCCGGCGTCGGGGGCGCCGAAGATGTCGTTGCCGATGACCGCCCCCGGCCCCACCC
>JACZKS010000183.1 GCA_014859895.1 Rhodospirillales bacterium
ACTCTCTGTGATTGGCGAAATCCAGTATTGTATCAATATCGGTTATATCCAGTTCGAGATCGGTGGAGAAAGACTCTATGCCCTGTGAACGCAAAGACGCCTCGACCTCCGTCCCCAGCATTCCGCGGGCGCCGACCAGCCACACCCGGGCCCCCTTGGCGTCGACCCCTTCGGCGCGCAGCGTGCGCCGGAAGGCGTCGAACAACGCGATGTCGCCTTCCCACTGGCCGTCGGCGGTGCGCCGCACGACGTCGGCGGCGCCTGCCAGCTGGGCCAGCGGCGAGAGGTGGTCGAGATGGGGCAGGATGGCCGCCTGATACGGATCGTGGATGGCCATGCCGGCGATGTTCTGGACCAGGTCCAGGGTCTTCACCACGGCATCGAAGGTTTCGGCCGCCACCCGCATCGGCAGCCAGATGGCGTCCTTGCCGCGCCCGGCGAAGCGCTTGTTGATGATGTCGATGGCGTCGACGTCGATGTCGTCCGGCCCCAGCACGCAGAAGACCCGGGCCTCGGGGCTCAGCGGCATCAGGTGGTCGAGGGCCGAGAAGAGGCCGCCCGTCGGGGGCGTGGGCCGGTCGGTCCGGGGCGTCGTCATCGCCGTCACTCCGTTGGGGCGCCGGCCGGCTGGCGGGCGCCGTAGTATTCGCGCAGGGCTTCCAGGCGGACGGAAGCGTTGGCGCGCCCGAAGCCGGTGTAACCGTCCCGCTCGACGATCTCGAAGAAGATGCGGTTGCAGATGGGATGGGTGTAGGCGTGCCGGAACCGCCCGCCACCCTCGGTATCCAAGAGGATGTTGTGCTCGCGCAGCGCCTCGACCTCGGCCGCCGGAAGCCTGCCGGCGGCCGCCATCTCGTCATAGACGCGCCCCGGCATCGGCAGCAGGTTGAGCCCGGCCGCCTCGACGGCCTTCACGGTGGCGAAGATATCGTCCGTCTGGAGCGCGATGTGCTGGATGCCCTCGCCGAAGTATTCGGTCACGAAGCGGTTGGCGTCGGTGCCGGTGTCGGTCGATTCGTTGATCGGGAAATGGACGGTGCCGTCGGGACTGCTGATCACGTTGCTGATCACCGTGCCGGCCGGATCGCGGAGCACGTTGTGCGACCAGGTGTGAAAGCCGAACAGATCCTTGAAGAAGTCGACCCACTTGGCGGTGCGCCCGGGCAGCACGGTCAGCGACACGTGGTCGATGCGGGTCAGCCCGGCGCCGATCGCCTTGCCGCCCTCGGCCGGACGGAAGTCCTTGTCATAGATCGAGCCCTTGGCGCCAAACAGGTCGACGTAATAGATCAAGCTGCCGTAGACGCCGCGGATGGCGGGGATCTTAAGCTCGCCGGGGCCGGTGGTGCCGTCGTCGTAGGTCTGGGCGCCCTGCTTGATCGCGAAGGCGTGGGCCTTCTTGGCGTCGGCGACGCGCAGCGCCATGGCGCACACCGATACCCCGTGCACGGTGGCGAACGAGCGGGCGAAGCAGTCCGGCTCGGTGTTGAGGATGAAGTTGATGTCGCCCTGGTTGAAGCGCGTCACCTTCTTGGAGCGGTGCAGCGAGGCCTCGGCGAAGCCGAGCGCGGCGAACACCCGTTTCAGTTCGTCCTGCTCGGCGTCGGTGAAGGTGGCGAATTCCAGAAACTCGATGCCCGCCAGGCCGTGGGGATTCGGGGCCTTGCGCCAGTCTACGGGTTCCGCGTCGGACATCGGGAAGGGCACCCTTTCTCTCATCGGGCGGGGCGAAGCACGATCCAAAGTATGATTTTCGGGCTCATCCCCTGTCAAATCAATATTGGGAACATTTCGAAAAAATCGATATTTTTCAAAAGGCGGCGGAATCCGTTTCGCCCCCGCCGGCGATGGTGTAATTTTCTTCGCATCCTTGGGTAGATATGGGGGTTCGGGCGGTGGCACGGAACAGGCGGTCGTGGGACGAAGGCGCCCGGCCCGATCCGGCGGCGAAAACCGCCCCCGGCGAGGCCGCCCCCGAATCGGCCAAGACGGTGGTCGAGTTCGCCTACGACCGCATGCGCAGCGACATCCTGTGCGGCAACCTGCGCCCCGAGACCAAGCTGCGCGTCGATAAGCTGCACGAGGAATACGGCATCGGCGTCAACTCGCTGCGCGAAGCCCTGGCCAGGCTCACCATGGACGGCCTGGTACTGACCTCGGGCAAGCGCGGCTTCATCGTCAAGCCGACCTCGCTCACCGATCTCAAGGACATCACCGAGATGCGCCAGTTCCTCGAATGCCGGGCCCTGGCCCAGGCCATCGAGGCCGGCGACCTCGACTGGGAGGGCCGGGTGGTGGCCGCCTACCACAAGCTTTCCCGCGTCGAGGAGAAGCTCAACGACGACCAGGCCCGCTGGGGCCTGGAATGGGAGAACCGCAACCGCGAGTTCCACAGCGCGCTGATCTCGGCCTGCCCGTCGCCGTGGCTGTTGCAGTTCCAGCGCGTCATGTACAACCAGAGCCAGCGCTACCGCATGCTCTCGCTGGTCGAGACCTCGATCCCCAGGGACGCCACCTTCCGCGAGCACAAGCTGATCCTGGAGGCGGCACTGGAACGCGACGCCCCCCGCGCCACCGAGCTGCTGGCCCACCACATCGTCAAGGGCGCCCAGGATTCCACCGCCCACTTCCTGGCCAAGGACAAGCCGCGACGGAAGGCGGTTCAACGGGTGGGGTAGACCGGTCATTCCCCGGAACCAGCGGAGCGGCGGTTCTGGATTCCCGCCTTCGCGGGAATGACGAAGAAAGTAGAGCGTCACCCCCGCCCCTCTTC
>JACZKS010000184.1 GCA_014859895.1 Rhodospirillales bacterium
GGCCATGGCCGGCGGTCTGGCCCTGCTGGGCCTGGCCCTGCCGCCCGGCCTGTCGCCGGTGGCCGAGCTCGCCATCCTGGTGCCGGCGGGCGCCCTGATTTACGCCGCCGCCATCCGCCTGCTGGCCCCCCGTCTCATGGGCCTGGCTCTGCGCACCGCCGGCGTGGCCATGACTCCGGCCCGGCGGTAGATAAGACCTCATCCTGAACAGGGCCTGAAAGGCCCGTGTCGAAGGATCGTGCTTACGCGAGGAACATAAGGATCGCCGGCAGGGTCAGCGCGGCGGCGATGGTGGTGGCGGTGATGATGCCGGCCATCAAGGGCGCGTTGCCGCCCATCTGGCGGGCCAGCACGTAGGAGGAGGCCGAGACCGGCAGGGCGGCGTAGAGCACGGCGGCCGAAAGCGCCAGGGCGTCGAGGCCGAACAGGCGCCCGGCGGCGAAGGTGAGGGCCGGCAGCGCCAGCAACTTCAGCGCCGAGGCGGCGGCCACCAGGCGGCCGGCCGGGCGCACGGCGGCGAAATCGAGGCCGGCCCCCACCGCCATCAGGCCGACCGGCAGCGCGGCCTTGCCCAGGATGTCGAGGAAGGGGCCGATCACCGGCGGCGAGCCGACGCCGGATGCGTTGAGCAGGGCGCCGATGAAAGGGGCGACGATCAAGGGATTGCGGAGCACTGGCAGGACGATCGCCCGCCAGCCCGGGCGGGGGCCGCCGGCCGGCGGCACGAAGCGGATGAGGGCGGCGACGCCGAGCACGTTCACGGTCGGCACGCAGCAGACGATGGCCAATGCGGTCAGGGTCAGGCCGGGCTCGCCGAACATCGCGAAGGCTCCGGCGATGCCGACGTAGGTGTTGGGCCGCATCGAGCCCTGGAACAGCGAGGTGAAGGACGGCCCGTCGGTTCCGATCAGCGGGCGGGCCAGCAGGACCAGCCCGGCGACGGCCAGGATGGGCACGATAAGGGCGGCGGCCATCGGCCCGATGGCGATATCGCCAAGCGCCGCCTTGGCGGTGTTTTCGACCAGCAGCGCCGGGAACAGCACGTAATAGGTGAGCTTCTCGGCCGCCGGCCAGAAGGCTTCCGGCAGCCATCGGGCACGCTTCATGACCGAGCCGGCGACGATCAGCAGGAACACCGGGGCCAGGCTCAAGACGATGGCGGTCATGGCGGCGGACCGGCCGTGCTTCGACACGGCCCTTTGGGCCTGCTCAGCATGAGGTGATTTAAGAATTTCCTCATCCTGAGCAGCCGGCTTGGCCGGCGTGTCGAAAGATGGGCCGCCAGGGCGCTCACCGGCCCGCCATGCCCATGCGGTCCAGCGCGCCTTGCAGGATGTAGGCGGCCGCCGCGCGGTCGATGACCTGGGCGCGGCGCGCGCGCGTCATGTCGGCCTCCCCGATCAGGAAGCGCTCGACCGCCGCCGTGGACAGCCGCTCGTCCCAGAAGGCGGTGGGCAGGTCGATGAACTCCAGCAGGTTGTCGGCGAACTGGCGGACCGACTGGCAGCGCGGCCCCTCGGTGCCGTCCATGCTGATCGGCAGCCCGATGACCATGCCGCCGACTTCGTGGGTGGCGACGAGGCGGCCAAGGCGCTCGGCATCGGCCTTGAACTTGGCGCGCCGCAGGGTTTCCAGCGGAGTGGCCAGCCGGCCGCTGACGTCGGAAACGGCGATGCCGATGGTCTTGGTGCCGGGATCGAGGCCGATGATGCGCCGCCCGGGCGGGACCAGGGCTCGCAGGTCCCGGATGTCGACGATGGCCATGGACGGCGGGTGTCCTATGCAAAAAAGACTGTGGAGGCGGTGACTCCGCTCCGATATCATATCGTCCAGGGCGTTGTAATTTCTAGCTTTGGCTTGGGTGCGGGAAGATCATGGGGGAAATGGCCGGTTCGCTTCCGGCGGCGCTTGGCGCCGGCCGGGTCGTGCGGGCATGGCGCGGGCTGGTTCTTGGCCTGGCGATGGCGGGCTTTTCGGCCGTCTACGACGCGGCGGCGGCCAACATCGAATTCATGGGTGTCGCCGTCGAGCCCATCAGCGGCATCTACGTGGTGGTGAAGGACGTCAACGTCCGCGCGGCGCCGGCCAGCGATGCCGACAAGGTGGGCCAGGCCGCCGTCGGCACCGAGCTGGAAGCGGTGGGCAAGGTCAAGGGAGGCTGGATCGCGGTCAGGCGCGGCGGGCGCGCCCTCGGCTTCGTCTTCGAATCCTATATCAAGGCCGTCAAGCAGGCGCCGCTCGAGCGCGACAGGACCGGGCGCATCGTCGGCACCGGGGGCAAGCCGGTGGCGCCGGCTTCCGGGCGCTTCCTGGCGGTGGCCGAGACGACCGCGCGCGCCAAGCCGGCCGCCAACGCCGCCATGAACGGGCTGTTGGAGCGCGGCACCCGGGTCGAGGCCATCGGTGCCAGCGGCGACGGCAAGTGGCTGGCGGTGCGCTGGTCCGGCCGCGAGATGGGTTTCGTGCCGCGCGAGGCCCTGCTGGCGCTGATCGACGGCAGCCTGCTGGTCCCGGTCACCGGCAAGGCCCCGCTTGCCAATGGCGGCACCTGCGGCTTTTCCATCCGCTTCACCGGCAAGACGCCGGTCGAGGACGACATTATCGAGACCGCCGACTATGACATGGACTGGCGCTGCACCGTCGAGGGCCGCAGGCTCGACTTCCCCGGCTTCATGTTCATCACCGAGGCGCCGTTCCAGCTTTCCGACAACCAGGTCTATCAGATCAGCGTCGACCTGTTGGACGTGGCCCGCGACTACGACGAGATTTTTTCGACCGTGTTTCTCTATCGCCGGGCCGAGGGCAAGATCGTCTTCGACGGCGTCTCGATCAAGGACCTGGGGGCGACGCCGACGGTCCGCGAGGCGCCCGCCAGATCGGTGGCCGAGGCGCTGGCCGCCGCCGCCACCCTGGCCCCTTCCGCCTGGGGCGACGACGCGTGGAAAATGTTGACCGAGACGGTGCAATAAGCCCTAGCGCATGGTCAGGCCGCCATCGACGAAGTACTGGCTTCCGGTAACGTACGAGGCTTCGTCTGAAAGCAGGAACAGGGCGATGGCGGCCGCCTCTTCCGGTGTGCCGATCCGGCCGAGCGGCACGCGGCTCACGACATCGTCCTCGAACTGCTTTCGGAAATCGGTCGACATGAAGTCCCGGAAGTTGGTGTCGATGGCGCCGGGGACCAGCACGTTGACCCGGATCTGCCGGCCCGACAGGGCGGCGGCCCAACAGCGGGCGGCGGAAAGGATCGCCCCCTTGGTGGCGGCGTAGACGCTGGCCACCGGCGCCCGCTCGTAGGCCGAGGTGGACGACGTCAGGACCACCGAGGCCCCCGGCTTGAGGTACTCCGCCAGCTTGGCGATCTGAAGGATCGGCCCCCGCACGTTGGCGTTCATCATGCGGTCGAAGAAGGCGGCGTCGATCTCGTCGATGGCGGCGACCGCGGCGATCCCGGCATTGAGCCACAGCCCGTCGAGAAGGCCGGTGCGCCGGACTTCGGCGGCCAGCGCGTCGGCGGCTGCGGGGTCTGCGGCATCGTTGCCGAGGACCGGCGAGTCCGGGGGAAGGACCCGGCGGGCCTCCGCCAGATGCTCCTCGCTCAGGCCGGTGACGCCGACCGCGCCGCCCTCCTCGGCGATGCGCAACGCGCCGACCAGCCCAATTCCGCTGGTGCCTCCGGTGATGAGAATCCGCTTGTCCGAGAATCTGCCCATGGCGCTTACCTCGCTTCCTGCCGCGCGCAAACGGGACGGCCGGCGGCCGCCGTGTCGCCCCGGGCTGTCAACCCACCTCCGGCCAGGACGTTCCCTGAAGAGCGGAGAGGGGGCGACACGGCCCCGGTTGCGCGGGCGGCGGCCGGGTGGTACTTTCCGCGCCGCGCACGCGCCGAAAATCCCGGAAATCCCCGCCTGCGGGGTCTCCTCCTGAGCGGAGACGCTTTCCCCATGCCCTTGGACCAAGATACCGTCAAGACCATCGCCTTTTTGGCCCGCATCAAGGTGCCGCCCGAGGCCCGAGCGGGCCTCGCGAATGAGCTTTCGCGCATCATCGGCTGGGCCGAGCAGTTGAACGAGGTCGACACCGAAGGCGTCGAGCCGATGACCAGCGTCGCCGAGATGTCGCTGTTCAGGCGCGCCGACGAGGTCACCGACGGCAACTGCCGCGAGCGGGTGTTGCTGAACGCCCCCGAGGTCGCGGCGGGCTGCTTCGCCGTGCCGAAGGTGGTCGAGTGATGGGCGCGCTTGCTGATCTGACCATTGCCCGCGCCGCCGCTGGGCTCTCGGCCGGCGAGTTCACGGCGGCCGAGCTGACGGAGGCCCACATCGCCGCCATGGAGGCCGGGCGGGGGCTCAATGCCTTCATCACCGAAACGCCGGAGATCGCGCGGACGCAGGCCAAGGAATCGGACGCCCGGCGTGCCGCCGGCAAGGCCAAGGGTCCGCTCGACGGCATCCCCATCGGCATCAAGGACCTGTTCTGCACCGAGGGCGTGTTGACTACGGCGGCCTCGCACATTCTCGACGGCTTCAAGCCGGCCTATGACTCGACCGTGACCCGCCAGCTCAGGGACGCCGGCACGGTCATGCTGGGCAAGACCAACCTCGACGAATTCGCCATGGGGTCGGGCAACCTGACCAGCCACTACGGCCCGGTGATCAGCCCGTGGAAGGCCGCCGACGGCAAGGATAGGGTGCCCGGCGGCTCGTCGGGCGGCTCGGCGGCGGCGGTGGCGGCGCATCTGGCGTTGGGGGCGACGGGCACCGATACCGGCGGCTCGATCCGCCAGCCGGCGTCCTATTGCGGCATCGTCGGCTTGAAGCCGACCTACGGGCGCTGCTCGCGCTGGGGCATCGTCGCCTACGCCTCCAGCCTCGATCAGGCCGGGCCGATGGCCCGCACGGTCGAGGACGTTGCCCTGCTGTTGCGCGCCATGGCCGGCCACGACGCCAAGGATTCGACCTCGGCCCCGATCGCGGTGCCCGATTTCGCCGCCGCGCTCACGGGGAACATCCGGGGCCTCAAGATCGGCATCCCCGAGGAGTACCGCGTCCCCGGCATGCCCAAGGAAATCGAGGCGTTGTGGAGCCAAGGCATGGCGTGGCTCAAGGAAGCCGGTGCCGAACCGGTGGCGGTGTCGCTGCCGCACACCAAGTACGCGCTCGCCACCTACTACATTATCGCCTCGGCGGAAGCGTCCTCGAACCTCGCCCGCTACGACGGCGTGCGCTACGGCCTCAGGGTGCCCGGGGACAGCCTGGACGAGATGTACGAAAACACCCGGGGCGCCGGCTTCGGGGCCGAGACCAGGCTGCGCATCCTCATGGGTACCTACGTGCTGAGCGCCGGCTACTACGACGCCTATTACCTCAAGGCGCAGCGGGTGCGCACCCTGATCGCCAGGGACTTCCGCAACGCCTTCGAGAAAGTGGACGCGCTCTTGATGCCGACCGCGCCCTCGGCGGCCTTCGCGTTCGACGAGAAGACCGACGATCCGGTGGCGATGTATCTCAACGACGTCTTCACGGTGCCGATCAGCCTAGCCGGCCTGCCGGCCATGGTGGTGCCGGCGGGGCTCGACGCCCAGGGCCTGCCGCTGGGCCTGCAGATCGTGGGCAAGCCGTTCGATGAGGAAACCGTGCTGAAGGTCGGCGGCGTCATGGAAGAAGCGGCCGGTTGTACCGCCAAGCCGTCGTTCCTTCGATGAAAGACCTCATCCTGAGGAGCCCGCAGGGCGTCTCGAAGGATGGGCCGCGGGCGGGGGCAGATCCTTCGACACGCCGGCTCCGCCGGCTGCTCAGGATGAGGGTATTAATGCTGAGGAAAATGGAAAAAAACCTCATCCTGAGCTTGTCGAAGGATGGGTATTGAGGAAGGGTGATGGGAGCGTTCCTCTATATCCTGCGCTGTTCCGACGGCAGCTATTATGTCGGCACCACGCGGGACTCCCTGGAGAAGCGCATGTTCGAACACAACGCCGGCACTTTCGGCGGCTATACGGCGAAGCGACGCCCGGTTGCGCTGGCCTTCCAGCAGGAGTTCGCCAGCATCATGGATGCGATCGCCATGGAACGCCGCGTCAAGGGCTGGAGCCGGGCGAAAAAGGAGGCTCTGATGCGGGGCGACTTCGAGGCGATTAAGCATCTGGCGCGGGGGCGGTCCTTCGACACGCCGGCTTCGCCGGCTGCTCAGGATGAGGAAATTTTTAAAGAACCTCATGCTGAGGAGGCCCGAAGGGCCGTCTCGAAGCATGGCCGAGGGAATTGAAAGATATGGCATACATCATCCAAGGCGAAACCGGGGATTGGGAGCTGGTGTGCGGGCTCGAGGTGCATGGGCAGGTGGTGTCCAACGCCAAGCTGTTCTCCGGCTCGGCCGCCGCCTTCGGGGCGGAGCCCAACACCCAGGTTTCGCTGATCGACGCCGCCATGCCGGGCATGCTGCCGGTCATCAACGAATATTGCATCGAGCAGGCGGTGCGCACGGGCCTGGGGCTGAAGGCTGAGATCAATCTTTTCAGCGTGTTCGAGCGCAAGAACTACTTCTACGCCGACCTGCCGCAGGGCTATCAGATCTCGCAGTTCAAGCACCCGGTGGTGGGCGAGGGCGTCGTCATCCTCGACATGCCCGACGGCACGACACGCGCCATCGGCATCGAGCGCCTGCACATGGAGCAGGACGCCGGCAAGTCGATGCACGACCAGGACCCGAAGCGATCGTTCATCGATCTCAACCGTTCCGGCGTCTGCCTGATGGAGATCGTGTCCAAGCCCGACATCCGCACGCCGGAAGAAGCGGGCGCGTACCTGCGCAAGCTGCGCTCGATCATGCGCTACCTCGGCACCTGCGACGGCAACATGGAGGAAGGCTCCATGCGCTGCGACATCAACGTGTCGGTGCGCAAGGTGGGCGAGACCGGGCTTCGCACCCGCACCGAGTGCAAGAACCTGAATTCCGTGCGCTTCGTCATGCAGGCCATGGAGTACGAGGCGGCCCGCCAGGTCGAGGCCTACGAGGCGGGCGAGGAAATCGTCCAGGAAACGCGGCTGTTCGATTCGGCGCGTGGCGAGACGCGGCCCATGCGGACCAAGGAGTTCGCGCACGACTACCGCTATTTCCCCGACCCCGACCTGCTGCCGCTCAAATTGACCCAGGACTTCGTCGATCGCATCAAGGCCACCCTGCCGGAACTGCCCGACGACAAAAAGGAACGCTTCATCCGCGAGCTTGGACTGACCCCCTATGACGCCGGCGCCCTGGTGGCGTCGCGCCGCGCCGCCGAGTACTTCGAGACCGTGGCCAAGGGCCGCGACGCCAAGACGGCGGCCAACTGGGTGATCTCGAACCTGTTCGGCATGCTGAACGCCAAGGGCCTGGACATCGCGGCCTGCCCGATCACGGCCGAGAATTTGGGTAAATTGATCGACCTCATCACGGCGGGTACGCTGTCGGGGCGGCTGGCCAAGGACGTCTTCGAGCTGATGGCCGAAACCGGCAAGGACCCCGAGACGCTGGTCGAGGAAAAGGGCCTGAAGCAGATCAGCGACACCGGGGCCATCGAGGCGGTGATCGACGACCTGATCGCCAGGAACATGGGCCAGGTCGAGCAGTTCCGCGCCGGCAACGAGAAGGTCATCGGCTGGTTCGTCGGCCAGGTCATGCGCGCCACCCAGGGCAAGGCCAACCCCGGGGTCGTCAACCAGCTTTTGCGCGACAAGCTGAAGGGGTAGCGAGCCCATTGGTTTCGACAAGCGCCGCTCTGCGTAGCCCCCGGAGCCAGCCTTGGCCGGCCCCGGGGGCTACGGTGAGCGACGACTGCCGGATCAGGTCTTCTTGAGGGTGACCACCCGCCCGCGGATGCTCCGGGCGATGATGTAGTCCTCGTCGCGTTCATTGACGATCGTGCAGATCCCGTCCTTGACCAACTGGTCGAACTTGGCGCGGTAGCCGTCCTCGACGTAGGCGTCACCGTTGACGGTGATGCCCGCGATGGCGCCGGGCTTGACGATCCGTAGAACTTCGTCGAGGCCCTGCGGACCGACGTGATTGTGAGTAAAGGTGCCGACGCTGATGACGGCATCGTAGGTGGCGTCGGCGATTTTCAAGCCGGCCGTCAGGTCGGCCTGAATGAGCTTCTTGTAGATCCCGGTCTTGCCGGCCTGGGCCAGCATGTCGGCCGATAGGTCAAGGCCATCGATGTTCTCGAAGCCGTGCGCGACGAGAAATCTGCCGACTAGGCCCGTGCCGCAGCCGATGTCGATGAGATGAACCGTGCGGTCGGGCACGTATTCGGCAAACAATGCGGCGGCCCTTTGCGGCGCGACATATTCGTTGTCGCCCAGCTCGTCATCATAGTGTTCCGCCCAGTCGCTGTAGAGCGACATGACCTCTTCCTTGTCCTTCCGATCGTAGGCCTTTTCCAACAGGGGTTGGTATTTCGGCATCAGTCTCCCTTCCCTGGTCGTTTCGCGGCGTCGCGACGGCCGGCCGCGCAGGGCGGAGCCGCCACCTCGGAGGGGGCCATTCTAAGGATCGAGCCGGGAATGTCGAATCGGGGTCCGGCCCGGCGGTTACGCCCCCCTGGTTGCGGGGTGGGCGCCTTCGCGCCTAGACTTCGTTCCTTCGATGAACGACCTCATCCTGAACCTGTCGAGGGATGCTTAAGGGTTGAATCTCGCCTCCTTCCTCCCGTCCAGATGGCACGATTCTTGAACGGTGTCTTGGCCATCGTGAGGAAACGCCAGCGGGCGAGGAGGACATCATGAACGTCGATGCAACGACGACGGCCACGCATGCCTGGGCGACCAGCGCCTACGCGACGTCGAGAAAGGCCGCCGCCATCCCGGCGGAACCGGCCGCACCCCAGGGCTCAGAAGCCATCGAGGATCCGGTGGAGATCTCCGAGCAGGGTCGTCTGGCCAACCGGCTCAACGATCTTTTCGGCGTTTCACCGCGGGCCGACGGTTCCATTCACCTGGAGGACCTTCAGGCCCACCTGGCGGAAATTTCTGCCGGGCTCGAGGGAGTCCTGGGCAGCAAGTTCCGCGCCGCCGGTATCGATACTTCGCGGGCGGTCAACCTCAAGGTCGATGCCGCCGGCCGGGTGCGGGTGGCCAACGACCATCCGGACAAGGAGAAGATCGAGGCGCTGTTCGCCGACGACCCCGAACTGGCCAACGAGTTCCGCCGCGTGCTCGGCCTCCAGGAACTGGTGACGGCGTCGGAGAAGCACCTGGAATTCGCCGCAGCCTATGCCGAGAACCCGGAAGCGGCGGTGGCCCAGTTCGGGGTCGGCAGCCGGGGCATCGAGACGGAAATCCTGCTGCGCCTCGCCGAGGGCGAGCTGACGGCCGTGGACGAGCGGGCGGCATAACGCCGGCCAGATGAAGATCAAGGGGTAGGCGGGAAGGTTCACCACAGAGGCACAGAGACACAGAGGAAGAAAGCTCTGCGCGAGCCGCGCCCTCGCCTTCAGGAGCCTCTGGGCCTCTCTGGTTTTTCCCGTCATTCCCGCGCAGGCGGGATCCAGGGGACGGTTCCGTCGCTCGCCCTGGACCTCCGCGTTCGCGAGGGTGACGGCGGAAGTTTTCTTCTCTGTGCCTCTGTGGTCACTCCCTTCCCGTTTCCCGCCCCCTTGTCGGGACGCATCGCAGATGCCATCGTGGGGGCGCGACGGGCGATGGAAAGGGAAGGGCCGCGATGATCCACCTTTACACCTGGAAGACCTCGAACGGCCGCAAGGCTTCGATCATGTTGGAAGAACTGGGCGTGCCCTACGAGGTGCATCCCATCGACATCAACGCCGGGGCGCAGTTCGATCCCGAGTTCCTGAAGATCAGCCCCAACAACCGCATCCCCGCCATCGTCGACCCCAACGGCCCGGGCGGGCGGGCGATGGCGGTTTTCGAGTCGGGCGCCATCCTGATCTACCTCGCCGAGAAGTACGAAAGCCCGCTGCTGCCGACCGACCCGCGCGCGCGCATCACCGTGATCGAGTGGCTGATGTGGCAGATGGGCGGCGTCGGGCCGATGTTCGGCCAAACCCACCACTTCAACCGCTTCGCGCCCGAGGACGTGCCCTACGCCAAGAAGCGCTACATGGACGAGACGCGGCGGCTTTACGGGGTCATGGACCGCCGCTTGGCCGAGGCGGAGTTCCTGGGCGGGCACGACTATTCCATCGCCGACATCGCCACCTTTCCGTGGACGGTGCGCTTCGAATGGCAGGGCATCGATTTCGCCGACTTCCCCAACGTCAAGCGCTGGTTTACCGCCATCGCGGAGCGCCCGGCCGTGAAGAAGGGCCTGGAGGTGCCGGCGTGAGTGTGTTCGGC
>JACZKS010000185.1 GCA_014859895.1 Rhodospirillales bacterium
GCCGGGGGCCAGGGTGTCGGGGGGCGGGAAGGTTTTCATCGCCGCCTCGGCGTCGACGGTAACCCCGGTGAAGATGGTGAAGGCGTCGAAGCCCTGGAACAGGAACAGGTCGTAGCCCGACAGGATGTCGAGGGACTTGGCCTTGCAGCACGTCAGGAACTCGGTTTCCAGCGGCGTGTAGACGGCGTCGAAGGCCCAGCGCTGGCCGCCGATGGCATCCACCGGGAAGGCGTTGCCGGGGTGCTGGAACATGCCCAGGGGGGTGCCGTTGAGCAGGCCGTCGGCCTTCCTCATGGCGTCGGCGAGCCCGCCTTCCTCGATTACCGAACTGGCGATGCCGGCGGCCTTCAAGGTCGCCGCCAGGCCGTCGGCGCGCGCCCTCTCGACGTCGTAGAGCCAGATTTCGCTGGCGCCGAGGCGGGCCAGCGCGAAGGCCATCGCCTTGCCGACGCCGCCGGCTCCGACGATGAGGGAAACCCCCGGCGAAGCGGTGCCGAAGCGATGCCGGAAGGCCCCGGAAAAGCCGCTGAAATCGGTGTTGAAGCCCTGCCAGCCCTGGGGCTCGAAAATCACCGTGTTGATGGAGCCGATGCGGGCCACCGAGGGGTCGGCGACCTCGACCTTCTTGCGCACCACTTCCTTGTAGGGATGGGTGACGTTGACGCCGCGATAGCCTTGCTTGGCGCAGCGGGCGATGGCGTCGGCGAATTCGAAGCCGGCGATCTCGTTGGAATCGATGCGCAGATAATCGACCGGCAGGCCGTACATCTGGCCCAGGAAGATGTGCAGGCGCGGGGCCGACGATTTCGAGATCCCGGCGCCGATCAGTCCGAGTTGGATCATGGGTTTCCTCAATTTCTTGGTCTTGATGCCGGCCGGGTCGTGTCCAAGTCGGGGCCAGGCGCCGCGGCGGCGGGACGGAGAGACGGGCCCCGCCCCGCGGTCGCCTGACTTCCGTTTTTCCGTTACTTCGCCTTCGCCAGTTCGGCTTGCAGCAGCTTCATGGTTTCGGCGCCGATCTGGTCGGTGTACTTGTCGACCACCGGCTTGACGGCGGCCTGGAACTTGGCCAGTTCGGCCGGGGCGAGGTCGGTGACCTGCATGCCGCGTTCCTTGATCTGCTTCAGGAAGTCGGCGTCCTTGTCGCGGTTGACCTGGCGCTGATAGGTGCGCGCCTCGGCGGCGGCGTCCTGGAACAGCTTCTGCTCGTCGGCGTTGAGCCCGTCCCAGAACTTCTTGGACACGATGACGATCTGCGGGTTGTAGATGTGCCGCGTGTTGGTCAGGAACTTCTGAACCTCGTAGAACTTGGCGGCGATGATGTTGGCGTAGGGGTTCTCCTGGCCGTCGACGGTGCCGGTCTCGAGCGCGGTGTAAAGCTCGGTGTAGGCCAGCGGCACGGCGTTGGTGCCAAGCGCGCTGAACAGGTCGACCATGATCGGCGACTGGATGATGCGGATCTTCAAGCCCTTGAGGTCATCGAGCGAGGCCACCGCGCGTTTCTTGTTGGTGAGGTTGCGGAACCCAAGTTCCCAATAGCCGAGGCTGACCAGACCCTTTTCCGGCAGCATGGCGTTCAGGTGATCGCCGAAGGGGCCGTCCATCACCTTGTCGGCCTGCTGCGGGCTGGTGAACAGGAACGGCAGGTCGACCGAGGAGAACGGCTTGGCCAGGTTCTGCAGGATGCCGGCGTTGAGCACCATCATCTGCACGACGCCGCCCTGGAGCGCCGAGACGGTCTGCACGTCGCCGCCCAGTACGCCGCCCGGGAACACGTTGACGACGACCTTGCCGCCGCTCTTTTCCTTCACGATCTCGGCGAACTTCTCCATCCCCATGACCTGCGGATGGCCCTTCTGGTTGGCGCCGGCGAACTTGACTTCATGGGAGCGGATTTCGCCGTAGGCGGAACCGGTCATGGCCAAGACGAGCGGAACGGCCAGCCCGGCGAGAACACGTTTGGATTTCCAAAGCATCGACTGCCTCCTTGAGTTGTGCGGCGCCCCTTTCTGCGATGGGCGCCATCGGTTGCAACGCACTCGACCCGTTTCCCTCAGCCGAAGAACCAGCCGGCGGGAACGGTGACGAGCTTCGGGAAAAACACGAACAGCATCAGGATGACGACTTCGGTCAGCAGGAAGGGCCAGACGCCCTTGGTCAGGTCCTCCATGGAAAGCTTGGTGACGCCGCACACCACGTTGAGCACCGTTCCCACCGGCGGCGTGATCAGGCCGATCGATCCGGTGATGATGAAGATGACGCCGAAGTAGACCGGGTCGATGCCGGCCATCTTGACCACCGGCAGCAGGACCGGGGTCAGCACCAGGATGGTCGGGGTGATGTCCATGCCCATGCCGATGATCAGAAGAATGCCGACGATGACCAGCATCAGCAGCGTCTGGTTGCCCATCAGGGGTTCCAGGAAGCCGGCCAGTTGCATGGGCAGGTTGGCGATCGTGATCAGCCACGCCGACACCGTGGCGCAGGCGACCAGGATCATCACCACGCTGGTCACCTTGGCCGACTGCACCAGCACCTCGTAGAAACGCTGAAGCGTCAGTTCGCGATAGATGACGAACGACACGAAGATCGAATAGACCGCCGCCACCACGCCGGCCTCGGTCGGCGTGAAGACGCCGAACTTGAGCCCGAAGATGATGATGAACGGCAGCACCAGCGCCCACGCCGCCTCGATCAGCGCGCGTGCGCGCATCTGGTTGGTCTGGGCCACCGGCAGCGTGATGTCGCCGCGCCGGGACACGAAGTACCAGGTGGCCGCCAGGCCCAATCCGAGGATGATGCCGGGGAAGATGCCGGCCAGGAAAAGCCGGATGATCGAGACGTTGCCGGTGACGCCGTAGATGATGAAGGGGATGGAAGGCGGGATGATCGGCCCGATGATGGCGCCGGCCGACACCAGGCCGGCGGAACGGCCCCTGTTGTAGCCCGACGCCAGCATCATCGGCATCAAGAGCACCGCCAGCGCCGCCGCGTCGGCGACCGCGGAACCCGACAGGCTGGCCATCACGCAGGCCGCCATGATGGTAACGTAGCCGAGCCCGCCCCGGATGTGGCCGACGCAGGCCATGGCCAGCGCGACGATGCGCTTGGAAAGGCCTCCCGCCGTCATCACCTCGCCGGCCAGGATGAAGAAAGGCACCGCCATCAGCGGGAAGCTGTCGGCGCCGTTGACGACGTTCTGGGCGACGATCTGGGCGTCGAAGGTGCCCAACTGGATCATCAGGGCGACGCCGGAGGCCAGCAGCGCGAAGGCGATCGGCACCCCCAGCGCCATGGAACCCAGAAGCGAGCCGACGAAGACGATGACGGTCATCGCGGCGCCTCCCCGGTGGCGGCGGACGACGGCCCGGCCGCCGCCCGTTCACGGGCCGGCGCGCCGGTGGCGATGGCCGGCCGGCCGGCCAGCACGCGCCAGATGTCGACCAGCACGATGATGATGGCGACGACGGCGAAGAACAGGCCGGCGCCGTAATAGACGGTCATCGACCAGTTGAGCACCGGGGTGACCACGGTCAGGTTGATCACCGACTGGGTGTAGCTGCCGCTCAGCATCAGCACGCAGCAGCCCAGCACGATCAGGCTGGCCACCACCGACATCGCCTTGGCGACCGGCTGGGGCATGTTCTTGACCACGAAATCGATGCCGATGTGGCCGTGCTCGGCCAGCGCCACGGTGGCGCCCAGGAAGATGATCCACACGAAGAAGATGCGCGACAGTTCCTCGGAAATGGTCAGGCCGGAATTGAAGGCGTAGCGCAGCACCACGTTGCCGAACACCAGGACCACCATGCCCACCAGGAGCAGGGCAAGCAGGACCCTGGCCAGTTTGAAATACAACTCGCAGAGACGTTTCATTCGACCGTTCCCGTCCTCCTCTTGGCGCGTCCTCGGAATGGAGCGCTGGCCGCCGTGTTTTTTTGGCTCCAGGCGCCTCGGGAAGCGCCGGGTTCGGCCCATTGGCAGGAAGCCTAGTCGAGTTAAGTCCAGGACGTCAACGAATATCCTATTTTTTGCGTTTCATCGATATTTTAGAGCCCGTTGACGATTTTCCGGAGGGGCGGACGGGCATGCCCCCCTCCCTTCCCTCCCCCACAAAGGGGGGAGGGAAGGTCGTATCGGTCCGTTCTTCTTTCCCCTCCCCCTCGATGGGGGAGGGCAGGGAGGGGGTGACTTCCGGCTGCCGCCTCAGCCGCCCGTGCCGACCGGCAGTTCGGAGCCTTTCTGGATGTGGGCGGCCAACAGCGCCACCGCCGCCTCGACGTCGCGGTTGACGGTGTATTGCAGGATCCGGCGGTGCTCGTCGACCAGCTCCTCGCCGCGAAAGCCGATGGTTTTGAGCGCCAGCATCTGGTAGCGGCGGAACTGGTCGTGGATGACGCTGTGCATGCGCATGATCCAGCGCGACCGGCAGGCCGAAATCAGCGCCACGTGGAACTGGCGGTCGAAGTTCTGCCACTCGGCGCCGTGCTTGGCGGCGTCCTGCATCATCAGGCGCTCGCTGCAGGCCAGCATGTGATGGGCCGAAACCACCCGGCCCTCCCAGTCGAGGTCGCCCAGCTCCATCGACTTGCGCAACCCGTGGCACTCGATCAGCTGGCGCAGCTCGGTGACCTCGCGCAGATCGTCGATGGAGGCCGGCACCACCCGGAAGCCCTTCTGCCCCTCGGCCAGCACCAGGCCCTCGGCGGCCAGGCGCATCAGCGTCTCGCGCAGCGTGTTGATGGAAACGTCGTAGTCGCGCTTGAGGCTGGCCAGCTTGAGCTTCATGCCGGGGTGGAGGGCGCCCAGCAGGATATCGTTGCGGATCTCGCTGAACACCGCCTCGCCGACGGAGGCGCCGTCGGGCCGTTCGGGCGCGGTGTCCGGCCCCTCGATCATCCGTTCAAAGAATTCCGCTCGCATGGTCGTTCACCGCATGAAGGACACCGGCCCCTTCGGCCGTATTCCCTAATATATCCATAAATCCGGGAAAAAAACGATATTTTACGGAATCGGGATTGGACCGTTCCGTCGCTCGCCCTGGACCCCCGCCTTCGCGCTAGGGGATTCACACATGTTGCAAGGCGAAGCCGAGAGCGATGGCCTTGAAGCGTTCGAGGCCGTTTCGCATGGTGATGGGGCCGGGTGGGCGGTACGAGGCATACCCGCTCCATCCGCC
>JACZKS010000186.1 GCA_014859895.1 Rhodospirillales bacterium
CGTCCTGAACCGGGGCTTCCTGCGCTTTCGCCACCGATGGACACGGATAAACGGTGCCGGCTACTGGCTGACCCAGACGATGCGGGCGATCCATTCGATGTCTTCGACGTTCAGCACCCGCTCGGTGTGGGAGGGGTTGACCGATTGCAGCTCGATCTTGCGGGCGGTGCGGCGGCGCATTTCCAGGGCCATCACCTCGCCGGCCACGGTCTTGACGATGACCCTGTCGCCCCGGCGCACGCTGGCGGTCGGCGACACGATGACGACGTCGCCGTCGCGATAGGCCGGCGTCATGGCGTCGCCGGCGATTTCCAGCGCATAGGCGTGGGGATCGCCGACGTCGGGGAAGGGGATTTCGTCCCAGCCGGCGCCGGCCGGAAAACCGGCGGCGTCGAAGAAGCCGGCGGCGCCGGCCTGACCCATGCCGATCAGCGGGATGTTGCGGAAAACCCCGCCGTCCGGCCCCTCTTCCATGTAGGAGACGAACTCGCCCAGGGTCGCCCCGGTGGCGCCGAGGATTTTGGCCACGCTTTCGGTGCTGGGCCAGCGCAGCTTGCCCTCGCGGGTCATGCGCTTGCTCTTGTTGAACGTGGTCGGGTCGAGTCCGGCCCGCCGCGCCAGTCCCGACGCGGAAAAACCATGCTCCTGGGCAAGACGATCGATCGCCCGCCACACCTGTGCATGTTTTAGCATGGGAACATGGTCATATCAGACAGGTTTTTTTGCAATAGGAACATCGCCCGATGAGTTGACGATGTAGGGAATGTGCGCCTATTTCGCGGCGATCGCGTCCCGTATCTCCGTGGCCACCGTCGAAGGCCAAAAGGCTGAACCACAGAGGACACAGAGAGCACGGAGAAAGGCACAGAGAAGAAAGGACGGATGGTGCGGGCTCGACCCGCTCAAAAGCTCCTTTCTCCGTGGGCCTCGGCGTTCTCTGTGTTCTCAGTGGTGAATCTTCCTTTTTCGCCCCCGGCCCATCCTTCGAGACGCCGGCTGCGCCGGCTCCTCAGGATGAAGATTCCCTTGAAAAGACCTCATCCCGAACCGGGCCGAAGGCCCGTGTCGAAGGAGGGCCGTAGGCGGCAACTGAACGGGAGAGGGCTAGGAAAGGAAGCGGTTTCCGTTGCAGGTTGACATCAAATATTGATGTTAAATCAAGTTGTTATCGCAAGTTTACCTGAATTAGGTTAACTACACCGCCCGTTGGCGCAGGATCTCCAGGATCTCGGCCGCCGCGGTGGGGATGTGGGTGCCGGGGCCGAAGATGGCGGCGACGCCGGCCGCCTTGAGAATTTCATGATCGCCGGGCGGCACGATGCCGCCGATGACGACCGCGATCTCGGCGGCGTCGGCCTTCTTGAGCTCGCCGATCAATTGCGGCACCAGGGTCTTGTGGCCGCCGGCCTGGGTCGAGACGCCGATGACGTGGACGTCGTTCTCGGCCGCCGCGCGGGCGGCTTCCGCCGGGGTTTCGAACAGCGGCCCGACGTCGACGTCGAAACCGATGTCGGCGAACGCCGTGGCGATCACCTTGGCGCCGCGATCATGCCCGTCCTGGCCCAGCTTGACCACCAGCATGCGTGGCCGCCGGCCTTCCTGCTCGGCGAATTCGGCCACCCTTTGGCGGATATCGGCGAACGCCGCGTCGTCGGCGAAGAGCGCGCCGTAGACGCCCGAGATCGAGCGGCTGCGCGCCCGGTAGCGGGTGAACACCGTTTCCAGCGCATCGGAGATCTCGCCCACCGAGGCCCGCGCCCGGGCCGCCGTCACCGCCAGCTCCAATAGGTTGCCTTCGCCCGAGGCGGCGGCTTCGGTGAGAGCGGCCAGCGCCGTCTGGCAGGCCGTCCCGTCGCGGCTTTGGCGCACGGTATTGAGCCGGGCGATTTGGGATTCGCGCACCGCGGTGTTGTCGACCTCCAAGAGCGTGATCGGCTCGTCCTTCTCGGGGCGGAACCGGTTGACGCCGACCACCACGTCGTCGCCCCGATCAAGGCGGGCCTGGCGGCGGGCCGCCGCCTCCTCGATGCGGGCCTTGGGCATGCCGGCCTCGACCGCCTTGGTCATGCCGCCCAGGGCCTCGACTTCGGCGATCAGTTTCCTCGCCTCGGCGGCCAGCGAACGGGTCAGGCTTTCCACGTACCAGCTGCCGCCCAGCGGGTCGATGACGTGGGGGATGCCGGTCTCCTCGGCGAGGATCAGCTGGGTGTTCCTGGCGATGCGGGCGGAAAACGGCGTCGGCAGGGCCATTGCCTCGTCGAGCGCGTTGGTGTGGAGGCTCTGCGTTCCACCCAGCACGGCGGCCATGGCCTCGATGGTGGTGCGGATGACGTTGTTGTAGGCGTCGTGCTCGGCCAGCGACACGCCGGACGTCTGGCAATGGGTGCGCAGCATCGAGGAGCGGGGGTCTTGGGGTTTGAACGGCGCCATCAGCTCGGCCCACAGCAGGCGGGCGGCGCGCAGCTTGGCGACCTCCATGAAGAAGTTCATGCCGATGGCGAAGAAGAAGCTGAGCCTTGGGGCGAAGGCATCCACATGGAGCCCGCGCCCCAAGGCGGCGCGCACGTATTCCAGGCCGTCGGCCAGCGTGAAGGTCAGCTCCTGCACCGCCGTCGCGCCGGCTTCCTGCATGTGGTAGCCGGAAATCGAGATCGAGTTGAAGCGGGGCATGTAGCGGGCGGTATAGGCGATGATGTCGGCGACGATGCGCATGCTGGGGGCGGGGGGGTAGATGTAGGTGTTCCTGACCATGAACTCCTTCAAGATATCGTTCTGGATGGTGCCGGTCAGCTTGGCGGCCGGCACCCCCTGTTCCTCGGCCGCCACGATGAAGCCGGCCAGAACCGGCAGCACGGCGCCGTTCATGGTCATCGACACGCTCATCTGATCGAGCGGAATGCCATCGAACAGGATTTTCATGTCCTCGACGGAATCGATGGCAACGCCCGCCTTGCCGACGTCGCCGACCACGCGCGGATGGTCGGAATCGTAGCCCCGGTGGGTGGCCAGGTCGAAGGCCACCGACAGGCCTTTCTGGCCGGCCGCCAGGTTGGCGCGGAAGAAGGCGTTGGTTTCCTCCGGCGTCGAGAAGCCGGCGTATTGGCGGACCGTCCACGGCCGGTTGGCGAACATGGTGGCATAGGGGCCGCGGATGAAGGGGGCGAGGCCGGGCAGGGTGTCGACGTCGGCCATGCCTTCGAGATCGGCGGCGGTATAAAGCGGCTTCACCGCGATGCCCTCGGGCGTCATCCAGGTCAGCTCTTCGGGCTTCCGCCCACCCAGCTCGCGGGCCGCCAGCTGGTGCCACGCCGCAAACCCATCCTTGCCGGAACCGGTCATCGCCCTGCTCCTTAAAATTGCCCGAGCCCAGTATAGGGGCATGGGCCGGCCCCGCGAATAATCTTTCGCCGTCCCGCGAAAACGGGGAATTTCCGAAGTCTTTCGGGGGGCCGGCGGCGGCCGCGCCGGGGCGGCCCTTGCCACCCCTTGCCAAGTATTGTAATTCTGGAGGGTGCCGGACTTCCGGCACGTTCCGGGCCGCGAAAAGACGTTGAAAAAAGATGACCATCGAGTGGACTGACGATCAGATCAAAGAGCTCATGCGGCTGTGGGACCAAGGGCTGCCGACCAGCGAGATCGGCCGCCTGCTGGGCACCACCAAGAACGCCGTGGTCGGCAAGGCCCACCGCATGGGCCTGTCCAAGCGCCAATCGCCCATCCGCAAGAAGGTCGAGGTCTCGCGGGTCATCCGCCTGAGCGAACTGCGCGCCGGCATGTGCTGCTGGCCGATCGGCGAGCCGGGCACGGCGGAGTTCCGCTTCTGCGGCAAGACGGCGGTGCCCTCCAAGCCCTACTGCGCCGAACACTGCGCCAAGGCCTACGTCAGCGGCAAGGAACGCAAGGAAACCGAAGCGGCGTAGCCGGCGGCGCGTTTCAGGAAGAAGAAAGACGTGGACCTCCCTGCGGTAGAGGCAAATGTGGCCGGAACAAGTCCGGCCATGACGGTTGATTATGCTTTCTCGCGTCATGCCCGGACTTGTTCCGGCCATCCACGACTTCCTTGTATCTCACCCCTTTGGCTGGGCTCCGGCGGCAAACGTGCCTTCTTCTTCCAGGTCGCGCACGGTGACGGCCAGGCGGTTGGCGGCGCGGCCCAGCAGTTCCTCGGGGACGCCTTCCTTGAAGCGGTAGGCCAGGTCCTCGGCGTAGATGCGGCGCGATTTCTCGGTCATGTTGCCGTAGATGCGGGCCAGCAGTTTGGTGTCGCCCTCGCCCCATTTCAGCAGCACCAGCAGGTCGTCGTGATCGGCGACGCGCAGCAGCCGCTGGATGCCGATGTCGCCGCCCCCCTTGATCAGGTCGGCCACCCGCTCGGCCAGCTTCTGGGCGGTGATGGCCACCGACGGCATCGGCACCAGCGCCCGGGTGAGTTCCAGCAGCAGGGTCTTGGTCTGGGTGGCGTCAAGCGTGATGCGGGTATCGTCGAAGGCGAGCGTGACGCCGCCCTGCGGCACCTTTTCGACGCTGATCTTCATGGTTCCCTCGTACCGCTCCGTTTCGCCGGGCCATTTCCCACAGGCTGGCACAGCCGCCGATCCCTGACAAGCGGCGCCATGGGCGCCGGCTTGACCGCGGCGAAAAATTGGGCATATGATGAAGCCATGCAACAGCGACTGCCCATCCTGGTAATCGAAATTCGGCGAATTACGAGCCCGGCCCTCGCTTGAGGTCCGGGAACGCGCGCCCATTTCGCCTCCAGGATAGGAAGTCGCTTTATCATGTCCGCATCCGCCCAGTCCGGGGCCTTCCCCCAACGCAGCACCGCCTGTTATTCCGTCCACGCGCCGGCCGATCCGTCGGTGATGCCGCGCGTGCTCGAGGTCTTCACCCGCAGGGGCTTCATCCCCGCCGTGTGGTACAGCACGCTCTATGGCGAGGGCGACGGCGAGCTGCAGATCGACATCCAGGTCGCCAACCTCGAGCCGGCGATGGCCGAGCGCCTGGCCCAATGCCTGCGCCAGCTGGTGGCGGTTTCCTGCGTGCTGACCTCGGAAAAGCGCCAGGCCGCCCGGGCCGGCGAGGCGGCCTAGCCCTTGAGCTTTTCAGAGCGCATCGCCGCCTGCCAGGTGTTCGACCCGGCGCGCTATGTGCCCCTCATGGTCGACGGCGCCGAGATGGGCCTGATCGAGCGGGGCTTCGCCGACAGGCTTAAGCGTTTCCCCACGGTCTTCCGGGTGACCGCCGATGCGGCCCATCTGCATGAGGGGCTTGGCGGTTTCGCCGCCCGCACGGCGGCCGTCGACGGGGCGCTGCGCGAACTCAGGGCCGAGGGCATGTTCCCGGCCTGGCGCGACGAGGCGTTCCCGGTCGGCACCGGATTCGCCTCGCCGCCCGCCTTCAACCTGGAACGCGCCGCCGTGCCCGCCTTCGGGGTGCGGGGTTACGGCGTGCACCTCAACGGCTATGTGCGTGACGGCGGGCAGCTTCTGATGTGGGTGGCGAGGCGCGCCATGGACCGCGCCATGGCGCCCGGCAAGCTCGATCAGATCGTTGCCGGCGGCCAGCCGGCCGGCCTCAGCCTGCGCAGGAACCTGATCAAGGAATGCGGCGAGGAGGCCGCCATTCCGCCCGCCCTGGCGGCCGGCGCGGTGGGGGTGGGGGCGATTGCCTATTGCACCGAGCGGGCCGAGGGGCTGCGCCGCGACGTCGAGTTCATCTACGACCTGGAGCTGCCGCCCGACTTCAAGCCGGTCAACGCCGACGGCGAGGTGGCGGCCTTCGAGCTGTGGCCGATCGAGATCGTGGCCGAACGGGTGCGCGATACCGACGACTTCAAGTTCAACTGCGCCCTGGTGGTCATCGACTTCCTGATCCGCCACGGCCTGATCGACCCCGACCACCCCGAATACGAAACCCTCATCCGCGGCCTGCGCGGCGGGTGCTGATAAAGAAAGACGTGGATCCCCGGAACAAGTCCGGGGATGACGCTCAAAAAGTCCGTCATGGCCGCACTTGTTGCGGCCATCCACGACTTCCTTCCCCTCACCCCGCCGCCGTGCGGCAGCGGGCGATCATCTCGCGGACCTCGTCGGGCGTGCGGCCGGCCTCGCGCAGCGCGCGCAGGGTGAGGGATTTGTCGCGCTTGGCGAAGCGTTTGCCGGTTTCGTCGAGCAGCAGCGGGTGGTGGCGGTAGCGTGGCGTCGGCAGACCCAACAGCGCCTGCAACAGGCGGTGCACGTGGGTGGCGGAAAAAAGGTCGGCGCCCCGCGTCACCAGGGTGACGCCCTGAAGCGCGTCGTCGACCGTCACCGCCAGGTGGTAGCTGGCCGGCGTTTCCTTGCGGGCCAGCACGACGTCGCCGAACATCGCCGGGGTGGCGGCGACGCAACCCCGCCCCTCGTCCTCCCAAGATAGCGGCCCGGTTTGGGCCATGGCCGCCGCGACGTCGAGCCGCCAGGCGTGCGGTTCGCCGGATTCGATGCGCCGCGCCCGCTCGGCCTCCGCCAGCCCGCGGCAGGTGCCCGGATAGACCGGCCCGTCGGGGCCGTGCGGGGCGTTGGCCGCCCCGGCGATTTCGCGCGCGATATCGGCCCGCGTGCAGAAGCAGGGATAGAGGAGACCGTGGGCCCTGAGCGCCGCCAGGGCTTTCCCGTAATCGGCCATGTGCTCGGACTGCCGGCGGACCGGCGTTTCCCAGGCCAGCCCGAGCCAGGCGAGGTCTTCCAATATTGCCGCCTCGAACTCCGGCCGGCAGCGGGTGGCGTCGATGTCCTCGATGCGCAGGATGAACCGCCCGCCGCCCTCCCGCGCGGCGGCGAAGGCCAGCAGGGCCGAGGCGGCGTGGCCGAGGTGCAGATGCCCGGTCGGGCTCGGCGCGAAGCGGGTGACGGGGGCAACTGGCAGGGTCATGGCGCGAGGTTAGTGCGGTTTGCGATCGCACGGAATCGCCAATTCACTCCCGTCATTCCGCGACGGCGGGAGTGACGGGAAAGAAGGGGCGGGAGTGACGGGAAAGAGAGGGTGACTCCGCCCCTACTTGTGGCCATCGCCCTTGACGAGCGACGCCCGCAAGGCGCCGATCGTCGGGAAGGTGCCGGCATCCGACGGGCAGGCCTTCCAGCCGGCCCCGGCCAGGGGGTTGTCGTCGGCGATCGGGCCGGGCAGCGGCCGGTTGCTCCACTCGCCCCGGGTGACGCCCGTCTTTTCGTTGAGCTCGAACGCGACGTCGCCATCGGCCGTTCGGCCAACCGAAACGCTGGCGTTCCATCCGGCCTTCATGGGCAGGACGCCGCCCATGAAGCGGACCTCCGTGGGGCCGCCCGACGCCGCCCGGGTGGCGTCGCCGGTGATCGAGGACGGCCCCTCGGGGAAGGCCGCCGCCAGCTTCATCTGGACGAGCTCGACGCCGATGCCGAAGTATTCGATGGCGTCGGTGGTGCACTCCAGGGTCTTCCCGTAGTGGTAGAGCAGAACCGCGCCCGGGTGGAGGAGGGTGAGGAACTGACCGTGCTTGGGGAGCTGGACGATGGCCAGGAATTCCCGGCCGTCCCAGTGGAAGATGGAGAACGTGCCGTCCGGCTCTTCCATGGTGAACCGGGAGTAGGCCGACCATCCCGCGTTCGGCGCGCTTTCGCCCGGCCGGCCCCAGTGCAGGGCGCGGGCCATCATCTTGGCCACCATTTCCTTCTGCGGCCAGGGCGACGGCGCCTGGGCCGTGGCGGTGCCGGCGAAGGCCATCAGCGCGCCGGCCGCCAGCAGGGCCAGGAGCCTGGCGCGCGGCCTGGCGATCATCCTTCGCGACGACGGCGTCAGTCTTCCCGCTTTCCGCATGGAGTGGTCCTCCCGCTTTCCTGGCCCGCGCGCCGGGTCATGTTGCAATCATGGCGATATCACCTCATATCATATCACCTTATAATTGTCATGCTTCAATGTTCACCCGTCCCGCTTTCGCCTCCCCGGAACCGATCCTTCGACTGGCCGGCATCGCCGGCCGCTCAGGATGAGGAGTTGGGGGGCCGGGGAGGCGCCGCCGGGGGCCGTGTCGAAGCACGGCCGCGGCGGTAGAGCATCCGCATCACCGGGGTTACGCTCACCCCGTGGATGACGATGGAGAGCACGATCACCAGGGTCATGGCGCTCCACAGCGCCGGGGCCTCCACCGCGAAGCCGGCGTGGCCGAGGCCGTAGGCCAGGTAATAGACCGAGCCCAGCCCGCGCACCCCGAAGAAGCTGATGACGGCGCGCTCGCGGGCCGGCTCGGGCCGCCCCAGCAGGCTGACCCAGGCGATCGCCGGGCGGACCACGAAAATCGCCGCCAGCGCGAACAGCCACACCCGTCCATCCAGCGCGGCGAGCAGCCCGCCCGCCGACACCGCGCCGCCCAGCAGCACCAGCAGCCCCATCATCAGCAGGCGTTCCAGCTGTTCGACGAAGGCATGCAGCGTGGCGTGGTAGCGGTTGCGGCGCTCCACCGCGCGGAAGGCCACGGCGGCGACGAAGACGGCGATGAAGCCATAGCCGTGGACGGCCTCGGTGAGCCCATAGGCTACGGCGGTGATGCCCAGCGCGACGAAGCCGTCCTTGGTGCTGGAAAGCCGCGCCCGATTGGGCAGCCTGAAGGCCAGCCAGCCCAGCCCGCGCCCGATCAGCACGCCAAGCACGAGCCCGGAGGCGAGCTTCCAGAGGACGTCGATGAGCAGCCAGTCGGCCAGCCACGGCTCCCCGGTGTCGGCGGCGATTCCCAGCGCCAGGGCCAGGTTGACGAAGGGAAAGGCCAGCCCGTCGTTGAGCCCAGCTTCAGACGTGAGGGCATAGCGCACCTCGTCCTCCTCGCCCTTGTGCGGTGGGCCGACCTGGATGTCGCTGGCCAGCACCGGGTCGGTGGGCGCCAGGGCGGCGGCCAGCAGCAGTGCCGCGGCCAGCCCGACGCCGAGCAGCGCCTGGGCCATGAGCGCCAGGGCCAGGATGGTGAGCGGCATGGCCAAGGCCAGCAGCCGCCAGGTCAGCGCGGCCGATTTCCAACTCAGGGGGCGGTCGAGCTTGAGCCCGGCGCCCATCAGGGCGACGATGACGACCATCTCGGTCAGCCGCTCGATGAACTCCAGGTGCTCGGCCGGCCGCGGCGGGGTGTCGGGCACGCCGGGCAGGCCGGGCAGCGCGAATACGGCGGCGCCGATGGCGAGGCAGGCGATCGGCAGCGACAGCGGCAGCTCCTTGAGCACCATCGGCAGCCAGGCGGTGAGCAGCACGACCACGCCGAAGCCGATGAGGACGGCGATATAGGGATCCATGGGCGGCGCTCTCCGCGGGCAAAGGCGCCCGGCCGGGCCGGCCGGGGAAGGGCAGCCTGCCCACCCGGCCGCCGGGGAGTCAAGCGCGGGAG
>JACZKS010000187.1 GCA_014859895.1 Rhodospirillales bacterium
GTCCGGGGCGGCGGTCTCCGCGGGCTGGGCGTCGGCGGTTTCTTCGGGTGTCTTCGGTGTGTCCGTCATGGTCCCCCAGGGGCCTTGGGTTCCGTCGGTCAAAAGGCGCACGAGCGAATCGATCTCGGGCCGCGAAGCCACCGCGACCCGCCGCCAGGCAACGGCCTTTGCCCGCCCGGCCACCGCGTCGCTCAAGCAGAACGCGGTCAGGCTGCGGCAGGCCTTCGCAAGATGCGCCTTCCGAATCAGAGTAACAAACGTCTCGGCGGTTCGGGGAGAGAAAAAGAGGATGCCGTCGATCTCGCCCGCCTTCAGCGCGGCGGCGGTTTCCGCCGACAGCCGTTCGGCCGGCCGGGCGGCATAGAGCACCGCCCGGCGATAGGAAAGCCCGCCCGCCTCGATCAGGCCCTTGAGGTCGCCGGCCGGATGGCTGCCGGCGACATGCAGCAGGGCGCCGTGATCGGGCTTGCAAAGGGCGATGGCCAGCGCCGCCAGGGCGCCGACGTCGCCCGCCGCGCTGTCGACATGAAGGAAGCCGGCGGCCCGCGCCACGGTCGCCGTGGCGTCGCCGACGGCGAGGATGGGAAGGTCGCGCCGGGGGGTACGCTCGGCCAGGGCCCGAACCCCGTTGGCGCTGGTCGCCAGGATGGCCTGGACGCCTTCGAGGTCCGGGGAGGCGGCGCGGTCGACCTCGATGGCCAGCAGCGGCTCGAGGATCGTTTCAATACCGATTCCATGGAGCCGCCGGGCCAGCGGCTCGGCATCTTCAAGCGGGCGGGTGAGCAGCACGCGCATGGACTACCCCCGATGCCTTGCGTGGCCGGGACCGAATCGGGCCAACAGGTCGCGCCCGGCTTCCTCCCCCAACGCCACCGCCTCGGCGGAGGTTCCCAGGCGCTCGGCGGTGACCAGGCGGGTGCCGTCGGGACGGGCCAGCAACCCGCGCAGAAGTAATTGTTTTGATTCAGTAATAATGGCCAGGGCGGCGATCGGCGTGCGGCACGACCCGTCCAGCACCGCCAGCAGCGCCCGCTCGGCGGCGACGCAGGTGGCGGTATCGGCGTCGTGGATCGCCGCCAGCAGGGCGGTGGCCCTGTCGTCCCCGGCCCGGGCCGTCACGCCGATGGCACCCTGGCCGACCGCCGGCAGCATCTCCTCGGGCTCGATGACGGCGGTGGCCGCCCCGGCCAGCCCGATGCGTTTCAGCCCGGCAATGGCCAACAGCGTGGCGTCGAACGCCCCCTCGGCGATCTTCCTGATCCGGGTCTCGACGTTGCCGCGCAGCATACGGACCACGAGGTCGGGCCGGCGGGCCAGCACCTGGGCCTGACGGCGCAGCGAGGCGGTGCCGATGACGGCGCCGGCCGGCAGCCCGGCCAGGCTGTTCGCTTTCGTGCAGATCAGGGCGTCGCGCGGGTCCTCGCGGGCCAAGGTGCAGGGCATTTCAATGCCGTCGGGCAGCCACGTCGGCACGTCCTTGACTGAGTGCACGGCGATGTCGATGCGGCCTTCCAGCATGGCCTCGTCGATTTCGCGCGTGAACAGGCCCTTGCCGCCGATCTCGGCCAGCGGGCGGTCCTGCACGGCGTCCCCCGTCGTCCTGATGACGACGATCTCGACGGCGCCCGGGGCGGCCAGGGCGGGGTGGGCGGCGATGAGACGGTCGCGCACGCCTTCGGTCTGGGCCAGCGCCAGGCGACTGCCGCGGGTACCGATCCTTAAGGCGGGAAACGGGGTCATGGACACCGGAAATTGTGGATGTCGGAACGGGTGGTTTCAGCGTGGCCGACAGAGTAAAGTCCGGGGCCGCTTCCTGAAAGAGGCTTTTTCGGATGATCGTGCTCGGCATCGAGACCAGCTGCGACGAGACGGCCGCCGCCGTAGTGGACGACGAACGGCGCGTGCGGGGCGAGTTCCTGCTCTCGCAGCTCGACGCCCACGAACCGTTCGGTGGCGTGGTGCCCGAGATCGCGGCCCGCGCCCATCTGGAATTCGCCGATCACGTGGTGGCCCAGGCCATGGAGCGGGCCGGGGTGGCGTTCGCCGATCTCGACGGCGTGGCCGCCGCCGCCGGCCCCGGGCTGATCGGCGGCGTCATGGTCGGCGTGATGACCGCCAAGGCCATCTCCGCCGTGCACGACCTGCCGTTTGCCGCCGTCAACCACCTGGAAGGCCACGCGCTGACGGCGCGGCTCACCGACGACGTCGCCTTCCCCTACCTGCTGCTGCTGGTTTCGGGCGGCCATTGCCAATTGCTGGTGGTGGAAGGCGTGGGGACGTACAGGCGGCTCGGCACCACCATCGACGATTCCCTGGGCGAAGCCTTCGACAAGACGGCCAAGATGCTGGGCCTGGGCTACCCCGGCGGCCCGGTGGTGGAAAAGGCGGCGCTTTCCGGCAACGCCCAGCGCTTTCCCCTGCCCCGGCCGATGCGCGGCCGGCCGGGCTGCCACTTCTCGTTCTCGGGGCTGAAGACGGCGGTGCGCCAGACCCTGATGGCGCTGCCCGAGGGCAAGCTGGAAGCCGCCGACATCGCCGACCTCTGCGCCTCCTTCCAGGCCGCCGCCGGCGACGTCGTGACCGAGCGCTGCGGCCATGCCATCCGGACAGTCCGGGATACGCACCCGGCGATTTCCACCCTGGTGGTGGCCGGAGGCGTTGCCGCCAACACGTACCTGCGCGGCCGGCTGGGCGATCTGGCGGCGACCGAGGGCCTGCGCCTGGTGGCGCCGCCGCAACGATTGTGCACCGACAACGGGGTGATGATCGCCTGGGCCGGGCTGGAGCGCCTGCGCTTAGGCCTCACCGACGGCCTCGACTTCGCCCCCCGCCCGCGCTGGCCC
>JACZKS010000188.1 GCA_014859895.1 Rhodospirillales bacterium
GCCCAGGTCGGCGGCGGTGCGCGGCGGCCCTTCGGCCAGCAGGTTGACGACCCGGCGCCGGGCGCGCGTGAAGCGCACCTCGGGAGCGGAAGGCGCCATCCGATAGGCGGCCACCTGGGAGGGCGGCACCAGGGCGTCGGGCACGCTCATCGCCATGCGCAGCACGGCACCGGGCGCCGACACCGTGTAGCGCGCCACCCAGTCGACGAAGGCGCGGCTGACCTCGGGCAGCGGCGGCGCGTCGAGGCGGGCCGCCACGTCTTTGAGGCGACTCTCCTCGATGCCACCTTCGGCCTCGCCCCACACTACGCCGATGCGCGGGCGCCCGCCCAACGGCACGGTGACGAAATCGCCGGCCGCCGCCGCCAGGTGGGACGGCAGCCGGTAGTCGTAGGACCCGGCCAGCGGCAGCGGCAGCAGGACGCTGATCCGCCGCGCCGCACCGGGCGAACTGGCGCGCGGAATCGGCATGGGCTACACTCTAGCGGCGACGGGCCGGACGGCCCAGGGGGAATGAGGGAGAAGCGATGAGCGCGTTCGTCGGCCGGGTGGCCCCATGAGCGAGCAGGCCAAGCCGAGCAGGGTCAAGGACGGGCAGGTGCCGGCCGGCACCGGGCCCGAGGTCGGCGACGTTGTCCGCTATCTGCAAGGCAACCCGGACTTCTTCCTTGGCCGCGAGGCGCTGCTCGAAGCCATGACGCCGCCCAGGCGCTGGACCGGCGACGCCGTCGTCGACATGCAAAAATACGTACTGGATCGCCTGCGCGGCGAGATCGACGCCTTGCGCCGCGACGCCCTTGAGGTCATCGAGACCAGCCGCGGCAACATGTCGAGCCAGTCCCGCGTGCACGCCGCCGTGCTGGCACTGATCGAGGCGTCCGATTTCGACGGGCTCGCCCATGTGATCGCCGACGACCTGCCGCTGCTGCTCGACGTCGACGTCGCCACCCTGGGCTTCGAGCCGGCCGGCAAGACCGCGCCGATGCCGCCGGCAGCCCCGCTACGCGAGTTCAAGCCGGGCACGGTGGAGGCCCTGTTCGGCCCCGACCGCCAGGTATTGCTGCTGGGCGAGGTCGGCGACGACGGCACCATCTTCGGCGCCGCCGCCGGCTTGGTACGCTCGGCCGCGCTTGCCCGTCTGCGGCCCGGCCCGACGACCCCGACGGGCATCCTGGCGCTGGGTTCGCGCGACACCACCTTCCAGCCCGGCCAGGGCACCGAGCTGGTGATCTTCCTGGCCCGCGTGGTGGAGACCTGCATCCTGCGATGCCTGGAAAAGCCGGACTGATCCATTTCGCCGCCGAGCCGGCGGTGACCAGGGCCATCGAGGCATGGCGATCCTGGCTGGCCGACGAACGCCGCGCCTCACCGCATACGCTGGACGCCTACGGCCGCGACATGGCGGCCTTCCTGGCCTTCGTCGCCGGACATTTGGGCTTTCCGCCCGGCCTGCGCGATTTGGAAACGTTCAGTGCCGCCGATTTCCGCGGCTGGCTGGCCCGGCGCGCCGCCGACGGCCTGTCGCGCGCCTCCACCGCGCGGGCCATGTCCACCGTGCGCGGCTTCTTCCGTTTCATGGATCGGCGCGGCGGCCTGCACAACCCGGCGCTGGCCGTGGTGCGCACCCCGAGGCTGCCCAAATCGGTGCCCAAGGCGCTCGATGTGGCCGACGCCCTGGAGACGGTGGAAGCGGTCGCCGGCTTTTCCGACGAGCCCTGGATCGCCCGGCGCGACGTCGCGGTGCTGACGCTTCTTTACGGCTGCGGCCTGCGAATCGGCGAAGCCCTGTCGCTCAACCGCGGGCAGGCGCCGGCCGGCGATACCCTGATCGTCACCGGCAAGGGCAACAAACAGCGCCTGGTGCCGGTGCTGCCGGTAGTGAAGGAAGCCATCGACGCTTATCTCGCCGCCTGTCCGTATGGGCTGGAGCCCGAGGACCCGCTGTTCGTTGGCGCCCGGGGCAAGCGGCTCACCGCCCGCGTCGTGCAGCTGCGCATGCAGGGCGTGCGCCTGATGCTGGGCCTGCCGGAAACGGCGACGCCGCACGCTCTGCGCCACAGCTTCGCCACCCACCTGCTGGCCGGCGGCGGCGACCTGCGCACCATCCAGGAACTGCTGGGCCACGCCTCGCTATCCACCACCCAGCGCTACACCGACGTCGACTCGACCCGCCTGATGGCGGTCTACGCCGCCACCCACCCGCGCGCCAAAGGCTGATCAGGACCGCTGGCGCCCCAGCACGGCCAGCCCCACGGGCCCGATGGCGGCGACCGCGCCCATGGCCAGGAAGGCCAGGCCCCAGGAGGTGGGCGACAGTCCTCCGCCCGAGGCATCGAGCACGACGCCGAAGATCAGCGGCCCCAGCGACGAGCCGATGAAGCCCAGGCAGGCGTGCACCGCCATGGTGGCGCCGCGATGGCCGGTTGGCGCCACGGCGACGACGCCGGCCGTGATCGAGGCCGAATCGCCGGTGACGGTGGCGCCGTAAAGAAGGCACAGCACCACCAGAAGCGGGAACGGAATGGCCGCCAGGAAGCCGAGTGTCGCGGCGATGGCCGTGGAGGCCAGCATGACGGCGGTGATCACCTTGATGCGCCCGCCGCGCACGGCCGCCTCGTTGCCAAGCACGCTGGCCGGCATGCCGATCAGGGTGAACACGGTGGCGATCAAAGTCGCGCTCCAGCCCGGGCCGCCGTCGGGGTTGAGGCCCTGGGCGAAGACCAGGAAGACGACGATCCACGAGCGCGCCGCGAACAGTTCGAAATTGTGCACCGTATAGGCCAGCACATAGCCCATGGCCGGCTTGCAGGTGAGCACCGGGCGGAAATCGAGGAGCCGGGTCTGCGGTTTGGCGAAGCCGGCTGGGTCGTCGGCCGGTACGCCCCAGGCGACAAGAAGGGTGGCCAGCAGCGGCCCCAGGGCGCACAGCCCGAAGGCCCAGCGCCAATCGAGCGCCGCCGCCAGGAAGCCGGCGATCAGGAAGGAGAGCGACCAGCCGATCGAGAAGTGCGACGCGTAAAAGGCGACGCCCCGGCTCTGGGCGCGGCCCGCGAGGCGGTCGCCCAAGATCTTCATGCCCGGCATGTAGGTACCGGCCAGGCCGATGCCGGCGATGAAGCGCAGCACGAGGGCCGACCAGAAGCCGTCGGCCCAGAAAGCGAATCCGAGGCCGGCCAGCACGGTGAGGACCATGGAGACCAGGTAGATGCGCTTGGGCGCCACCCGGTCGGTGAGCGTGACGAGCACCGGCACCGCCGTCACATAGCCGCCGAAGAAGACGCCATTCAGCCAGCCGCCGTCGGTCTTGGAGAGCGCCCACAGGTCGAGGAAGCCGGGAAGCAGGGCGGCAAAGGTGGCGAAGCCGGCCATGCCCAGGACTTCGGCGAGGCAAAGCGTGGCGGTGAGGCGAACGGGATGGGAAGACGCAACCATGGCGAAATTGTTAGCACCGCGCGGATGCCCTGTCGCCGGGAGAAAGTGGCCGGCGCCGCTCGCGGATAGAAGCCCGGCACGCGCCCCCGGCGGTGTAGAATGAAGCCATGAGCGGAAAGCCGATCCACATCTTCGCCGAGACCATCGAGCCCGAGGCCCTGGCCCAGTTCATGGGCGCTATGGCCGAGCCGTTTGCCGTGAAGGGCGCCCTGATGCCCGACGCACATACGGGGTATACGCTCCCGATCGGCGCCGTGGTGGCGACCGAGGGCGTCGTGCTGCCGGCGTGGGTCGGCTACGACATCGGCTGCGGGATGTGCGCGGTGCCGACCACCTTCCGGCGGCCGGACGTGGCACGCCATGCCAAGGCGATCTTCGATCAGATCTACCGCGACATCCCGGTCGGCTTCGAGCACAACAGGAAGGCAACCGATTGGGAGCCATCCCCCGGCACCAAACCGACGGCTTTTGTTGCGGATCTTCTCGCCAAGGGCGGGCGCAAGGAGATCGGCTCGCTGGGCGGCGGCAACCATTTCATCGAGGTCGGCGTCGACGAGGGGGAAAAGGTGTGGATCGTCATCCACTCCGGTTCACGCAACGTCGGCTACCAGACGGCCGCCCACTACATGCGCCAAGCCTCGAAGCGGCACACCGGCGAGGATCGCCCCCGCGAAGGTCATTACGGGTTCGAAACGGGATCGGAGATGGGCGCCCGCTACCTCGCCGACATGGCCTTCTGCATCGAATTCGCGCTCGCCAACCGCCGCGAGATGATGGTGCGCGTGGTGGCCGCCGTCGACCGCCACGCCGATGGAGACGCCGACTGGCCGGCGCTCATCAACCGTACCCACAACCACGCCGAATTGAAGGACGGCCGGTGGATCCACCGCAAGGGCGCCACCCATGCCGAGGCCGGCATGGCCGGCGTTATCCCCGGCAACATGCGCGACGGCTCGTTCATCGTCGAAGGCAAGGGCAACCCGGATGCCCTGTGGTCGAGCAGTCACGGCGCCGGCCGCGTGCTCGGCCGCAACCAGGCCAAGCGCACCCTAAGGCTGGAAGATTTCCAGCGGACCATGCAGGGCATCCAGGCGCTGGTAAAGCCGGCGACGCTGGACGAGAGCCCGGCCGCCTACAAGGACATCTTCGAGGTGATGCACCTGCAGGAGCCGCTGGTGACGGTCAAGCACCACGTCCGGCCGCTCATCAACATCAAGGGGTGAGGGCCGGACGCTCCCTCCGTCATTCGAGCGGGATGTGGGCCTTGTTGCGGTCCAGCCAGGCGGCGAAGGTTTGCAGCGCCGGGTTGAGGGCACGGGCCTTTTCCGGCGACCGCGCGCCGCAGAAGGCATCGTTGAAGTCGCGTTTGTACTGGAACATGTTGCCGAGGTCGTCGGCGCCCGGAAAGCCGAAACCGCGGTACGCCTCGGGGGATACCGCATTGTAACGCACGGTCTGGCCGAGGGCCTTGCCCAGGGCGGCCGCCATCTCGGCGCCGGTCAAGTGCTCGCCGGCGATACCGACCGTCTTGCCGATGAAGGCGGCGGCGCCCTTGAAGATGCCGTAGGCGCACCTGCCGATGTCCTCAGCGGCGATGCCGGGCAGTTTCGCCTCGCCCATCGGCATGGTGATGGCCAGCACGCCGTCGGCACCGCGCTTGGGGCCCATGCCGAAATGGATGAAGTTGTCCCAGTAGAACGACGTCAGCAGGAACGTGGTGGGCACCCCCATCTCGGTGAAGAGCCGGTCGGCCTCGCCCTTGGCGTCGAAATGGGGAACCTTGTACTTGCCCATGAGCGTGGGCATCCGGTCATCCGTAAGCGGCACCCGGCGGCGGGTGTCCTCGAGGGTCGACCACACGACGTGGCGCAAGCCGGCGTCCTTGGCGGCCCTGGCCATGTTGGCGGCCTGAGCCAGTTCCCGCTCCGGCGAGAAGTACTCCCAGTAGTTGGTGACGCAGAAGGCTCCCTCCGCCCCCCGAAAGGCGGCGGTGAGGCTGGCGGGGTCGTCGAGGTCGGCCTTGACGACATCGGCCCCCAGCCGGGTCAGTTCGAGGGCCTTGTCCGAGTCGGGGTTGCGGGTCAAGGCCCGCGCGAAAAATGGCTTTTCGGGATCATTCAGAATGGCGCGGGCCAACGCGCCCCCTTGCGCGCCCGTGGCCCCGACGACGGCGATCGTCCTTGTCATCTCACCGACCTCCCCTGTGGCGAACCGCATGCGATAGGTGCATGGGAAATGGGATGTCGGCCACCGGAATCAACGAGACCGGCGGAGCGACGCCGCCTTATCACCATGGGAAAAGGGGGCGGCCCCGGCCGCCGGCCCGCCTTCCAGGTTGTCCGCGTAAACCCGTCGCCGCCGCCAGGCCCACGCCCAGACGGCGAGGCAGAGCAGCGCGCCGACCGCCACCGGCAGGCGCAGGCCGACGGTTTCGGCGAGGCCTCCGATGATCAGCGCCCCCACTGACGGGGTGGCCCGCGCCGCCGTGCCGTAGAGGCTGATGACGCGGCCGCGGAGGGCGGGTTCGACCGCCGACTGGATGAGGGTCTGGTTGCCGATGCCGAGCACGATCAGGGCCATACCCAACAGCGCCGCCAGGGGTAAAGCCAGCCACAGGGCGTCAGTGGCCGCGAAGGCCAGGAGGGCCAGCGAGGCCGCCCCCATGGCGCCGAGTGTCACCGCCGTCATCCCCCGGGTGCCGCCGCGGCGCCCCGCCAGGAACAGCCCGCCGCCCATCGCACCCAGGCCAAGCGCGCTCATCAGCGAGGCGAGCGTCTCGGGGCCGCCGGCAAACACCTGGGCCGCGAAGCCGGGAAAAAGGTCGATCAGCGGGCGCGCGAAGAAGGCGGTGGCGAACAGCACGACCATCTGCATGCGGATGCCGGCATGGGCGGCGATGTAGCGCACGCCTTCCCACGATTCGGCAGCGAAGGAACCACCTCGCGGGCGGCGCGGCGCCACCGGCACGGAAAGCCGGCGCAGGGCCAGCGTGAAGAGGAAGAACAATACCCAGGCGGCGACGAAGGCCCAGCCGATGCCGGCAACGACGATGATGGCGCCGCCGATGGCCGGACCGACGAAGCGCGAGCCGTTGAAGACCATGGAATTGAGGGCCAGCCCGGTGGGCAACAGCTCGCGTCCGATCAGGGTGAAGACGAGGCTCATGCGCGACGGCCGCTGGAAGGCCATGGTGGCGCCGCGCAGGATGGAAATCGCCAGCAGCAACCAGATCGTCATGGCGCCCGAAAAGGTGAGGGCGGCCAGCGCGGCGGAATAGAGGAGCGCCATCGCCTGGGTGATGCGCAGCAGCCGGAGATTGTCCATGCGGTCGACAACGGTACCGGCGATGAGGCCCAGGACGATCATAGGCGCCGCCTCGGCGATGGCGATTCCGCCCAGCCAGGCGGTGGACTCGGTCAACTGCCAGGTCAGCCAGCCGATGGCGACGCGCTGCACCCACACGCCAACGTTGGAGGCGGCGACGCCGGCAATGTAGAAGCGATAATTGCGGAGGGCGAAGAGGCGCCGGAAGGTCTCGAAATTCCCTGGCAGCCGCATGGCCCTCTCCGCCGCAGGGCGGCAATCAGATATGGATGGCCCGGCCGGCGACAGCCAACGCCGCCTCCTTGAGGGCCTCGGCGAGGCCGGGGTGGCCGTGAGCGCTGCGCGCCAGATCCTCGGCCGAGCCGCCGAATTCCATGGCGATCACCGCCTCCTGGATGAGGTCGCCGGCCTCGGGCCCGACGATGTGGACGCCCAATATGGCGTCGGTCTTGGCGTCGGCCAGCACCTTGACGAAGCCTTCCGTGTCGGCGTTGCAACGGGCCCGCGAATTGGCGGCGAAGGGGAACTTGCCGACCTTGTAAGCGATCCCCTCTTCCTTCAGCACCTCTTCGGTGCGCCCGACGCCGGCCACCTCGGGCCAGGTGTAGACGACGCCCGGGATGGCGGCGTAGTTCACGTGGCCCTTCTGGCCGGCCAGGATCTCGGCCACCGCCACGCCCTCGTCCTCGGCCTTGTGGGCCAGCATCAGGCCGCCGATGACGTCGCCGATGGCGAACACGCCGGGCACGCTGGTCTGGAAGTCGCCGTCCACCGTCACGAAGCCGCGCTTGTCCGTCGTCACGCCGATCTTCTCCAGCCCCAGCCCCTCGGTGTAGGGACGCCTGCCGACGGCGACCAGCACGACATCGGCCTTGTAGGTTTCGGCGGCACCGCCCTTGACCGGCTCGGCGTTCAGCGTCACGCCCTTGGCGGTCGCTTTCGCCCCGGTCACCTTGGTGGAAAGGCGGATGTCGAGGCCCTGCCTTTTGAGGATGCGGGCCGTCTGCGCCGCCACCTCGCCGTCGAGGCCGGGCAGGATGCGGTCCACGAACTCGACGACCGTCACCTCGGCGCCGAGGCGGCTCCACACCGAGCCCAGTTCGAGCCCGATGATGCCGGCGCCGATGACGATCAGCGTCTTCGGCACGGAAGAAAGCGCCAGGGCGCCGGTGGAGGTGACGACGCGCTTCTCGTCGATCTCGATTCCCGGCAACGGCGTCGATTCCGAACCGGTGGCGATCAGGATGTTCTCCGCCGTCAGCGTCTGCTTCTTGGCTCCCTTGCCGGGATCGACGACGACGGTCGAGGAATCCTTGAGGCTGGCGGCGCCAAGCACGCGGGTGATCTTGTTCTTCTTGAACAGGAAGTCGACGCCCTTGACGTTCTCGGCGACCACCGCGTCCTTGCGCTTCATCATGGCCGCGAGGTCGAGCGACACCTTTCCGGTGTTCACGCCATGAACAGTCAAGCCTTCCGCGGCCATCGCGTAGTGGTGGGAGGACTGCAGCAGCGCCTTCGAGGGGATGCAACCGACGTTGAGACAGGTGCCGCCCAGGCTGGCCCGCTTCTCGACGCAGGCGACGGTCATGCCCAACTGGGCGGCGCGGATGGCGGCGACATAACCGCCCGGACCGCCGCCGATGACGATAAGATCGAAGGTTTGTTCACTCATAAGACCGTTTCCCCTTTTCCTTCCCGTCATTCCCGCGCAAGCGGGAATCCAGGACGACGGTCGGGACTGGACTCCCGCTTGCGCGGGAGTGACGAGACAATACAAAGGCGGTTTAGACGTCCAGCATGATGCGCGTCGGGTTTTCGATGCAATCCTTGACCCGCACCAGGAACGACACCGCCTGGCGGCCATCGATCAGCCGGTGGTCGTAGGAGAGGGCCAGGTACATCATCGGCCGGGCGGCGATCGAGCCGTCGGGCAGCACCACCGGGCGCTGCTGGATCTTGTGCATGCCGAGCACGGCGGACTGCGGCAGGTTGAGGATCGGCATCGAGTTGAGCGAGCCGTAGACGCCGGCATTGGAGATGGTGAAGGTACCGCCCTGCAGGTCGTCCAGGCTGAGCGCGCCGTCGCGGGCCCGTTTGGCCAAAGAGGCGATGGTGGCCTCGATCTGGGCAAAGGAAAGGGCGTCGGCGTCGCGCACCACCGGCACCACCAGCCCTTCCTCCAAGCCTACCGCCACCCCGATGTCGTAGTGGTTCTTGTAAACGATCTCGTCGCCGTCGATGGCCGCGTTGACCACCGGGAACTCGCGCAACGCGGTGACGCAGGCCTTGATGAAGAAGGACATGAAGCCCAGGCGCACGCCGTGCCTCTTCTCGAAGACGTCGCGCACCTGATCGCGCAGCGCCATCACCGCGCTCATGTCGGCCTCGTTGTAAGTGGTGAGCGTCGCCGCCGTGTTCTGCGAGGCCTTGAGGTTCTCGGCGATACGCTTGCGCAGGCGGGTCATGCGCACCCTCTCCTCGCGCGGCCCGGCCGGGCGCGGCGGGAACTGGGCGCCGCCCGCCGCGGGAGCGGCCGGAGCC
>JACZKS010000189.1 GCA_014859895.1 Rhodospirillales bacterium
GGGCGTGTCGTTGCCCAACACGGCGACGGCGCAGGAACTGTTCAACGCCTGCGCCGCCAACGGCGGCTCGGCGTGGGATCATTCGGCCATGGTCAAGGCGCTCGAGATGCTGGCCAACCACACCGTCGCCTGAGTCCAATCTCGTACGAACAGGGGCCGGCATTGCCTGAGGCGGTGCCGGCCCTTTCATTGGCAAAATCGGCCGTCTGGCGATCGCAGCCAACGGAAGACGATAGACACGAGGACAATAGCGCCTTAATTAGATTAAACGTTTAATCAGATCTGCCTTGCCGGGGAGCAATTGGCTCATCCACGCCCTGGATCGAACCTCAACAAGATCGCGGCCGAACTCGGCGTTTCGGCGGCGACGGTGTCGAACGCGCTATCCGGCAAAGGGCGCGTTTCGGCGGAACTGATCGAGCGTATCCGCGCGAAGGCGAGCGAAGTTGGCTATGTGCCCAGCCAGGCGGGCCGGGCGCTGAGGACAGGGCGGACGGGCGTGCTTGGTCTTGTGCTCCCCGACATTTCCAATCCCCTTTTTCCGCAAATCGCACAGGCGATCGAATACGCGGCGAGCAATATTGGCTATGGCGTGCTGATCGCGGATTCGCGTGGCGAGGTCGCGATGCAGACCGAAGCGGTCAACCGGCTGATCGAACAGGATGTCGAAGGCATCGTGATCGTGCCTAGGCGCGGCACGCGTATTGCCGATATCGGCTGTCCGGTCGCCGTGATCGACAGCCCGTCGACGCCCGGCAACACCGTCGCCGCGGATCACTGGCAGGGTGGGCAGGAAATCGTCGAGCATCTGACCGGGCTGGGACACCGCAACTTGGTGCTGATTGGCAACAATCCCGCTTCCAACGTACAGAATGACCGTATCGGCGGAATGAAGTCTCGAATACCATCGGACGGAAAAGCTGAGGTTCTTTGGATCGAGCCGCTGGAGCAGGAATGGGGCAAGGGGTGTCTTTTGGGCTTGGCGGGTAAGGTCGCGGAAGGCTTTACCGCCTTTGTCGCGGTCTCCGACCTGCATGCTTTGAGGGCACTCACCGAATTGCATCGGGCCGGCATCGGCGTGCCCGAAGAGGCAAGCGTTACCGGCTTCGACGATCTGCTGTGGTCGTCGGTCGTAACGCCCGGACTGACGACGATGCGCATGGACATGCCGCGCATCGCCGAGATCGCAGTCGGCGCGCTTGCGCGTGTGATCGAGGCCGATTGCCCCGAAACTTCCCGCACCGCGACCGGCACCGTGGCGTCGGTGGAGATGACAAAAGTGCCCATGCAATTGGTGGTTCGGCAAACAACCGCTCCGGCTGCGAGCCCTACTCCCGAAATGTCACCCCAAACACCAGAAGGAAAATGCCTATGCTGAACAAGACCATGCTGGCGTCGGCCGGCGCTCTGATGCTGACGATGGGCATTGCCCATGCCGAGGACAAAACGCTCACCATTTCCGTCTATGCCTTCGCACAGGACGAGTTCAAGCAGATCGTTTACGATCCGTTCGAAGCCAAGTGCGGCTGCAAGCTGGTCGTCGAAACCGGCAACAGCGTCGAGCGCCTTGCCAAGATGGAGGCCAACAAGGCCAAGCCGGTCATTGACATGGCGGTCGTGTCGATGGCCGATGCGCTTTCCGCCGCGCGCAGCGGCCTGATCGACAAGATCGACACCGCCAAGCTCTCCAACTTCGGCAAGCTCTATGACATTGCCAAGGACCCGAACGGCGACGGCATGAGCGTTGGCTATACCTTCTATTCGACCTCGATCGTCTATCGCACCGACAAGATGAAAATCGAGTCCTGGGCCGACCTCCTGAAGGATGACATCGTCTCCCATATCGCCTTCCCGAACGTCACCACCAACCAGGGCCCGCCGGCGCTCTACATGCTGGGCGAGGCGCTCGGTTCCAACACGCCGGACCTCAAGGGCGCGATCCGGGCGGTCGGCGCCAAGGCGGACAAGATCGTCACCTTCTACGTGAAGTCCTCGCAGCTCGTTCAGCTGATGCAGCAGGAAGAGATCTGGGCGGCGCCGATCGGCCGGTTCTCCTGGTCGCCGTTCACCAAGCTGGATCTGCCCCTCGCCTGGGCAACGCCCAAGGAAGGCCAGACCGGCGGAATGAATGTGATGGTCCTCACCAAAGGGGCGAAGAACAGGGATTTGGCGCTGGAATTCATGAACTTCTGGCTCTCGACCGAAATTCAAACCAAGCTTGCCGAAAAACTGGTCGACAGTCCGGTCAATGCCGAGGTCAAGGTTTCAGACGAGATCGCCAACAACATCACCTATGGCGAGGAAATGGCCAAGAGCCTGAAGCTCATTCCGTCCGACGTCGCGCTCGACAACCGCGAAGCCTGGCTTTCGGAATGGAACGCCAAGGTCGCGCAGTAAGGTAAGATCCCGGGCAATGCCTCCCGGGGCCGGGACGCGGCCGGCGGATTCTTCCGCAAGGTCGCGTCCCCGCCAGCCGATCACTGGACTGAGGGCGAAGACAGATGTTCCACAACCGGGCCGAGGCGCTGGCGCTGGCCCTGCCGGCCGCGATTTTCGCGGCGGTGGTTTTTCTTGTACCGGTCGGCATATTGCTGTCCGAGGGCTTCCGGTCGGCCGACAGTTGGACGCTTTCGGCGTATTCGGACTTCTTTAGCCTGCCGATCAACCGTACGGTTTTCCTGCGCACGCTCAAGCTCGGCGCCGCCGTGACCATCGTCGCGGCGGTGATCGGCTATGCCGCCGCATATGCGATCATCTGCCTGCCGGCGGCAAGCAAGGGGCGGATGATCGGGCTGGTGGCGCTGCCGCTGATGATCTCGCCGGTGGCGCGCACCTATGCCTGGATCGTCATCCTCGGGCGTACCGGCATCGTCAACCAGGCCCTGACGGCGGTCGGCCTCACCGACGCGCCGGTCCGCATCCTGTTCACGGAAACCGCCGTCTTCATCGGCCTGTTGCAGCTGTTCCTGCCGCTGATGATCATCTCGCTGGTGAGCGCGCTCGAAAACCTGCCGCGTGACATGGTTCCAGCCGCCCGCGTGCTCGGCGCCAACTGGTTGCAGGTGTTCTGGAAAATCATCCTGCCTTTGACCAAGGAGGGCCTGGTGATCGGCGGCACGCTTGTTTTCACGGGCTCCATGACCGCCTATATAACGCCGGCCATTCTTGGCGGCTCCAAGGTGCTGATGCTGGAAACGCTGCTTTATCAGCGCGTCACCGTCGCCAGCGATTTTGTCTCGGCGAGCGTCATCGCCTTCATCCTGATCGTCATGAGCTTTTCCACCAACCTGCTGTTGAAGCGTCTGGCGACGGCAAGGAACCGCAAATGACCCAGCGTCTCTTTGCGCCGCTGACCCTCGGCCTCGTGCTGTTCTTCCTGATCGGCCCGTTCGTGATTATCGTTGCGGCCTCCTTCTCGGCCGGCGACACGCTGGCCTTTCCTCCGCAGGGTTTTTCGCTGAAATGGATCGTCAAGGTCTTCACCGTCCAGAGCTTTCGCGAAAGCTTCGCGATGTCGATGTTCCTGGCGATCGGCGGCACGTTCGCGGCGCTCGCGCTTGGCGTTCCGGCATCCTACGCCATGTCGCGCTACAAGCTGCCGTTCGCCGAGACCGTCCGCATGATGGTCTCGGCGCCGATCATCGTGCCCGGCATCATCGTCGGTCTCGCCCTGCTTCGCTATTTCGTCGTGCCGTTCGAGATGAAGATCACGCTGGCGCTGTTTCTCGCCCACACGGCGCTTGTGCTGCCCTATGCGGTACGCGTGGTCTCGGCCAGCCTCAACAACCTGCGCTCCGAGATAGAGGAGGCTGCGGTTCTGCTCGGCTCGTCGCGCCTTGGCGCCTTCTTCCGGGTGGTGCTGCCGAACATCCGCGGCGGCATCCTCTCGGCCTTCATCCTCGGCTTCGTCACCAGCTTCAACCAGGTCCCGGTCTCGCTGTTCCTGTCCGGCCCGGGGGTCAGAACGCTTCCGATCGACATGCTCGGATACATGGAGATCGTGTTCGATCCGTCCATCGCGGCGCTTTCCTCGCTGCTTGCCTTCATGTCCGTCGGCATCGTCTTCGCCGCCGAGCGTTTTCTGGGGTTCTCCCGCTATGTCTGATCAAGCCTTTCTGACCCTCGACAAGCTGACGTTGACCTACGGGAAGACGGTTGCGGTCAAGGACCTCGATCTCCGCATCCGCAAGGGCGAGCTGCTGGCCCTGCTGGGGCCGTCCGGTTGCGGCAAGACCACGACCATGCGGGCGATCGCGGGTCTGCTGAAGCCGGCTGGCGGCCGCATCCATCTCGACGGGGTCGATATCACCCGCGTTGCGGCCAACAAGCGCGCCGTCGGGATGGTTTTCCAGTCCTATGCCCTGTTCCCGCATCTGTCGGTGTTCGAGAACGTCGCCTTCGGCCTCAAGCTCAGAGGCATGGGCGGTGAGGAGCTCGAGGCCAAGGTCGAGGCCGGGCTGAAATCGGTCGGCCTTTCGAGTTTCGCCAGCCGCAAGCCGCCGGAACTTTCCGGCGGCCAGCAACAGCGTGTGGCGCTTGTCCGCTCGATGGTGATGGAACCCAAAGTGCTGCTGCTGGACGAACCACTGTCCAATCTCGACGCACGGCTGCGGCTCGAAATGCGCACCGAGCTGCAGCGGGTTCAGAAGGAAAGCGGCGTGACGATGATTTTCGTCACCCACGACCAGGTCGAAGCGCTGGCGCTGGCCGACAGGATCGTGGTGATGAAGGACGGCGCGATCGAGCAGATCGGCACGCCGGAAGAGATCTATAACCGTCCGGTATCCCGCTTTGTCGCCGATTTCGTCGGCTTCGAGAATATTTTCGAAGTCCGCGACGGCAAGTTCGTCAACGACCGCGGCGATATCCCGGCCCCATGCCAGTTGCCGGCAACGGCGGGACTGGCCTGGCGACCCCGCATGCTGCGCCTCGGCTCGGGCCCTTACCGGGGCACCGTGCGCGGCGTTTCATTTGCCGGGGGCACGCGCGAGTACGTTCTCGATACGCCGTTTGGCAGCCTGAAGGCGGAGGTCGACGCGGCCCTGCCCAGCCATTCGCTCGGCGCCGAGGTCTCCTTCGACCTCCCTGTCGGCAACGCCGCGCAACTCCAGCGCTTCGGGTGACCCATGGGGCTCTGGATCGACACCGATATGGGCTTCGACGACATCGCCGCGATCCTGACGATCGGGCATGCCGGGTTTTCGATCGACGGCGTTTCGCTGGTCTTCGGCAACGCCCCACTTGAACAGGTTCGCCGCAACGCTGCGGCGGCAAGACAGGTATTCGGCTGGCGCTTTCCCATGTCCATCGGCCGCGAGACGTCGGTTCTTGGACAAATCGAGACGGCGCAGAGGATTCTCGGCCACACCGGCATTCCGACCCTTGGCCGCAGCCTTCCCGCATGCGATCCGGAACCGGGCGAGGACGCCTTCCACGCGCTCGCCCACTGGCTCGAATCGACCGCGAGGCCGTGCCGCATCCTGGCCCTCGGGCCGCTCACGAATATCGCGGCACTCGTGCTGGCGCGTCCCGACCTCGCCCGCCGGATCGATGACCTGACCTGGATGGGCGGCGGCGCGGGCGCCGGAAACCATACCGCGTCGGCCGAGTTCAACGCCTATGCCGACCCCGAGGCCGTTGCCATCGTTCTCGCCCATAGCCTGCCCCTGCGCATGGTCGATCTCGATTTCTGCCGCAAGATCCTCTGCCGGCCGGAAGAGGCGGAGCATCTGCGCACACTCGGCGGAGGCAATGCCAATCTGCTGGCCGACCTGTTCGGCGGCTTCATCGCGATCGCGACCAGTCGCGGCCGCCCGGCGATGGCCTTCTACGATCCCGCCGCGGCAGCGGCCTTCATCCGCCCCGACCTGGTCACCTTTCGCCCCGTCGGCATCGCGATGGAGCTTGCGGGCATGCTCACCCGTGGCCGTACCGTGGTCGAGACACGGTCGAGCCTTACCGCCTTCAACGCGGAACTCGCCATCGAGGCCGAACAGGACCGGCTGAGATCCGTCATCCTGGATGCGCTTTCGGCGGAAGCGGCGCGATGAATACGGCGATCAGGCTATCCCGTCGAGACGGCCCTGCGGGCCTCCTCAGGATGAGGATTTCCATAAAGGACCTTATCCTGAGCCTGTCGAAGGATGGACACAGCCGCCAAGCAATTCCGTCAGATCGCGAAATGCTCTAGCTGGAGGCCAGTTCCCGCTCGACGAGGGCCGACCAGAAGGCGACCCCGTAGGGGATGGCTGCATCGTTGAAGTCATAAGCGGTATTGTGATGGAGTGCACCTTCGACGGCCGGACCATTGCCGAGCCAGACGTAACAGCCCGGCGCCTGCTGCCCGAAAAACGCGAAATCGTCACCGGCCGTGGATGGCGGAAACGCGCTCAGGACCTTGTCTCCGAACACGCTTGCGGCGGCGTCATACGCCCGGCGCGTGGCATCGGCATCGTTGACCGTCGGCGGGATGCGGCGTTCGAAACGGTAGTCGGCGCCGATCCCGAACATTTCCGCCGTTCCCCGCGCCAGCCGGCCGATCTCTTCCTCCAGTTGGTCGCGCACGGCGGCCGAATAGGCGCGCGCCGTGCCGCCGACGGCGGCGAAATCGGGAATGACGTTGAGCGCCTGCGGATCGCCCGCCTCGACCGAGCAGGCGCTGACGACGGCCGGCTGCAAAGGATCGACCACCCTGCCGATGATCGTCTGGAGGGCGGCAAGGAAAGTGGCCATGGCGGTGATCGGATCGCGACCGAGGTGCGGCTTGGCGCCATGCGTGCCCGTGCCGCGAAAGGTGACGCGCCAGCTGTCGGACGAGGCGAGCTGAGGTCCCTCGACGACCGCGATCTCGTCAACCTCGAGCCCCGGCATGTTGTGGAGTCCGTAAACCGCATCGCAAGGGAAAAGGCTGAACAGCCCGTCCTCCATCATCCTGCGCGCCCCGCCGCGCCCTTCCTCGGCCGGCTGGAAGATGAAATGGACGGTGCCGGAAAACGTCCGCGTCCGGGCAAGATGGCGCGCCGCTCCCAGCAACATCACCGTATGCCCGTCGTGGCCGCAGGCATGCATCTTGCCCGGCACGGTGGACTTGTGGGGCCGCTCCGCCGTTTCCGGCATGGCCAGCGCATCCATATCGGCGCGCAGGCCGATGGAGCGCGCGCCGTCGCCGACCCGAAGGGTGCCGACGACGCCGGTCCCGCCAAGGCCGCAATGCACGCTTATCCCCATCTCCTCGAGATGCCGGGCGACGATATCGCTCGTCCTTACCTCCTCGAATCCGAGTTCCGGATGAGCGTGCAGATCGTGGCGCAGTGCCGTGAGAAAAGATAAATCGTCGAAAACCTTGTCAGGGACGTTCATCGGTTTGGCAGCATCTTTCATGACATTCGAGGAACGGGGGGCGCGTTTACCGCAACAGACTCCGGCATACCCGAAAAATCCTATAAAATGAACGGCCGTGGCCGACAACCGAGAAAAGGACTGGATCTGAATGCAACCCCATGACTTCTGGCAGAAAATCCATTCGCCCGAGACCTTCGGGCCCGCTGAGAGCCATAGCGGCTTTTTCCCCGTCGAACTCGATGACGGCCGCCAGATAAAGCTTCCCATCCGGCCGCTCCCGGATGGCGAACATGCGCTTGCCTCGCTGATCATCAATCAGGCAAGCTTTGCCGTGCAGGACGCCCTTGCCAAGGCGCTCGCGGCAAAGCTCAAGGCCTTCCAGCCCGAGATCGTCGTCGGTCTGCCGACGCTCGGCCTGACGCTTGCCAGCGCGGTTGCCCGCGAACTCGGCCACAGCCGGTTCGTCCCCCTCGGCACATCGCGGAAATTCTGGTACCTGGAGGAGATTTCCGTCTCTCTTTCCTCGATCACGACCCCCGATCAACGCAAGCGGCTCTATGTCGATCCACGCATGCTGCCGCTTCTCGACGGCAAGCGTGTGGCGCTGATCGACGACGTGATCTCAAGCGGCTCATCGATGCTTGCCGGCCTCCAACTCCTGTCTGCCTGCAAGATCGATCCGGTTGTTCTCGGTGTCGCGATGGTTCAGACGCAACGCTGGCGCAGCCACCTTGAGAGTGTGGCTCCTGCCAGTTCCACCAAGGTCGTCGGCGTTTTCAGCACACCCATGCTGACAAGGACCCTTGAGGGCGATTGGATCGAAAAAGATTAGCAAGCCCCTCGCCTTTCACCCACCTTCGGTTTGGGCGATCGGAACGGCCGGATCATGGGCATCGCGAACAATTATAGGCTTTCAGAAAAGCTAGGACTCGGCGTGGCGGATTTCTGCCACTCTAAAGCTCGAATTTCTGAGATAAGTCAGATTCGTTTTTGCATTAAGCTGGACTAGGCCGCACTTTTTGCGGATTACCTCAGACTGCCCAAACTTGCTCAAAAAAGACCCATTTCTCCAATAGTTTAGTGGATCATCTCGCGGACACATAGTCAATCAAGGTTGGCGTCCAACCTTCTTCCCGGACCGGCGGCCGGCGGATGAGCCGTTTTGGCAAGCTATGCCGACTACATCGGCATCCTCAATGACCGCTCTGGACTCAAGGCGTCCTTGGCTGCGTCTCAACCGGACGGCAGCTTAGCGCCCAATAGCAGTCACCACTTCGCCTCAAAGAGCGGGCGATCGCAGTTCAGATCGGCCAGCGCAAAGGCGTCGTCGAGCCTTTGCGCCGGCGTCCTCTGTCGGACCGGCATTGACACGTTAACAGCTGCGGCTGCGGGCGATGCGAATGAATATGGATTAAAGCGCGACGCAGCTACGCCGCCAAACGTCGAAACTTTCGGCGCGAAACTTCTTGAAGATGGCGCGGGAAAGAAGGTGGCGTTGGA
>JACZKS010000190.1 GCA_014859895.1 Rhodospirillales bacterium
GACCCCAGGCCCCGCCCAGGAACACGATCACCCCGAACAACCCGACCGACATGCTTTTCAGGCGGACCGAGACGACATCCTGAGCCAACGAGAAATAGACTGGGATCGGCGCCATGGTAACAATGCTGTCAACGATACCCAGTACCACGATAACCGGCAACGAAACGACACCCATGAGGCCATAGAAAATCGCCTTGCTGACAACCACCAGGCCCACCAGGACGCTCTCAATCCGCGGCCGGCCGATCGGCGATCCGCGCTGCGCACGGTCGGCGATCTGGCCGCCGATAATGGGGCCCAGAACCCCGGCCAGGACCATCAGGGTGAACAGCACGCCCGCGTGCATACTGCTGAGGCCGTAGGACCGAATCAGCATCGCCGGGACCCACCCTTGGTAGGAAAACTTGATAAAGCAGAAGCAGGCGGTCGCTACGCTGACCAGCATCAGGGTCCGGTTGCGGAAAAGACCGAGAGTCTCGGCGAGGTAAAGTCCAACGTCGGGCCGCTTGCTGTCGCCGTCGGTCCGGTAGTCGGTGAGCGCGAGAACGCAAAGAGCCAGTCCGAACCCCAGCGCGATGAGGCAAAAGAATGGGCTGCGCCAGTTACCGGTCGCCGTCACCATGAAGCCGCCACCCAACGTTCCCAGGGCCATGCCAAGCGGCGCGGCCAGGCTGAAGAAGCCCAACATGCTGGACCGCCGCTCGGCCGGATAGCTCATCGACACCCACGCCGTGCCGCCGGGGCCGAAGGTGGCTTCGCCGAAGGCGCAGACCACGCGAGCCAGGAGCAGGATGAGGAAGCCTGTGGCCAGTCCGGTTCCCAGACATCCCAGACTCCACACGACGGCCACGAGAAAAATCATCTTCTTGCGGCTCCATAGGTCGAGAATCAGCGACGACGGGATCAGCAGGAGGGGGAGGCAGAAGAGAAGCATGGACTGCACCAGCCCAATCTCGCCGTCGCTCAATCCCAAATCCGCCTTCATCGGTTCGACGACGACGGCGAGGACCGAACGATCGGCAAAATTGGCGACGTAAAGTCCGGTGAGAACGAACAGGACGGCGTGCTTTCGGATAAAGGCGCTCATTTTTGGCACGACTCAGCTTTCACCAGGCCCCTCTGCGGAGTCCTAGGACGGAAGAGTGGATACGTGATAACAGGCGGACGGAAAGACGCGGCTACTTGGCGAGGGAAGAGAAGTGCGCGTTGATATCCAACAGATGCCCGAGGAGAGCCTGCCTCGCCCGCTCGGGGTCGCCGTCGCGAACGGCTTCGTATATGCGGCGGTGACTGGCCGACACTGTAGCGATGTACTCTAAGTTCGGCTCCAGTTCCCGTTCCTCGAGGAATCCCCGAAGAACGCCCATCAACGACTCGATGAGCATGACGAAGATTGGATTTTTCGCCGCCTCCGCGAGGATGACGTGAAAGTCCAGGTTCGCCTTGCGGGGGACCACGCCCTGCTTCACGATTTCCTCGCTCTGTCGGATGTTCTCGTCCAGGCGACGGAGATCTTCCTCGGTCCGATGCCGGGCGGCATGCTCGATAACGACCTGCTCGAGCCAAATCCGGGCCTCGGTGAGGTCGTCGACCGTGATGTGGCCCAGATGGATCAGCGTCGTCAGGGACCGCGTGGCCGCCGATGAATCCGCTTTCTTGACGAAGGCTCCGCCGTCGCTTCCCTTCTTGATCTCGACGAGCCCCCCTTCCTCTAGGGTCCGCAATGCCTCGCGCACGACCGTTCGGCCGACACCGAACTGGATAGCCAAGTCCCGTTCGCCGGGCAGCCGGTCGCCCGGCTTGAGTTCGCCGTCGTAAATCCGCTGGCGGATCTGACCGACGATCTCTTCGAAGATGCGTCGCGTCGGGATCGGATCGAAGATGATGGGTCGCTTGGCCATTGCATTGTCCGGTAAGGGGAAACGCGCCTTTCCTTTGTCGTCCATTGCGGGCCATCGGCGGCCCCGCCCTTGTTCCTATCGCATGTTGCCCCCTATGTCAGCAATCCCAACAGCCGCGGCACGCCCAGCGCCAGCCACGGAATGTAGGTGACCATGAAAAGACCGGTCAGGGCGGCCGCGATGAACACCACCATCGGTTTGGCGATGTCCTCGATGCCGATCTTCGAGATGCTGCAGGCGATGAACAGGTTGACCCCGAAAGGCGGCGTCAGCATGCCCAGTTCGAGGTTCATGATCATGATGATCCCGAAGTGGATGGGGTCGATGCCCAGGGTCGCCACGATGGGCAGCAAGATCGGCGTCAGGATGATCAGCGCCGCCATGCTCGACATGACGCAGCCCCAGAACAGGAAGAAGATGTTGATCACCAGCAGGAAGGAAAATTGGGACTGGAAGAACCCCGACATCATCTGCGCCACCTTCATCGGGAAATTCTCGAAGGTGAGAATCCAGCCGAAAGGGGCCGCCATACCCAGGATGACGATACAGATGGCCGACATCACGGCCGAGTCGAGGAGGATTTCCGACAGGTCCTTCCAGTGGATCTCCCGGTAGACCAGGGCGCCGACGAGGAACCCGTAGATGACGGCGACGCCGGCCGCCTCGGTGGGGGTGAACACGCCGCTGTAGATGCCGCCCAGGATGATCACCGGCATCATGAGCGACAGGAAAGCCTCGCGGAAGGCCCGCCAGATGGTTGGCAGCGTCAGGGGAACCGCCTCGCCCCGATAGCCGCGTTTGCGCGAGACGAAATAGTTCGCCCCCATCAACAGCAACGCCATCAGGAAGCCGGGAATGAAGCCCGCCGAAAAGATGCCGGCGATGGAGACGTTGGCCAGCACCGCGTAAACCACCATGGGAATGCTGGGCGGGATGATCACGCCGATGCCGCCGGAGGCGGCGGTGAGCGCCGAGGCGTAACGGGCGTCATAGCCGGCCTCGATCATGTTGGGGATCATGATGAGGCCGACGGCGGCAACCGTCGCCGGGCCCGAGCCCGAGATGGCGGCGAAGATCGTGCAGGTCAGGACCGCGACGTGACCGAGACCACCAGGGAAACTGCCGACGATGGTCTTGGCGAAGTTGACCAACCGCCGTGAAACACCCCCCGTCTTCATCAGGTTGCCGGCCAACATGAAGAACGGAATACCCATCAGGGTGAAGTTGTCGGTCGAGGTGTAGATGTTCTGGATGACGATGACCGGCGGCACGCTTGACGCGAAGGTGATCACCAGCATGGCGGAGAAACCCAGCGCCAGGGCGATTGGCACGCTCAGCATCATGGCCACGAGAAAGACGGCCAGAAGGATGAGACTGTTTTCCATGGTCGTTCCCTCCTAGGCCGCGCGCCGCTGCCACCGCTCGATCGCCGCCAGGGCGAAGCGAACGGCCATCAGCAGGAAGCCAATGGGAATGGCCATCGACGAAATGTAGGTCGGCAGTCCGGAGACCGGCAGCGTTTCGCCGCTGTCCGCCTCCATCATCGAGACTTCCAGCCCGTTGTAGCTGAAGTACAGGCAGAGCACCGCGCAGAGCAGACCGATGACCAGGGCGACGATCTCGCGCGGCACCTCGGGCAGGGTGCTCACCAGCGCGGTCACGCTGAGATGGGCCCCCCGCTTCACCGCCAGGCTGGCGCCGATAAAGGTGGCCCACATGAACAGCACCCGCATCGCCTCCTCCGACCAGGGAACGGGGAAGTGGAGAACAAAGCGGGATATGACCTGGAGAAAACAAAGCAAAGGGAGAATCACGAAGAGCGCCTTGAGCAGAATCTCTTCGATGCCAAGCAGGGTAGCGTCCAATGCCTTCACGGTTCGCCTCCTCCGTCGATCGGCCGGGCAGACTGCCGCCCCGCCCGGCCGATGGACCATTTTTTATTAGTAGCCAGCCGCCTTATAGAAGCGGTTGACAAGATCACGGCCGATCTTGTCGGCAACTTCCTCGTGGACCCTTTTCGTCGCTTCCTTCCACACCTTCATCTCGGCGTCGGTAAGCTCGATGACTTCCATCTTCTTGCGAAGTTCGGCCGTCATCTTTTCGTCGTCCTCGCGCACGAACTGGCGCTCGAAGGGCTTCACCTCTTCGGCCGCGTCGAGAAGAATCTTCTGCATTTCCGGGGAAAGGCCGTTGAAGAAACTGCCGCTCATGGCGAGGATCAGCGGACTCCATACGTGATGGGTCAGCGTCAGGTATTTCTGCACCTCGTAGAAGCGCCGCAGGTAGATGGTATTGATGGGGTTTTCCTGGCCGTCGACGACGCCTTGCTGCAACGCCGTGAACAGTTCGCCCATCGACGTCGCCGTCGGGTTGGCCCCGAAGCCCTTGATCATGGAGATGAACATGGGGCTGCCCATCACGCGCATTTTCATGCCGTTCATGTCGGCCGGCATCCGGACGATCTTTTTCGCGGTGGTCAACTCGCGGAAGCCCTGCTGCCACAAGGACAAGCCCTTGATCTTCTTCTGTTCCAGGGTGTCCAGCATGAACTGGCCGACGTCGCTGTCACAGGTGTTGTAGGCCGCCTGGTTGTCCTTGAAGAGGTAGGGCAGCGAAAAGGCCTGCCAGCGGGGATCGAAGCCCTCATAAAAGGCCGGCAGGAACAGGCCCATCTGAATGCCGCCGCTTTGCAGCATCTGGATCGTGGTTCGCAGGTTGCCGTTGGTCAGAACGCCGTCGGGATAGATCTCGATCTTCAACTGTCCGTTGGTCTTGCTCTCGACGATGTCGCGGAACTTCTCCATGGCTCGCTGCCAGGGGCCGCCGGCGGCCGCCCCCTGGTCCGCCTTGATGACGATGGGGTCGGCCGCCCGAGCGGCCGCCCCCCCCGTCAGTGCGCCGCCAAGCACCAGCGCCGTTCCCAGAATGACCGTCGGCAACGTGACAAGAAACTTCGACTTCATGACTTTCCTCCCATGCTTGTCGCCCAATGAAAAAGCGCAGCATTAGCTTGTTTGTTGAGAGTCACTCGCTTCGTCGATTGGCTTAGACCTCGAAAATCTTCTTCGCCGTTTTATGCAGGCAGTCGCTCACCCCGGTTTCCGTGATCAGGTAGTTGTCACAGACCCAGGTGAAGTAGGTCTTGGTCGCGACAATGGGATGAACCGTGATGTTCATATTCTGGCGGATGATCATGGTTTCGTCGTCGCGGATGGCGGGTCGTTCCACCAGATCATAACCCTGGCCGTGTGAATAGAGGCGCGTTTCCTCGGGATAGCCGTGTTTGCGCAGGAACGCATTGTGGGCGGCCAGGATCTCGCCCGGGACCGCGCCTGGCTTGAGGCGCTTCAGCGTCTCCACCTGGGCCTCCTTGGCCACCTCGAACCCCTCCTGGAGCTCGCTCGATGCCTTGCCCAGCACGCAGGTGCGGGCCAACTCGCAGTAGACTCCGCCGGGGCCATTGGCCTCGATCATCAGGGTGAACTGGTCCCCCTTGCGCATGGTGCGATTCATGAAGTGCCGCTTGAACATGGCCGTCGCCGTGCCCATCGGGCCCGAGCCGGCCATGATCAGTTGTTCCTCGCTGCCGCTCATCTCCAGGTGGAACTGGATGTGCGCCATGACTTCGTGGTCGCGATTGCCATCCACCAGATTCTTGAGCGCGACCTCGAAGGCCGAATCCTGAAGAGCCGCGCAGCGGCGAATCAGGGCGATCTCCTCGGGGCTCTTGATCGCCTTGATCTCGTCGACAAAGTCGGTGGCGTCGACGAAGGTCGCCAGCGGCATGTGCTCGACGATGTAGTTGTGGAAGGCGGCCGGAATGTGACTGAGGTTGACCCAGCCGACGGTGATCTTCCCGCGCTTGCCGTAGTACTTGGCGATCAATTCGGCGTCGTAGGTCTTGCTGTAGTGCAGGGACGGGAAGAAGGGAGCCGTCCAACGGTTCTTGACGCCCCGCAGGGACCAGTCGCGGGCACTCAGGTCGATAAGCTTGCTCTCCTCGCTCATCCACGGTCCGCAGTTGATGGCGGCCATTTCCTCATCGACGGGAAAGACCACCGTCATCGGATAGCCGTTGGCCGCCGGCACGTCGGTGAACCATTTGACGTAGCCGCCGAGCCACTGGTTGGTGTTCTGCATGATCAGAATGTCGATGCCGCGGGCCTTCATCTCGCGGCGGACCGCGCTCCACCGGCGCTCCAATTCCGTCATCGAGATCTGGACCGAGATTCTTTCTTGTGCCTCATCCATGGCAACACGCCTTCTTCTAGAGACCAAACGATATGTTAGGACATACCTTATATTGGTCTTAATAGCATTGGTATGACCATTGCGCAATATAGAAGTGAATGGTCCGCCATTGCCACCCCGACGCCGTCGCTCGTGCGCCATCGGCTAGAAACCCGCGGACTCGGTGGGGTCTATTGCGGTCTATGGGGATTGCGCCGTGGTGGAGGGGTGGTGACGGCGGCCGTCGAGACTGCAACGGCGGCCTGGGTGGAGTTGGATCGGCGGTGGGTGCAGTGAGTCCGAAGACTTTGTCGCCATCTGGCGGACGGTTCGGGCGTGATCGGCGGTGCGGAACCGGCGTGGAGCCGCGATGTGGCAACAGTGGCCTGGCGCCGGCGGCGACCTCCGGCGGGGGAATGGCTCAATGAGGGAGTGATAGACGTCATGGCGCTCTGCTCCCGGCCTCGGGCACCAGCGAGTCCTGCGGCGAACCGAGCAGGACCTGGATGACGCGGACATCGATGTTCCGTTCCAGCAGGCGGGTGGCGAAGCTGCGCCGCAGCGCTTGACCGAGCGGAAGGGCCGCTCTCAACGCATAGCCGACTTACAGACTAACGTATTACCCGCGCAACCGACCCTCAGGGCGTGACGCGCCCGCTGCCTGTCGCCGCCCGCCAGCAGTGATCGAAGAGAATATCCCATTCGAGCCTTTGGACCTGGCACCACAGCAGATCGTCGGGCTTGCCGGCGGCAACGACGATCTCGCAAAGGTCGACGAAAGCATAAGGGTCCCAATCCGCCTGGGCGGCGACGGCACGGGCCGCCGGGCCGTCGCCCATGAGCGCGACGTCGGCCGCCTTCTCCTTGAGCGCGGCGAACACCGCATGGTCGCCAACGCGGCGAAACCAGTACTTGGCGTTCGCGTAATCGCCTTCGCGCCGGTGCATGATTGCGTGCCAGAAGCTGCCCTCGGGCGTGGCTATGCCCTGGCTCAGGCGGTGGGATTCGTCGAGGAAGCCGAAGCGCAGCCAAAGCGCCGACAGACAGGCCCGGGTGGCGTCCACATCGGCGACGGCCTGGCCGGCGAGCAGTTCGGTGGGTGTGAGCGGGCGCAACCGCTCCCCGGCGGCGGTATCGGGCGTACCGGCGTCGAGCGGCATCCGCCCCGCCCTTTTCAGCAGCGAATCGACCTCCGGCCCATAAACGGAGCGGGTGAACTCGCCCACGGCCTCCCTCTTTTCCATCGCCTCGACGATCTCAAGATGGGAAGCCCGGGGAGTTCGCGCCAGATCCCGGCTCAGGACGGGCGGACGACGGGTTGTCCCGCCGGCTCGCTCGCCGTCTTTCGCGCCTGCTTGTCGGACGCCACCAGGGTGTAGACGGCGGGCGTCACGAACAGCGTGAACAGCGTACCGATGGTCATGCCGGCGGCGATGACGACGCCGATGTCAAATCGGCTGCGCGCGCCGGCACCGGTGGCCATGAGCAACGGCATCATGGCCAGCACGGTGGCCGCCGTCGTCATCAGGATGGGACGCAGGCGTACCGCCGCGGCGTGCTCGATGGCCTCGCGGCGCGACATCCCCTGCTCCTGCATGACGTTGGCGAACTCCACCATCAGGATGCCATGCTTGGAAATCAGGCCGATCAGTGTGACGAGCCCGATCTGCGAGTAGATGTTGACGCTGGCGAACCCCATGATGCCGCCGATGGTGATCGGCAACAGGGCGCCGAATATCGAGGTCGGCAGGGCGATGAGGATGATCAGCGGATCGCGGAAGCTCTCGAACTGGGCGGCCAGCACCAGGAAGATGACGACAAGCGCGAACACGAAGGTAAAGACCAGCGTGCTTCCCTCCTGCACGAACTGCCGGCTTTCGCCCTGGAAATCGTAGCTGTAGCCCTCGGGGAACATTTCGTCGGCCTTGTCGCGCAGGAAATCCAACGCCTCGCCGACGGTGCGGCCAGGGAACGGCACCCCCGAGAGGGTCGCCGAGTTGAGCTGCTGGAAGGTGGTGAGCGCGTTCGGCTGCACGGATTGCGAGATGGTGGCGACGGTGGATAGCGGCACCAGATCGCCGCTCGTCGTCTTCACCTGATAGCGGGTCAGCCAGTCGGCGGTCAGCCGGTAGTCGCGCGGCACCTGGGGAATGACCTCGTAGCTGCGGCCATTCAGGTTGAGGCGGTTGACGTAGTTGCCGCCCAGCAGGGTGGCCAGGGCGCCGCCGATGTCGTCCATCTTGATACCGAGCCGGTTGGCCTTGTCGTGGTCGATCTTGAACTCGATCTGCGGCGTTTCGAACTTGAGGTCGCTGTCGGTGAACAGGAACAGGCCGCTCTTGGCCGCCTCCGCCTGCATGTCGGCCAGCACCTGGGCCAGTTCCTCGTAACCGGCCGTCGTCGTGATGACGAACTGCACCGCCGCGCCGCCGGTCGATCCCGGGAGCGACGGCAGCGGGAAGGCGAAGATTTGGGCGTCGGCGATGCCGGCAAGCTTCGGCTGCAGGTCCGCAAGAACTTCTTTCTGGCTGCGTTCCCGCTGTTCCCAAGGCTTGAGCAGGAAGCCGATGAATGCCTGGTGCGCGCCTTCCATGCCGTTGATGGTGAAGATGTGGTCCGCCTCCGGGACGTCGGTCAGCACCTTCCCCAGGTTGTCCGTTGCGTGCTCCAGGTAATCGAGGTTGGCGTACTGCGGCGCCTTGCCGATCATGAACAGGATGCCCTGGTCTTCCTCGGGGGCCAGTTCCTGGGGCGCGGTGATGTACATCAGGCCGGTCATCGACATGACCCCGACCACCACCAGCAGGATCAGCGCTCGGAAGTTGAGCGCCCGGTGCAGCCAGTGGAGGTAGCGGTCCTTGAGGCCGTTGAACAGGCGGTCGAGAAATTCGGTGAACCGCCCCTCATGCTCGAGATCGGTCAACAGCTTGGAACACATCATCGGCGAGAGCGTCAGTGCCACGATTCCCGAGACCACGACCGCACCGGCCAGCGTGAAGGCGAATTCGCGGAACAAGGCGCCGGTGAGGCCCGACACGAAACCGATGGGGGCATAGACGGCGGCCAGCGTGATGGTCATGGAAATGACCGGGAGCGCGATCTCGCGCGCCCCTTTGAGCGCCGCATCGAAGGGCGTCAGGCCCTCCTCGATGTGGCGATGGATGTTCTCCACCACCACGATGGCGTCGTCGACCACCAGACCGATGGCCAGCACCAGGGCCAGCAGAGTCAGCAGGTTGATGGTGTAGCCCAGCGCCAGCAGCATGATCATGACGCCGATCAGAGACAGCGGAATGGTGACGATGGGGATGATCGTGGTGCGCAGGTTGCCCAGGAACAGGAAGATGACGACGACGACGATGACCACCGCCTCGCCCAGCGTCTGGACGACTTCGTTGATCGAGGCGCGGATGTATTCCGTCGAGTCATAGGCGATGGCGCCGTTCAAGCCGGCCGGCAGTTGGCGTACGATTTCCGGCATCACGACGCGCACGCCGTCGATGACGTCCAGCGGATTGGCCGACGGCGTTCCCTCGATGCCGATGAACACCGCCTTCTGCCCGTCGAACACCGAGGACGACGAGGCGCTCTGCGGGCCCAGCTCGATTTTCGCGATGTTGCCGAGGCGAACCAGGGAGTCGCCGCGCGTCGCCACCACCAGCTGGGCGAAGGCGCTGGCGCTTGACAGCGAGGTCTCGGCGTTGATGCTGGTCTGCACGAAGTCGCCCTTGATCTGGCCGGCCGCGGTGGTGAAGTTGTTGGCGGCAAGCGCCTCGCGCACATCGCCCGGGGTGACGCCAAGCGCCGCCATGCGGTTGGGGTCGAGCCAGACGCGCATGGCGAAGGTCTGCCCGCCCAGGATCTGGGCGTTGGCGACGCCGTTGACCGTTTGCAGCTTGGGCTGCACGACGCGGGTCAGGTAATCGGTGATCTGAGGCGCGGTCATGACGTCGGAATTGAACGACATGTACATGAGGGCGTGACCCTCACCCGTCGTTTTGACGACGACCGGATCGTTCGATTCGGCGGGCAGCACGCCCTTGACCTGGTTGACCTTCGAAAGCACGTCCGACATCGCGCGATCGGGATCGGCGTTGAGGCGCAGGTTCAGCGTCACCGTCGAGGTGTTCTGCGCCGACGACGACACCAGGGTGTCGAGGCCCTCGGTGCTGGCCACCGCCTGCTCCAGCGGCGTCGTGATGAAGCCCTTGATGAGGTCGGCGTTGGCGCCCGGGTAGCTGGTGGAGATGGTGATCGTGGTGTTCGACAGTTCGGGGTACTGGCGGACCTGGAGGCTGAGCCCCGCCTGCAACCCGACCAGCAGGATCAGCAGGCTGACCACGGAGGCCAGGACCGGCCGGCGGATGAAAAGATCGGTGAAGGACATGGCGGGTCGCCCTATTCCTTCGGCCGTGCGGCGCGGGCCTGTAACGGCGTCGCGTTGTCGACGCGGATGGAGGCACCGGGCAGCAGCTTGAGCTGCCCGGTCGTCACCACCTCGTCGCCGGCCGCCACGCCCTCGGCGATGGCCACGCGGTCGCCCCGCGTCTCGCCGACCCGGATGAAGCGGCGCTCCGCCGTTGCGGTTTCGCTGGCCCGTTTGACGGCATAGACGCTGTCGCCGTAGAGGCTGTATATGACGGCGGTGCGCGGCAGCGTGACCACCGGCGTGGGCGCCCCCGCCAGCACCTCGACGTTGGCGAACATGCCGGGCAGCAGCCGGCGGTCCGCGTTCGCCACTTCGGCACGCACCAGCACGTTGCGGGTTTCCTGGTTCACCTTGGCGTCGATCGAGGCGATGGCGCCGATGAAGGTTTCCTCGGGGAAGGCATCGACCTGAACCTCGACGGTCTGGCCGGCCTTAAGCACGTCCAGGCGCTGTTCGGGCACCGGGAAATCGACGAACAGGGGATCCTGTTTCTGCAGGGTGACCAGCGCGGTGCCGGGCGACACGTACTGGCCGAGGCTGACGTTGCGGATGCCGAGGCGGCCGCGGAACGGCGCCTTGATCGCCTTCTGGGCAATGACCGCCCTGGTCCGTTCCACCGCCGCCGCCGCGGTGTCGCGCTGCGACAGCGCCGAGTCGAAGCTGGTCTGGGGGGTGTTGCCGCGCACCAGCAGTTCCCGCTGGCGTTCAAGGTCGAGCTCGGATTTCTTCAGAACGGCAACGTTGGACTTTAGGTCTGCCTGTTCGACGAAATCGTCGAGTTCGACCAGCAGGGCGCCGGCCTCCACCATCTGGCCGGAATCGAAGTGCAGGGCCCTGACGATACCGTCCACCTGCGGCGCAACGTCGATGCCCTGCACCGCCACGAAGGTGCCGATAGCCGGGATCTTCGGCGTCCACGTCTCGGTCTTCGCCGGCTCGGCGGCGACGGTGGACGTCGGCGGCGGCGATTTCATCATGGCGCCTTTGATCATCTCGGGCTTCAGGATGAACTGGAAATAGGCGAAGCCGCCGACCATGGCGGCCAGCAACAGGAAGACGAAGGTGAAAATGACGGTGCGTTTCATGACCGGATCTGTTTGGCTGATAATGGTGACGGCTTCGCCGGGAGCGGTTCGATCAGGCGGAGCGGACCGCTCACGCCATCAGGTTGAAAAACCCCGCGCAAGGAAATCGCAAGGTGGAGCGATGGAAACGGCCGCGTCCCGAAAGGCTTCGCCACGGCAAGCGAATGCAAAATCCTCCCGGAACTCCATGGACGTCCGATCAACATGGGAATTCCGGCGCCGCTAGGCTAGGTTCCCGCCGATAAAAAAGCCGGCGCCCCCCCCAGATACCGTCCATTCCCATGCACAACACCCGCGCGAACGGCTGAAGCCGGCCTGCGGGGGATAATTAGACTGGACCGTCCAGTCCACTGTCATATAATCCCGGTGAGGCCGGACAGTCAACAGGCATCCTCGCCCCCGGCCATGACCGCAAAGGACGACACGGAGCATGCCGGTGCCTTCGCCCCCCCCGTCCTCCGCCCCGCGTTTGCGCCGCCCGTCGCCGTGCAAGCACGAAGCCATCCTCGCCGCCGCGGTCGAGGCCTTCGCGGAGAACGGCTACACGGCGACCAGCATGGATTCCATTGCCGTCGCCGCCAGCGTTTCCAAGCAGACCGTCTATCATCATTTCGGCAACAAGAACGCGCTGTTCGACGCGGTGATCGGCCGCGTCTCGGAAACCATGAGCCGGCCGCTGCTGGATGGCCATACTCGCGATCTCGGCCCAAAAAAAACCCTGACCGTCTTCGGCCGCCACATCCTCGAGTTCCTGCTCAGCCGCCAAACCCTCGCCCTCCTACGCCTGATCATCGCCGAGGCCCCGAAGTTCGAAGGGCTGGCCGACATGGTGATCAAGTCGGGCATGGAGGGGACGACCCGGGCTTTCGTCGTCTACCTCGAAGAGGAAACCGCGAAGGGCCGTCTGGCGGTCGACGAGCCCAGACAGGCGGCCATCATTTTCTTCGGCATGTTGGCCGGGCACTATCGCTTCCGCGGGTTGCTCGGCATGCAGCCCGCCTTGTCGCCCGAGGAAATGGACGCCCACGTCGACGCCGTCGTCCGCCTGTTCATGAAGGGATACAGCCCGGCAGCAGTCTGAAAAAGGACCGACTGTTTTTCTTCGTGGTCACGCGTCGTTTTCCAAACGCTAGCCCGCCCTGTGCTATGATCTGCGCCCGTCGGGTGGGTGTTTCCCTGGATCATATGATCGGGTTCGGCATCGGCGATTTCCGGGCATCCATTTCGCCGATCTCCTCGCGCACTCCTTATTTCTTGAAGCACAAGGACGAACGAGAAGGTCTCCATGTCTGGCATCGTTTCGCGGTGGATATCCGCCCCAAGGCTGCTTCTGCTCTTTGCGCTGTTCCTAGCGGGGCTTGGCGCGTTCGAGGCGTCCAAGACGGAATTCCGCGCCCCCTGGCGGGACACCAGCCGCGAGCCGACCGGGCTGGCGCCCGATCCGGCCGAATTCTGCGAAGCCATCGTCCAGGTTTACGCCGCAAAGACGTATGGATGGCGGGGCATCTTCGGCGTTCACACCTGGATCGCCTACAAGGGCGACAGCGATCTTCAATATACGGTGGCCGAGGTCGCGCGTTGGACCCTTGCGCGCACCGGCAGCGCCGTTTCGATATCGCATCGGGCGCCGGACGCCAAGTGGTTCGGCAACATGCCCGCCCTGATCGGCGACGTACGCGGTGAGGCCGCCCTGGAAGCCATCGTCCACATCGAAGAGGTGATTGCGGCCTATCCCCACGCGTCCCGGTACGTGGTCTGGCCCGGCCCCAATTCCAATACGTTCGTCGCCACCATTCTGGCCAGGACGCCGCAACTGCTCGTGGACCTGCCACCGACCGCCATCGGCAAGGACTACACGGAACGCAAACTGGTCAGCACCGCTTCCAGCAAAACCGGCTGGAGGGTGGGCTATGCCGGTCTCACTGGCCTGACCGTGGCGCGCGAGGAGGGCATCGAAGCCAATCTGCTCGGCCTGGTGTTCGGCGTGGACGTCTTGCGGCCTGCCCTGAATCTGCCGTTTGTCGGGCGCGTTGGCGTGGCAAAAACGCCCGGAGCCCTGGCCGAAGCGACCGCCGGCCCGCATCCCGACCTGACTGCAGCCACCGAAGCGTCCCTCTCCTCGCCCGGCAGTTGTTTCGAGGCGCGGCCGGATAAGGTGCCGGCGGTCTGAGGGCCTGCGGCGGTGCCGAATGAAGCCGCCGCTCAGTGAAGCCGAGGGGAAAACTCCAACGATCGGGCCTTTTGCGGCCCCCATCGGACGCCCATGTATCTCATCGGGTTTGTTTTTGCAGGGGGCCCGCTGGAAGGTTGCCCCAGGCGCGCCAGCCAGACCGACGGGTGAGCGGCCAGTCCGGAGAAAGCCGTGACAAGCATCAGCGACCGGCTCGTACAAAACGTCCGTGAGGGCATGCTGGGCCGGAAGCACGAACTTGATCTCCTCCTGCGGACATTGAGCGAGGACAAGCCCCTGGTCGTCCACGTCCACGGGATTTCCGGGATCGGAAAGACGTCCCTTCTCGAGGCGTTTGCCAAGCAAGCCACCGATCACGGTGCACAGGTGTTCGCCCTGGACTGTCACACGGTCGAGCCTACTCCGTCCGGCTTTCTGCGGACCCTCTCCGCGCGGTTCGGCCAAGAGGTCGAGGATGCAGCGGGGGCGGGCGCAGTGCTGAATGTCGCGCCACGCACCGTCATCCTTCTCGATCATTACGAAGTGCTGCGCATTCTCGACACCTGGTTCCGGCAGGACTTCCTGCCGGCCCTGCCCGATCATACGCGCATCGTTTTCGGAAGCCGGCTGCCGCCGACGAGCCCTTGGTTCGCGACTCCGGCCTGGCACGGCCTGTTCAGGTCGCTCCATCTTGGCCCCATCGACGACGAGGCGGCGCGCTCGCTGGTTGGCCGGGCAGGCGTGACCGGCGAAGCGGCAGAGCGCATCGTCAAGCTCGCGCACGGCCATCCGCTGGCTCTAACGATGGCTTCAGCGCTGGCGTCGGCGGCAACGCCTTTTGAGGACGCGCCGCTGGAAGCCGTGCTGCACCACCTTGCGCGGATATACCTGGCGGAAATCGAGGACGACGCGGTCCGTCACGCGCTATACGCTTCATGCGTGGTGCGGCGCGTGACACGGCCGCTCCTGGAAGCCATCCTTCCCGCCCTTCACGGCGACGCAATGGAGCGGCTGGCATGCCTGCCCTTCATGGAAGGCGGCCCCGGCGGTCTTTCCATGCATGACACCATCAAAGCGGCGTTGGCAGCAGACTTCGAATCTTGCGACCCCGATGGCTTCCGCGCCTGCCGCCGCGCCGCCTGGCGCCATCTCCTGGATGCCTCTGCCGACCTCTCCGGTAACGACCTGTGGCGTTACACGGCCGACATGATCTACATCCTGCGCAACCCGGTCGTCCGCGAAGCCTTCTTCCCGGGCGATAGCACGCCGCTGGCCGTCGAGCCGGCAAGGCCCGAACATGGCGACGCCATCCGGGAGATCGCCGCCCGTCACGAACCTTCGGAGGCCGTCGCGGTCCTGGAGCGCTGGTGGCTTCACGCCCCCCGCACTTTTTGGGTCACGCTGCATCCAGGCGGCGAAGTGGCCGGCTTCCACACCCTGTGCAACCCGTTGCGGGTGCCGGAACGCCTGCTTCTGGACGATCCTTTGACGGCACAGTGGTGGAAGCACCTGAAGGAAAACAGGCTGCCCAATGGGCAGGTCGCGCTCTTTCTGCGTCGGTGGCTGAGCCTTGAGGACGGCGAACGGCCGTCGCCGATACAGGCGACGGCATGGCTGGACATCAAGCGCCACTACATGGAACTGCGGCCGCGACTGCGCCGCGTCTATCTCGGACTGGCCGACCCGAGGCCATACGCCGACGTCGCCACCCGATTGGGCTTTGCAATGCTTCCGCGCCACGGTGCCGTGATGGGCAATACGGCCTACCACACCGCCATGCTCGACATGGGCCCGGCATCTGTGGATGGATGGCTCGCGGGACTGGTCGGTTCCGAACTCGGCTGCGACAGGCAGGACATTCTGGACATCAGTGGGCGCACGCTGCGGCTGGCGGATGGTCAGGTCGTCCTGACACGCCTGGAGTTCGAGGTCATGCGATATCTCTGGCTTCGGAAAGGCACGGCGGTGTCCCGTCAGGACCTGCTGAACGACGTCTGGGGCTTGAACTTCGATGGCGGCAGCAATGTCGTGGACACCGTGGTGGCCTCGCTGCGCCGCAAATTGGGGGAGCAGGCCGGCGTCATCCGGACCATGCGGGGGTTCGGCTACATCTGCCAGAAGGAATGAGCCCATCCGGGACGCCAGGAAATGATCATGCCTCATGAAAATATCATGAAGCCCTCATGCAGGGCGGGCCGCGAAATGCCAGACTGGCCGTCTCGGTGATTCACAGGAGATAACCCATGTCGTGGACCATGAATGGCGTTTACGCCGAAGCGTGCACTTGCGAGGGCGCTTGCCCCTGCATCTATCTCAAGTCTCCGACGAATGGCGACTGCACCGGACTCGTCGGGTGGCATATAGAACGCGGAAAGGACGGCGACGTTCGCCTCGACAACCTGAACGTTGCGCTTGCTCTCTATTCCCCAGGAGACATGTCGGACGGAAACTGGCGTGTCGCCTTGTACCTCGACGACCAGGCCAGCGACGCGCAGCGGGAGTCCCTGCAGCGCATCTTTTCCGGCGCGGCGGGCGGACACCTGGCCAACCTGTCGCCGTTCATCGGCGAGGTGACGGGCGTCTCGTCGGCTCCGATCTCGTTCGCCGGGACGGACGGGCGCTACAGGCTGCAGGTCGGCACCGTCGCCGAAACCGAGTTTGCCGCAATCGAGGGGCAGGGCGGCGAACCGGTGACGGTGACCGGGCACCCGCTTGCCGTCGCCCCCGGCTTCCCGCTGACCGTCGCCACGAGCAGTCGCCTGAAGGTGCAGGACGGCTCAATCCGCTGCGACGTCGGCGGCAGGACCGCCTTCTACTCGCCCTTCGCCTACGAGGGGTGAGTCATGGCGGAACGCAGGTTCGACCCGCGCGGGACACCCGCCGCCGCTATCGTCGGATTGGCCGCCGCCATTGCCCTCTTCTGGGGATTGATGGTCTGGCCGATCTTGAACATGCACAGCGAGCCTGCGCACCTCATGATGCCGATGAGCGGCACCTGGACGGCATCCAACCTGGCCACGGTCTTCGTGATGTGGGCGGTAATGATGGCGGCCATGATGATGCCTGGCGCACAGCGTATGACGCTCGTCTACCATCACCTGTTGCGACGGTCCGACCCAGCGGTTGCCGGACGCCGCACGAGCATCTTCGTGCTCGCCTACCTGGGAGCCTGGGCTCTCTTCAGCGTCGCCGCAACAGGGGCCCAGTGGAGCCTTCAGTCCGCGGTGCTCCTCACTCCGATGGGCGCCAGCACGAGCCATTGGCTTACAGCGGTGCTGTTCATCGTGGCGGGGATCTACCAGTTCACGCCGCTCAAGAAGGCATGCCTGACCGGCTGCCGATCGCCGCTGGGTTTTCTCACCGCCGCTTGGCGGCCGGGAAACCGCGGCGCATTCATCATGGGGATGCGTCACGGCGCGATCTGTGTCGGCTGTTGCTGGGCGCTGATGGCGCTGGCCTTTGTTGGCGGAACGATGAACCTTGCCTGGATGGCCACTCTGGCCGCCGTCGTCACGGTCGAAAAGCTCGTCGCGCGTGGGGAGGCGTTCGACCGTTTCCTCGGCGGCGTTCTCCTAATCGGAGGACTGGCCTACGGCACGATGTTGATTTAGCCGCGTCCGCAACCAACGAGCCAAGAACAAGGGCGCCGGCTCAAAGCCGGCGCCCTTTCGACGACAATCCGTTGATCAAGGTTGGTGCCCGGAGGGAGACTCGAACTCCCACTTCCGTAAGGAAAACAGATTTTGAGTCTGCCGCGTCTACCAGTTCCGCCATCCGGGCGGCACCAGACCTGGCGACTGAATACAGCCCCGGCCTTCGAGCGTCAATACGCAGGCGACGCCATTGCCCCGCCGCGGGCCGCCTGCTAAAGAGGCGCCGACCCATCGGCGAGGAGACGCTCTTGCTGCGCGCGCTTTATGACTGGACCCTCCGGCTTTCCGGCCACCCCCGCGCCGTTTGGGCGCTGGCGGCGGTGTCCTTCATCGAAAGCTCGGTCTTTCCCATTCCGCCCGACGTGCTCTTGATTCCCATGGTGCTGGCGGCGCGCCGGCGGGCCTGGTGGATCGCCTTCGTCTGCACCGTGGCCTCGGTCGTGGGCGGCGCGCTCGGCTACGCCATCGGCTATGGGGCCTTCGAGGCGGTGGGCCGCCCGCTTTTCGAGTTTTACGGCTACACTGCCAAGTTCGATGAATTCCGCAGCCTTTACAACGAGTGGGGAGCCTGGGCGGTGTTCATCGCGGGCGTCACGCCGTTTCCCTACAAGGTGATCACCATCTTAAGCGGCCTCACCGGGCTCGATTTCGTCATCTTCATGGTGTCCTCCCTCCTCGCCCGCGGCCTGCGCTTCTTCGTCGTGGCCGGGCTGCTCTGGTATTTTGGCGACCCCATCCGCGCCTTCATCGAGAAGCACCTGAACATCCTGGCGGTAGCCTTCGTCGTTCTGCTGGTGGGCGGCTTCGTCGTCCTCCGCTACGCGTTCTAACCCCTGGCCGGGCCCCGGCCCGGGCACTATATGGGAGGGCATGAGCGATATGCCTTTGGCCATCGACCAACGAGCCCCCGGCATCGACTGGCCGCGCCTTGCCCCGGCTGTGTTGGCCGCCTCCTGCCTCGGCGTCCTCGTTTTCGCGCTCACCGCCCAGTATGGCTTCGGCTACGAACCCTGTGAGCTTTGCACCTATCAGCGCTTCGCCTACGGCGCCGCCGGCATCGTCGCCGTCCTGGCCTTTCTGGGCCGCGACCGCGCGGGGTTGCGCACGCCCCTGCTGGCGCTTTGCGGCATCGTCCTGCTGGCGGGATTTGCCGTCGCCGTCTATCACGTCGGGGTCGAGCAGCACTGGTGGGGCGCCGCCTTTTGCGCCGCCCCGCCCGACGCCGCCATCGGCACGATGAGCCTTGCCGACCTCAAGGCCCAGCTGGCGGTCAAGCAGGATAAGCCCTGCGACATCGTCGACTGGCGCTTCTTCGGCCTCTCCATGGCCACCTACAACATCGGCATCTTCCTGGCCCTCGCGGCCGCCGCCTTCGCCGCCGCCTCGGGGCGCGGCTCCCGGCAATGACCGTCCCGCCCCCAAAGCCGCCCCGCCTGCCGGGCGATCCCGACCGCCGGTGCATGATCGACCGCATGGTCAGGGTCGACCATGCCGGAGAGTACGGGGCGGTGCGCATCTACGAAGGGCAGCTGGCGGTATTGGGCGCATCGCCCGACGCCCCCACCATCCGCCACATGGCCGAGCAGGAGCGCCACCACCGCGCCACCTTCGAGCGCCTTGTTGTCGAGAACCGGGTACGCCCCACCGCCCTGCTGCCGCTCTGGCACGTCGCCGGCTTCGCGCTTGGCGCCGGAACCGCGCTCCTCGGCCGCGAGGCAGCGATGGCCTGCACGGTGGCGGTCGAGGAGGTGATCGACGGCCACTACGCCCGCCAGATCGCGGAACTGGAAACCCGGCGCGACGAGCATCCGGGCAACGCCGAGCTCAAGGCGGTCTGCGAGAAGTTCCGCGAGGAGGAGCTGGAGCACCGCGACGCCGGGCTCGACCACGGCGCCGAACGCGCCCCCGCCTATCAAGCCCTCACTGGCGCCGTGCGCACCGCCACACGGCTGGCCATCTGGCTTTCCGAACGGGTGTAATTCGTCGAAAAAATCGTCATGGCCGCACTTGTTGCGGCCATCCACGACTTCGGGCCGATGCGGGAAAAAAGACGTGGATGCCCGGAACGAGTCCGGGCATGACGATTGGGGTGGGGGCGTGGCTCTTACCCCTTCGAATCCTTGCGCCGCCCTTTGCCTTCGACCAGACCGACGATGGCGCCTCTTAACGTGCGCACCTCCTGGTCGGTCAGCTCGACGCGCTGGAACATGTTGCGCAGGTTGCGCACCATGCTCGGACGTTTCTCCTCGGAATGCAGAAAGCCGCAGGCCACCAGCTCGCGCTCCAGGTGCTCGAAGAAATGGAGCAGTTCCTCCTTGGTGGCCGGCACCCGGCCGGTCGGGTAAACCACTTGGCGCTCCGCCACGTCGACACCCAACTTGTACCACTCGTAGCCGGTCAGCAGCACCGCCTGGGCCAGGTTGAGCGACGAGAAGCCGGGGTTGAGCGGCGCCTGCAGGATGGCGTCGGAAAGCGCCACGTCGTCGTTGTGCAGGCCCTTGGCCTCGGGGCCGAACAGGATGCCGCAGCGGATGCCGTCGGCCGCCGCGCGGCGCATCTCCTGGGCAGCCCGGCTGGGCGTTACCACCGGCTTGGTCATGCCGCGCTCGCGTGCGGTCGAGGCATAGACCAGGCGAAGGTCGGCCACCGCCTCGGCAGTGGTGGCAAAGAGGCGGGCTCGTTCGAGCACCACGGTAGCCCCCGACGCCGCGTTGATCGCCGACTCGTTGGGCCAGCCATCGCGCGGCGCCACCAGGCGCAGGTCGGTGAGCCCGCAGTTCAACATGGCGCGCGCCGCCATGCCGATGTTTTCGCCCAGCTGCGGCTGCACGAGGATGACGGCGGGCGCCCCCGTCGCCTCGCCGTCGAAGCCCGCCTCGCGGGCGCGCTTGGAATTGGTGCCGGCCACGACTGTTCCTTTCCCGGTCCGCCCCCGCCCGCTCAGCCGGCCGGCGGCGTCGCCCCGTCACGGAACAGCTTGTAGGCGATGCTGTCGTTGAGCGCGTTGTACGAGGCGTCGATGACGTTGGTGGAAACCCCCACCGTCGACCACGCCTCGCCGTGGCCGTCGGCCGATTCGATCATGACGCGGGTCACCGCGCGGGTGCCGTCGTTGGGGGTGAGGATGCGTACCTTGTAGTCGACCAGCTTAAGGTCGGAAAGCTGCGGATAGAGGGGCAGGAGCACCTTGCGCAGGCCGGCGTCGAGCGCGTTGACGGGGCCGTTGCCCTCGGCCACCGCCATGAAGGCCTGGCCGTCCATTTCGAGCTTCACCGTCGCCTCGGAAAGGGTCACCAGCTCGCCCCGCGCGTTCCAGCGCCGCTCGTCGATAACCCGGAAACTGGTGAGGCGGAAGTATTCCGGCACCTCGCCCAACACGCGCCGGGCCAACAACTCGAAGCTGGCTTCGGCACCGTCGTAGGCATAGCCGTCGACCGCGCGGGCCTTCACTGTGCCCAGCAGCGCGTCGAGCTTGGCATCGCTGACCGCGGCATCGATGCCGATTTCGCGCAGGCGGGCCAGGATGCTGGACCGCCCGGCCTGATCCGACACCACGATGTTGCGCCGGTTGCCGATCAGTTCGGGTGCCACGTGCTCGTAGCAGCGCGGGTCCTTCTCGACGGCCGAGGCATGCAGGCCGCCCTTATGCGCGAAGGCGGTCTCGCCGACGTAGGGAGCGCTGCGGTTGGGCGCCCGGTTGAGGTTTTCGTCGAACATCCTGGACAGGTGCGTCAGCTTGGTGAGGTCGCTCTGCGTGATCCCGGTCTCGAAGCCCATCTTGAGCATGAGGGAAGGAATGAGGGTCACCAGATTGGCGTTGCCGCAGCGCTCGCCCAGACCGTTCAGGGCACCCTGGATCTGCCGCGCACCGGCCCTGACGGCGGCCAGGCTGCCGGCGACCGCGTTGCCGGTGTCGTCATGGCAGTGGATGCCCAGCTTCTCGCCGGGAATGCGCTTTGCCACCGCGGTGACGATTTCCTCGATTTCGTGGGGCAGCGTGCCGCCGTTGGTGTCGCACAGCACCACCCAGCGGGCGCCGGCCTCGTGCGCCGCGACGACGCAGGAAAGGGCATAATCGGGGTTGGCCTTGAAACCGTCGAAGAAATGCTCGGCGTCGAACAGCACCTCCTCGACCCGGCGGCCGGCGGCGGTGATGCTGTCTCCGATCATCCGCACGTTTTCGTCCAGCCCGACGCCGAGCGCCACCTCGACCTGGAAGTCCCAGGTCTTGCCGACCAGGCAGACGGCCTTGGCGCCGGCCCCGAGCACGGCCACCAGTCCGGGGTCGTTATCGGCGCTGCGCCCGGCCCGGCGGGTCATGCCGAAAGCGGTCAGGCGGCTGCGGTCCAGCTTGGGCGGATGGGCGAAGAAGTCGTCGTCGGTGGGGTTGGCACCCGGCCAGCCGCCCTCGATGTAATCGATGCCGATGCGGTCGAGTTCGCGCGCCACCACCTGCTTGTCCAACGTAGTGAAATCCACGCCCAGGGTTTGGGCGCCGTCGCGCAGCGTGCAGTCATACAGATAGACGCGCTTGTCGGTCATGGACGGGTGTCTTTCTCGATCATCGGCACGGAGAATGCCGGAGAATGCCGAAAACGATGGGCGGGCACAAGAATTTCCGCCCCCCGCGAAGGCGGATGGCTCCCAGATGGCGCGGCCGAACCGCGCCGTCAAGCGGCGGGCGTGCCAGATGGGCCGGTCACGCCCGGACCGCCACCGCGTCCCAACCAGTCATTGTATCCATCCGGGGTATCCGTCAACGGAAACGTACTTTCCGGAATCCGCCGAGACGCCCTTTTGCGCCGAAGTGGTACCATGGATTGATGCCGATGCCCTTAAGGTCTACTACCGAGAGTCGGGAAACTGTTCCTATGGAAACAGGACTCGGATCTGGGGCATTTACAACCGGCCATAGGTTGCCCATATAACGAGGCAATTGAGGGAAGGCCTTTCGGATCCGTGGAAAACGGGGCAAAGGGGGAAGACATGACGACGACGCAAGTCCATGCCGCGTCGGCATGGAATGGCATCGAGCGGCGCACCGGCCAGGATCGCCGTGCCGGCAGCGATCGGCGCTCGGGGATCGACCGGCGCTCGGGGCTGGGCTTCCGGCCCGATCCGGACCGCCGGGTCGGCGCCAACGACAATATGGCTGTGGTCCGCTGCCCGTGGGGCAATCCGGACCGCCGGGCCGAGGATCGCCGCAGAGACTAGACGAATCGCGCCAATTGCCTCCGGGGGGGGGCGTGGATTGCGCGGTCACTTCTGAAGAATGTCGGTGACTTCCCTAAGCTGGGTGCGTACGCGCAACAGGTAGAATCCTTGCGCAGCCAAATGGCTGGGGACCAGAAATCCGTCGTTGGCGCCGTTGGCGACGATCAGCGGGTCCATGGCGGCAGCGGTATGCAGGCTCTGCATCATTTGCGCCCAGGCGCCGGTGACGTTCCGTTCCCTGAGAACGCTCTCGAAATCGGCGCCAAGCTCGCGCAGCAGCATGTAATAGCCGTAGAGCCGCCCCTTGGTGGAATAGAAGATATCGTCGGCCCTGAAATCGAACCAGCCGGCATTTGATGCCATCGCACGGGCGTCAAGCGCCCCTGACAGGCTGCCGAGATCCGGCTCGATCTGCCAAAGGAAGGTGATCAGATTGTCGGCCCGTCGGTCGAAGATGGCCTTGCCGTCAGCCAGCCGCCTGTTGAAGGCCACCAGCGCCTTCTCGCCGGCCACGTACTGGCGCTCGGCGCTGGCTGTCGGCATGAGAGAAGTCTTGGGCTCCCAGATCCAGATGGTGCCGTCGTACTTCAGCAGCCCAACGGCCCTGTCGAGATCGGGGTCGGCCTGACTGGAGCCGCGGGTGCGCCCGAGCACATCGGTCATCGAGATGGCGAAGCGCGACATGGCATACATCACGCCCATCTGGAAGTTGGGCATGTTGTCGAGCAGCGAGGAGGGAAAGATGATCGGCGTGTTGGCCACCCACTTGGTCTTGGTCGCCTCGCGGTCGATCAGGGCGGCGGCCATCGACACGGCGCGGCTGCCCCCTTCGACCTGGTATTCGGCCGGGATCTGATAGTCGACGTCGTCATTGACCTGGTGGGCCAGCATCATGCCAACGGGGTAATAGAGCAGGAGAAAGAGGAGAACGGCGCCGACGATTCCTTTCCACGGAATCCGGCGGTGCGGCTGGCCTCCCAGATCCGCCGCCGCGTCCGGCGCCCGGCGCCAGCGCAGCTTGTCGCGCACTCTCTCGAAGAGTTCCCTCACCAGATCCTCCGTTTGCTTCCGGGGATCGGCCGCACGGAACTGCCGGCCGCCTGCCCCCCGAAAGAAATATGGCAGATAACCCCGCGATCGCCAGTGCAAGCGGCAGATGATCCCGATTTATGCTCGCCGCAACCGAGATCGCGACGCGCCGTGGCCGGAGTCCAACGTCGGCCGGCCGCTAATCCTCGGGCCGCACGGCCGGGCCGCGCGGCCGGATGCCGCGGGCCTGCTTGTTGGCCTCGCGCAGCCGGCCCGACAGCACGATGGCCAGGGAATGATAGAAGCGGGCGGCCAGCGACGGGTCGGCGTCCAGTTGGTCGTGGACCTTGCCGCCCTCGATGAACACCGCCTCCACTTCGCTGGCCGCGGTCACCGTGGCGCTGGTCGGCTCGTCGTCGACGAAGGACATTTCGCCGAAGAGGGCGCCACGGCCAAGGCGCGTCACCTCGACCGACAGGCGGCCCGGCATTTCCTTGACGGCGTCGGTGCCGTTCGGCTGCTTGACCACCGTCTGGCGCACGACCTGGATGCCGTGCTCGACGCGAACCTCGCCCTTGAGCACGACATAGATACCGTTCAGCCGGGCACCCTGGTGAATGATCACCTCGCCCGGCTTGGCGTGCACGGGGATGCCCAAATCAAGAAGGGCCTTGCGCTCGCTCAGGCTCAGCTTCCTGAATGTGGCATCGAAGACCATCGTCCATCTCCCCAGAGAATCGTGCACCATCTCGCCCACGCGTGCAAGGCGGGCGTCCGATTCTCCCCCGGCCCCTGGTTGGCGGCCTTGCCGATTTCGTCTACCGTTCCATCGAAGCAAAACCGCAAAGGGGTTTCGCATGTCCACGCGCCATCACCTGCCAGCCGCCGTCATCGCCGACCTGACCGAAGTATCTTTCGTCCATCCGCTCGACGCCAATGCCATCCGTCACACCCGCACACTGAGTGAATCATCCGGCCTTCGCAACCTCGGCGTTCATCTGGTGCGCATCGAGCCGGGCCGCGCCACCACCGAGTACCATTTCCACCAGGCCGAAGAGGAATTCCTCTATGTCCTCTCCGGCCATGGCGTCGCCGAGATCGACGGCCGCGAAACCGCCGTTGGCCCTGGCGATTTCCTGGGCTTCCCGGCCGGCGGCCCGGCCCACGCCATGCGCAACGAAGGCCCTGAGGACCTGCTCTACCTGATGGCCGGCCAGAGGCTTCCCGGCGACGTGGTGGACTATCCGCGCAAGGGCAAGCGGCTGCTCAAAGCCTTAGGGTATCGCCAGATGGTCGACCTGCCGGCCGGGGACAGCCGCTAGCCGAAATCTCCTCTCCTACCTGCGTGCGGAGAGGGAAAACCGGCCGATTCGATTCAGCCCCGGCGCCAGGTGGTGGCGCCGGCGCCATCCTCCAGCAGGATGCCCTGGGCCTTCAACTCGTCGCGGATCTGGTCGGCGCGAGCGAAGTTCTTGGCCTTGCGGGCCTCCCTCCGCTCGACGATGAGGGCCTCGATGGCGGCATCGTCCGGCGAGGCGGCGGCGGCCGGGCACCACTTGAACCACGCCTCGGGGTCCTGGGAGAGCAGGCCAAGGACGTCGCCCGCCGCCAGCAGGCGGCCCTTGAGGGCGGCCTTCTCTTCGGCGCCGGCGGCCTTGTTGAGCGTCCCCACCGCCTCGTGCAGGTGCGCAATGGCCAACGGCGTGTTGAGATCGTCGGCGAGCGCGTCCAGCACGGCCGGCGGCGGCTCGGCGACCGTCGCCTTTACGTCGGCGACGGCGCGCAGCGCGGTGTAGCAGCGGTCCAGCGTTTCCTTGGCCTGGCGTACCCCGTCGGCCGTCCAGTTGAGGGGCTGGCGATAGTGGGTCTGCAGCAGGGTGAGGCGCAAGGCCTCGCCAGGGTGGTCGGCCAGAAGCTGGCGCACGGTGAAGAAGTTGCCGAGCGATTTGGACATCTTCTCGCCCTCGACCATCAGGTAGCCGTTGTGCATCCAGACGCGGGCCATCATTGGCGTATCGTGGGCGCAGCGGCTTTGCGCGATCTCGTTCTCGTGGTGGGGGAAGATGAGATCCTGGCCGCCGCCATGGATGTCGAAGGTTTCGCCCAGGTACTGGCCGCTCATCGCCGAGCATTCGATGTGCCAGCCGGGCCGGCCGCGGCCCCACGGAGAGGGCCAGCCGGGCTGCTCGTCGGTCGAGGGTTTCCACAGCACGAAATCGGCCGGGTCCTTCTTGTAGCCGGCCACCTCGACGCGCGCCCCCTCGATGACCTCGCGGCGGTCGAGCCGCGATAGCTGGCCGTAGTCGGCCATGCTGGGGACGTGGAAAAGGACGTGGCCGTCGCCGGGCGCATAGGCGTGGCCCTTGGCGATCAGCGCCTCGATCAAGACGATCATCTGGGCGATGTGGGCGGTGGCCCGGGGTTCGATGGTCGGCGGCAGGGCGCCCAGGGCGTCCATGTCGTCATGGAAAGCCGCCGCCGTGCGCGCCGTGATCACGTCGATCGGCTCGCCCGATTTTTGGGAAGCGGCGATGATCTTGTCGTCCACGTCGGTGATGTTGCGCACGTAGGTGACGCCGGAAAAGAGACGCTTCATCAGCCGGTAGAGCACGTCGAAGACGACCACCGGCCGGGCATTGCCGATGTGGGCGAAGTCATAGACGGTGGGACCGCAGACATAGAGGCCGACCGCATCGGGCCTGAGCGGGACGAACGCCTCCTTGGCGCGGGTCAGCGTGTTGTAGAGATGGAGCGTCACGGGGTCCTCGTGGTGGCATGGGGCGAATGGCCGATCAGCCGGGCGTTCAGCGCGTGCAGGGCACCCAGGTCGAAAGCCGGCGGGAATCGCCCGAAGGACGCCATGTCAAGGTCGACCGCCAGATCGGAAAGGGACATCCTGGGCTCGATGACCCGGCCGCGCCCCAGCCCGGCCAACAGCGAATTCAGCGCCATCGCCTCGATGCCGGCATCGCGGATCGATTCGACGGTCAACGGTGCCAGGCGCTCGCCCAGCGGCTTGCCGGTGGCGTCGGTCAGCATCGGCAGATGGCCGAAGGCGGGAGGCGCCGTTCCCAGGGCCTCGAACATCTGGATCTGGACGGCGGCCTTGGCGATGTGGTCGGCGCCGCGAATGACGTCGGTGACGCCGAGGTCGATGTCGTCCACCACAGAGGCCAGCAGTTGCAGGAAGGTGCCGTCCGGGCGCATGACCAGCGGGTCGCTGAGGCCGGCCGCCTCGACCGCCTGACGCCCCTGCACCAGGTCGTTCCACGCCATCTCGCCGGCGGTCAGGCGAAACCGCCAGCCGGGCTCGGCGTCCCCCTCGGGGGTCGCATAGACGCGGCCCGCCGCCAGCAGCCGCTCGACGGCCTCGCGGTAAAGATGGGTGCGGTCGGACTGCCGGGCGAAAGCGCCCCATTCCAGCCCCATCCACAAAAGATCGCGCTCGATGGCGATGGCGGCTTCGGCCGTCGCGTTCTCGGCCGCCGCCTCGTCAAGGCGCACCAGGAAGGTGCCGCCGCGGGCCTTGGCGAAAAGCCCATTGACCAGCGCCACGCGGGCGTCACCCACGTGGGGCGGGCGCGACGGGATGGCGGCGAAGCGGACGACGGGGCTCATGCCAGATCCGTGAAGCGGTTGGTCAGCGGGTAGCGACGGTCGCGCCCGAAGGCGCGATGGGTGATCTTGACCCCCGGCGGCGCCTGTCGGCGCTTGTATTCGGCGCGGTGCAGCATGCGCCAGACGCGTCGCACGGTGGCCTCGACGAAACCGCCGGCCGCCATCTCGGCGATCGAGCGCTCGTCCTCGACGAGGCCGCGCAGGATGGCGTCCAGCTCGTCGTAGGGCGGCAGCGTATCCTGGTCGGTCTGGTTGGGCTTGAGTTCGGCCGACGGCGGCTTGGTGATGACCCGCTCGGGGATGACCCGGCCTTCCGGTCCCAGGGCGCCCGCCGGCCGTTCCCGGTTGCGCCAGCGGGCCAGGGCAAACACGGTCGTCTTGTAGACGTCCTTGAGCACCGAATAGCCGCCGCACATGTCGCCATAGAGCGTGGCGTAGCCGACCGACATCTCGGACTTGTTGCCGGTGGTCAGCAGCATGTGGCCGAACTTGTTGGACAGCGCCATCAGGGTGACGGCGCGGGCGCGGGCCTGGATGTTCTCCTCGGTCTCGTCGGCCGGGCGGCCGGCGAACAGATCGGCCAGCATGTGGCCGAAAGCCTGCATGGCCGGTTCGATGGACACGCTCTCCAGCTTGGCGCCCAGCAGATGGGCGGTCCCGGCGGCGTCCTCGACGCTGGCCCGCGAGGTATAGGGCGACGGCATGGCCACCAGGCGCACCCGATCGGCGCCTAAGGCATCCACCGCGACCGCCGCGCTCAGTGCGCTGTCGATGCCGCCCGACATGCCCAGCACGATGCCCGGAAAGCCGTTCTTGTCGACGTAGTCGCGCAGGCCCGTTACCAACGCGCCGTAGATCGCCTCTTCTCCGGCCGGGCGCGCCGCCACCGCCGCCGGCTCGCACGCCCAGGCGCCGTCTCGGGCTCGCCAGCGGGTGAGCGCCACCCGTTCGTTCCACGACTCCAGGCGGGCCATCACCGCGCCGGAGGCGTCGACGACGAAGGAATCGCCGTCGAAGACCAGTTCGTCCTGGCCGCCGACCAGGTTGACATAGGCAAGAGGCCGGCCGCTTTCGGCGACCCTGGCGCGGGCCAGGTCGAGCCTGACGTCGGGCTTGTCGAATTCGAAGGGCGAGCCATTGAGCACGAGAAGCAGATCGGCCCCGCGTTCAGCCAGCGCCGCGGTGGCGGCCGGCGTCCACATGTCCTCGCAGATCATCACGCCCAGCCTGACGCCCTTGAAGAGAATCGGCTCGGGCAGCGGCCCGGCGGCGAACACCCGCTTTTCGTCGAACACCCCATAGTTGGGCAGATCATACTTGCGGGTCATGGCGGCGATTCGTCCGCCGTCCAGCAGCAGCGCCGCATTGAACAAGCGGCCGCGCATCCGCCATGGCGCCCCCAGCAAAAAGGCCGGGCCACCGTCGGCGGTTTCCCGGGCGAAAGCCTCGACGGCCGCCTCGATGCGCTCGATGAAGGCCGGCTTGAGCACCAGATCCTCGGGCGGATAGCCGGCCGCCAGCAGTTCGCCGCCGACCACCAGATCGGCCCCGGCAGCGGCGGCCTCGGCCCGCGCCGCGCGGGCGCGCCCGATATTGCCGTCGACGTCGCCGACGGTCGGGTTGATCTGGGCCAAGGCGATGGCGAGGTCCTGGTTCATGGCGGCGCGGGATTTCCGTTGCGGGCCTGATTCCGGCTGGCAACCTAGGCGGCGGCCCGGGGACTGTCAACGCCGCCATGACGAAAGGTCCGTCGGCAGCCCGGCAACCCGGATAAATTTGGCGGGCGTAAGGAAAACGCAGCCGGGGGACTTGGTTTTCTTGTATATAACGTTGATATAGCACACGGAGCACAACGTCCTGGCGATATCGGAGGGGGGCCGGGACCTATGGCAGAAGGCAGGCGCAGGACACACGATGGCCGAGAAGCCCGGAAGGGTTGACAAGGGGGGTGGGACCGGGACGTCCAATCCACGTCCCCGGACTGGTCCCGATGTTCATGAGCCGGCCCCGGTCGCGCGCGGAATCGAGCCCGTTCTCGCGCCACGCATGCCGCGCTCCCAGCCGGCGGCTTCCAAACCCAAGGCTCCGCCCCAACCGCC
>JACZKS010000191.1 GCA_014859895.1 Rhodospirillales bacterium
GCGGGAATCCAGGGCCACCGCTCCGTCACTTGCCCTGGATTCCGGGTTCACGCTGCGCGCGCCCCGGAATGACGGCGAGAGCATATGGGCGCGGCTTCGGCTCAAATACCCACTTGACTTAAGTGATTATAATAAGCATCCTGTGTTCCTACTTCGTAATTCATTCCGAGCAAGGAGGACTCCGCCATCGCCGGGCACGACATCGCCGCCCGCATGGAGCATTTCCAGCGGGTCTGCCGGGAGGCGGGGGCCAAGCTGACGCCCCAGCGCCTGGAGATCTTCCGCGAGGTGGCGGCGACCGGCGACCATCCGGATGCCGAGACCATTTATCGGCGGGTGCGCAAGCGCATGCCCACGGTGTCGCTCGACACCATCTATCGCACCCTGTGGCTGCTGGTCGATCTCGGCATCATCCAGACGCTCGGCGCCGGGGGGCGCGAGCGGGCGCGGTTTGACGCCAACCTCGACCCCCACCATCATTTCGTGTGCGTGCAATGCGGCTCGACGCGGGATTTCTACAGCAAGGATTTCGACGCGCTGGCCCTGCCGGATTCGTTGAGAGAGATCGGCCGGGTCGAGGCCACCCACGTCGAGGCGCGCGGCGTCTGCCTCGACTGTGCCGGGAAGGCGGCCAAGGCCCCTCCCGGCCCCAAGAGCAAGAGCAAGAGCAACACCAACACCAGGACCGTTTGAAATCAAAGTCGGATATTGAGGGAAAAGTCATGAGCGAATCGAATGAAAAGACCGCGGGCCAGTGCCCCGTCGTCCACGGCCAAGGAGACCGCTCCGGCCGCCCCCGCTCCAACAAGGATTGGTGGCCGAACCAGCTCAACGTCAACATCCTGCACCAGAACTCGCCCCCGTCCAACCCGATGGGCGAGGGCTTCAACTACGCCGAGGAATTCAAGAAGCTGGATCTTGCGGCCATCAAGAAGGACCTCTATGCCCTGATGACCGATAGCCAGGAATGGTGGCCGGCCGACTATGGCCATTACGGGCCGCTGTTCATCCGCATGGCTTGGCACAGCGCCGGCACGTACCGCACCGGCGACGGCCGCGGCGGCGGCGGGCGCGGCAGCCAGCGGTTCGCGCCGATCAACAGCTGGCCCGACAACGTCAATCTCGACAAGGCGCGCCGGCTGCTGTGGCCGATCAAGCAGAAGTACGGCCGCCAAATCTCGTGGGCCGACCTGATGATCCTGGCCGGCAACTGCGCGCTGGAATCCATGGGCTTCAAGACGTTCGGGTTCGGCGGCGGGCGCGCCGACATCTGGGAACCGGAAGAGGAAATCTACTGGGGCGCCGAAGGCGAATGGCTGGGCGACCAGCGCTATTCCGGCGAGCGCGATCTTGAGAACCCGCTGGCCGCGGTGCAGATGGGCCTGATCTACGTCAACCCGGAAGGGCCGAACGGCATGCCCGACGCGGTGGCTTCCGGCAAGGACATCCGCGACACCTTCGGGCGCATGGCGATGAACGACGAGGAGACCGTGGCCCTGGTGGCCGGCGGCCACACCTTCGGCAAATGCCATGGCGCGGGCGACGCCAAGCTGGTCGGCCGCGAGCCGGAGGGCGCCGAGCTCGAGCAGATGGGCCTGGGCTGGAACAGCACCTTCGGGTCCGGCAAGGGCGGCGATGCCATCGGCAGCGGCATCGAGGGCGCCTGGACGCCGACGCCGATCACCTGGGACATGAGCTATTTCGACACGCTCTTCGGTTATGACTGGAACCTGGTCAAAAGCCCGGCCGGCGCCTATCAGTGGGTGCCTTCCGACCCGGCGGCCAAGACCACCGTGCCGGACGCCCACGACCCCAAGAAGCGCCACGCGCCGATGATGACGACGGCCGACCTGGCGCTGCGCATGGACCCCATCTACGCCCCGATCGCCAAGCGCTTCAGCAAGGACCCGGAAGCCTTCGCCGACGCCTTCGCCAGGGCCTGGTTCAAGCTGACGCACCGCGACATGGGGCCGAAGTCGCGCTATCTCGGCGCCGAGGTGCCGGCCGAAGACCTGATCTGGCAGGACCCGGTGCCGCCCGTCGATCATCCGCTGATCGAGGCGGCCGACATCGCGGCCCTCAAGGCCAAGGTGCTGGAAACCAAGCTGTCGATCTCGGAGCTGGTCTCCACCGCCTGGGCGTCGGCCGCCACCTTCCGCGGATCGGACAAGCGCGGCGGCGCCAACGGGGCGCGCATCCGCCTCGCCCCGCAGAAGGACTGGGCGGTCAACCAGCCCGAGCAGCTGGCCCGCGTGCTCAAGGCCCTGGAAGGGGTGCGGGCGGACTTCAACGCCAAGGCGGCGGGCGGCAAGAAGGTGTCGCTGGCCGATCTGATCGTGCTGGCCGGGTGCGCGGCCGTCGAGCAGGCGGCCAAGAACGCCGGCCACGCCGTCACGGTGCCCTTCGCGCCGGGGCGCACGGATGCCAGCCAGGATGAGACCGACGTCGAGTCCATGGGCGTGCTCGAACCGGTGGCCGACGGCTTCCGCAACTACCTCAAGCGCCGCTTCACCACCTCGCCCGAGGAGATGCTGCTCGACAAGGCGCAGCTCCTGACCCTCACCGCCCCCGAGATGACGGTGCTGGTCGGCGGCCTGCGCGTGCTCGGCGCCAACGTCGGGCACGTCACGCACGGCGTCTTCACCCGCCGGCCCGAGACGCTGACGAATGACTTCTTCGTCAACCTCCTGGACATGGGCACGGCGTGGAAACCGACCTCGGAGACGCGGGAGGTGTTCGAGGGACATGACCGCAAGACCGGCGAGCAAAAGTGGACCGGCACCCGCGTCGATCTCGTCTTCGGCTCCCACTCCCAGCTCCGCGCGCTGGCCGAGGTCTATGCCTCGGACGACGCGCACGGCAAGTTCGTCGCCGACTTCGTCAAGGCGTGGACGAAGGTGATGAACCTGGACCGCTTCGACCTCGCCTGATCCTTCGACACGGGCCCGTTGGGCCCTGCTCAGGATGAGGAAATTTATAAAAAAAACTCATCCTGAGCCTGTCGAAGGATGGGCCGCGGGCGACGGCCCCAGCGGGACCTTGCCGTGGCCGCCGGGGAGGTCGAGGACGTAGGTCGGCTGGGCGAGGTCTCCCAGGCGGGCGCTCACGGTCCGCATCAGGGCCTGGCCGCGGGCCGGGGGCACGCGGAAATGCGCGGTGCCGGGGGCGCGGTCGAGGTGGTGGAGATAGTAGGGATTGACGCGGTTGGCGATGAAGGCCCGCATCAGGTCCTCCAGCACGTCGGCGTCGTCGTTGATGCCCTTGAGCAGCACGCTCTGGCTCAGGAGCACGATGCCGGCTTCGGCCAGGCGGGCCAGCGCGCCGCAGCCTTCGGGCGTGAATTCGCGGGGGTGGTTGGCGTGCACCGCGACATAGACGGCACCGGGAAAGCGCCTGATCGCCGCGATCAGCCTGGCGTTCACCCGCCCGGGGTCGACCAGCGGCACGCGGGTGTGCCAGCGCATGACGCCGATGTGCGCGATGGCCCCCGCCGCCCCGGCGATGGCCGCCATGCGGCGCGCCGACAGCATGAAGGGATCGCCGCCGCTGACGATCAGTTCGAAGACCTGCGGGCGCGCCGCGATGTAGGCAAAGGCGGCGGCGAGTTCTGCCTCGGAAAGGGTGCCGGCGCCGGCCGGGCCGACGCTTTCGCGGCGAAAGCAGAAGCGGCAATAGACCGGGCAGGTGTGCAAAGGCTTCAGCAGCACGCGGTCGGGATAGCGATGGACCAGGCCCTTGAGCGGCGAGCGGGGATTGTCGCCGATCGGGTCGTCCTCCTCCTCCGGCCGGCGGTCAAGCTCGGCGGCCGTGGGCAGGAACTGGCGGCCGATCGGGTCGTTAGGATCGCCGGGATCGATCAACGCCGCCATCTCCGGCGTCAGCCCCACCGCATGGCCGGCGGCGGCGGCTTCGAGCGCCGGGCGGTTCCGGTCGGGCAGCAGGCCGGCCTCGAGAAGCTCGGCGACGCCGCGCAGCGTCGAGGAGACCGCCGCCGGCGCCGTCCGGGCCCTGGAGTTGGCGTTGCTCATGCCGGTTGGGCCGCCGGGGTCCACTGGATGTCTTCGATTCTGGGCGCGCCAAGCAGCAGCATGACCAACCGATCGAAGCCGAGCGCCGCGCCCGAGGCCTCGGGCATCAGGGGAAGGGCGGCCAGGAAGTCCTCGTCGATCGGATAGCGCTCGCCATAGAGGCGGGCCTTCTCCTCCATGTCGGCTTCGAAGCGGCGGCGCTGCTCGTCGGGGTCGCGAAGTTCCCCGAAGGCGTTGGCGAGCTCGAGCCCGCAGGCGAACATCTCGAAGCGTTCGGCCACCTTGGGCTGGCCGGGCTTGGGCCGGGCGAGGGCGGCTTCGGGCAGCGGATAGTCGCAAAGAATGGTCACCCGGCCGTTGCCGATGGCGGGCTCGATCTTCTCGGCCATCAGCCGGCTGAAGATGTCGGACCAGCCGTCGTCATCGGCGACGCGCACGCCGGCCGCCGTCGCCGCTTGGACCAGCGGCTCGCGGCGCGCCCCGCCCGCGTCGTCGAGCGTCGCCAGCAGGTCGATGCCGGCGTGGCGGGCGAACGCGTCGGCCACGGTCAGGCGTTCCGGCGCCTCGAAGGGGTCGGCCGTGCGCGCGCCATGGCGCAGCATGGTCGCCCCGGCGGCCCCGGTGGCGAGGGTGAGGATCGCCTCGCAGTCGTCCATCAGGGCGGTATAGTCCTCTTCCACCCGATACCATTCCAGCATGACGAATTCGGCGGCGTGGCGGACGCCCGATTCGCGGTTGCGAAAGACCCGGGCGAAGTCGAAGATTTTCCGCTCTCCGGCCGCCAGCACCTTTTTCAGCGCGAATTCCGGCGAGGTGTGGAGATAGAGCGGCCGGGCCTGCCCATCGGGGGAAACCGCGTTCGTGGCGAAGGCATGGAGATGGGTCTCGTTGCCGGGCGAAACCTGGAGCGCGGCGGCCTCGACCTCGATGAAGCCCTGGCCCTCGAAATGGGCGCGGAGCGCCGATTTGACCCGGTTCCTGGCCAGCAGCCGGGCGCGCCGGTCCTGGTGGCGGGACGGCGTCCACCACGGGTCCGTCAAACAGCCGACCCGTTGTTTGTGGGCCATGGCTCACGCTCCGATCTGGCTTTTTTCATAAAGATAAGTATGGTGCGGCTCCAGAATAGCAGCCCGGGCGCGCCAAGAGGACAAATTCGCCATGGTCAAGGTTATCGCCAGTAACATCCGCAAGGGCCAGATCGTCGACGTCGACGGCCAGCTCTATACCGTCCTGTCCGCGGAAAGCTTTTTCCCCGGCAAGGGGACGCCGACGACGCAGATCGACATGCGCAGGATCTCCGACGGCGTCAAGACGACGCAACGCTACCGCACCACCGAACAGGTCGAGCGCGCCCACGTCGAGGACCGGGAGCACAGCTATCTCTACAAGGATGGCGAGGACTACGTGTTCATGAACCCCGAGACCTACGAGCAGGTGAGCGTCAAGGCCGGCATCCTCGGCGACCTGGCGCCGTATCTCCAGGAAGGCATGCCGTGCAACGTCGCGATCCACGAAGGCATCGCCGTGTCCATCGAGCTGCCCCAGAAGGTGACGCTGGAAGTGATGGAGACCGAGCCGACGGTGAAGGGCCAGACCGCCTCGTCTTCGTATAAACCCGCCATGCTTTCCAACGGCGTGCGCACCCTGGTCCCCGCCCACATCGTGCCCGGCACCCGCATCGTCGTGATGACCGCCGACGGCGCCTACGTGGAACGCGCCAAGGACTAGGCGTGACGCGCAGCGTCAATCCAGGCGGAGACGGGGCCTGGACTCCCGCCTTCGCGGGAGTGACGGGAAAGGGGCGGGAGTGACGGGAAAGGGGCGGGAGTGACGGGGAAGAGCGGGTGGCGCCTTCCCCCATCGTCATTCCCGCGCACGCGGGAATCCAGGGCAAGCGACGGAACGGTCACTCCGAGTCCACGCCTTAGTGGAACAATCCCGGCAGGAACGTGACGAAGGCCGGGAAGACGGTGATCAGCACCAGCACCACCATGGGCGGGACGAGCCACGGCAGGATGGCGCGGGCGAGGTCCTGCATCGGGATGTTGCCGACCTTGGCGACCATGAACAGCGACATCCCCATCGGCGGCGTGAGGATGCTGATCATCAGGTTGAGGACGACGACGACCCCGAAGTGAACGGGGTCGATGCCGAGCCCGAGGGCCACCGGCACCAGCATCGGCACCAGGATGAGCAGGATGGCCAGCGATTCGATGAAGGCGCCCAGCACGAACATCAGCGCGTTGACGATGAACAGGAAGAATAGCGGGTCGCTGGTGAGGCCGAGGAAGAACTGGGCGATCTGCTGGGGCGCCTGCTCGCGCGCGAGAATGTAGCCGAACAGCCCGACGCCGGCGATGATGGTGCCCACCGCGGCCGAGGTCACGGCGGTGTCGTAAAGCGCGGACAGGAACGTCTTCAGCGGCAGCTCGTGATAGACGAAGACGTTGAGGAAGATGGCGTAAAGCACCGTGATGGCGGCGGCCTCGGTCGGCGAGAAATAGCCGCTGAAGATGCCGCCGATGATGATGAAGGGCGTCAGCAGCGCCCCGATCGATTCCCGGAAGGCCCTGGCGATGGCGCGCAGGCTGGCTCGTTTCGTGACCGGGTAGTGGCGGCGCAGGGAATAGACGTAGACCATGACCATCAGGGCGGCGGCGGTCAGGAAGCCGGGGACGACGCCGCCCAGGAACAGGTCGCCGATCGAGGCGTTGGCGAGGACGCCATAGAGGACCATGGGAATGCTCGGCGGGACCAGCGGGCCGATCATCGAGGAGGCCGCCGTCACCGCGCCCGCGAAGCGGTCGTCGTAACCGGCCTCGCGCATGGCCTGGATCTCCATCTTTCCCAGGCCACCGGCGTCGGCCATGGCCGAGCCGGACATGCCCGAGAAGAACAGGCTGGCCAGGATATTGACGTGGCCGAGCCCCCCGGGGACATGGCCGACCAGGGTCTTGGCGAAATCGAAGAGACGCCGCGAGATCCCCGACGAGTTGAGAAGCGCCGCCGTCAGGATGAACAGCGGCACCGCGAGCAGGGGAAAGCTGTTGAGACCGTCGGACATCAGCCTGACCGCGAAGCCGAGCCCCGCCCCCACGACATGGAAGTAGCCCAGGGAGACGACGATCATGGCGACGCCGATCGGCACCCCGACGAGGACCAGGACCAGCCAGGCCGAGGCGAGGATGAGAATGATCATCGCCCATCCGCCTTCGGCCGGCCGCCCAGGCTGCGCACGCGGCGGACCATCCGCTGCGCGACGCGCAGGACGATGAAGATCCCGGCCAAGGGATAGGCCGCGTAGAAGAAGACCATCGTCACCGGCAGGGTGATGGATGTGGCGTCCATGCTGCGCAGGGCGCCCCGGTAGCCGATGCGGATCAGTTCGATGAAAACGACGACCGAGACCACGTCGATGGCCAGGAAAACCAGCGTGCGGATATGGCGGGGCAACGCGGTGGCGAGGAGATCCATCTTGAGGTGGGTGTCGGTCCGCTCCACCTCGGCGATGCCGACGAAGACCAGCCATACCCACAGCCAGCGCGACAACTCCTCGGTCCAGATGGGGGTCGGAAACGGAAGATAGCGGCCGACGATCTGCAGAAGGATGACGAGGAAGAGCCCCAGCAGCAGGCCGGCCGCCGTCCATCCTTCCGGAGACGTTGTCCTGGGTGGGAATTCATCCGTCAAGGCGACAGCCCCGCTTCAAGGCGAAACCGGACGCCGGGGCGGGGGATGCCGCTCCGGCGCCGTTCGAGAAGACTACTGCTTGATCAGGGCGTCAATGGTCCCGGCGCCGAACTTTTCTTCCAGCTTCTGGTAGAACGGACGCATGGCGTCGCGGAACGGCGCGGTGTCGGGCTTGGTGATCGTGATCCCGCGCTTCTGGAAGCCTTCGAGCAGATCGGCTTCCTGCTTGAACATCATGTCGTTGTTGATCTTGCGCGCCGTCGCGGCGGCCTGGACGACGGCCGCGCGCTGCTTTTCGTTCAGCCCCTGCCAGGTCTTTTCCGACACCACGATGGCCTTGCTGGCGACGAAGTGGTTGGTCAGCGCGACATGGCTCTGGACCTCGTAGAACTTCATCGTGTCGATGGTGGGAAGCGGGTTCTCCTGGGCGTCGACCTGGTTGGTCTTCAGCGCCAGGTAGACTTCCTGGAAGGCCACCGGAACCGCCTTCGCGCCCGCCGCCGTCGCGAAGTCGATGAGGAAGTCGACGTTGGGCGTGCGCAGCTTGAGGCCCTTCATGTCGGCGATCTGGTTGATGGGCTTGTTCGACGTGGTCTGCCGGGTTCCGCCGTACCAGATGTCGAGCACGCGCACCCCCTTGGCGTTGAAGGCGGCGTCCATCTTCTGCCCGTAGGGGCCCTTGGCGATGCGCAGAAGATGGTCGTAGTCCTTCACCACGTAGGGCTCGCCGATGAGCTTCAGCTCGGGGATGAGATAGCTCATGTCCGGATAGCCGACGGCGGTGAAGTCGATTTCCCCTTCCCGGACCTGATCGATGATCGCCTGCAGGCCGCCCAACTGTTCGGACGGGAAGATCGCGTAGGTGACATCGCCCGCGGAAAGCTTCGCGACCTCGGCCTTCATCGCGTCGATGCCCTTGTAGATGATGCTGGCGGGCGAGTCCTGGATGGCGAACTTGTATTCCTTCGCCGCCGACGGCATCGCCGTCAGAACGGCCGCCATGCCGAGAAGGCCGGCGGCGAATCCTTTCGATAGGGTCATAGCGTGCAACCTCCTGGTTTGTGCTGGGGGCCGATCGTGCCCGCGCCAATCGTGGCCGGAATTTATCCGTTTGATCTTAAGCAGAGTACCATCCGCGAGTTTTGGATGTCAATAATCGCAATATGGCTTGCCAAAATATGTATTTTGGTTAACCATCATCGCATGTGAGCACGTTTCCATCGCGGGTGAGGGTATGTTGAAGCACAGGTTTTCCGGGTTCTACGCCGCCATCCTTTCGGGCTTCGCCGACGACGGCGCCTTCGACGAGGCGCGCCAGCGCGCCCTCTGCGCCTATGTCCTGCGCCAGGATCTCGACGGCCTTTACGTCGGCGGCACGACGGCCGAACAGACCCTGATGCAGATTTCGGAACGGATCACCCAGCTTCAGGTCGTGGCCGAATGCGCCAAGCCAAAGCAGGCGCGCCTGATCGCCCATGTCGGCACACCCAGCCTGAGAGCGGCCGAGATCCTGGCGAAAGCGGCCAGCGAGGCGAGCTACGACGCGATCTCGGCCCTGCCGCCCGACGAATCCCATGCGGCGCGCTTCGACCTCGTTCAGGATTACTACAAGGCCATCCTCCAGGCTTCCGGGCTTCCGCTTTTCGTCTACCACTATCCGTCGCCGGCGCGGCGGGCCTTCAGCTTCGAGGAGACGTCGGCGCTGCTGTCGATGGAAGGCGTCGCCGGCATCAAGTTCACGTCGGAAGACCTTTACCTGTTCAGCCGCCTGCGCCGCGCCTTCCCGGACCGCGCGCTGCTGTTCGGAAAGGACGAGATCTATGCCGGTGGCGCGCTGTTCGGCGCCGACGGCGGCATCGGTTCGACCTACAACCTTGTCGGCGGGCTTTACCGCGCGGTTCACCAGTGCGTCGAGGAGGCCAACCTGGACGAGGCGAAGCGCCTCCAGGCCCTGTCGTGCGAGCTGGTGGTGCATCTGCTGGGCGCCAACCTGCTGCCGGCGATCAAGCGGGTCCTGGCGCGGCGCGGCGTGGACTGCGGGCCGTGCCGGCTTCCGCTGGGCCTGGGCGACCCGGCCGCGGTCAAGGGGCTCGACGACTTCATCGATTCCGGCGTCCTCGACGGCTTCCTGAACTGACAGACCAAAAGGATGGTTTGGATCATCCAAAGCACGTTTTGATAGGACCGTTGTCACGATTCGGCGCCCCATGGTAAAAGGCCGCATGAACGAGTTGCAGACAGAGGGCCAGAGGCTTTCGAGCGGGATCGTCGATCAACTCGCCGAGCGGGTGCGCTCGGGGCAATACCCGGTCGGCTCGTTTTTCCCCTCCGAGCGCGAGCTGTGCGAGGAGTTCGGGGTCGGCCGCCCTTCGGTCCGCGAGGCGCTGGTCGCCTTGCAGCGCGTCGGCCTGGCCGAGCTTTCCCCCCGGCAGCGGCCGCGCGTCGCCAAACCGACGCCCGGCAAGATCCTGCGCGAGTTGAGCGGCGCGGCGCGCTATATCCTCAACCAGCCCGAAGGTTTCGCCCACTTCGAGCAGGTGCGCTCCTTCATCGAGGTCAGCCTGGCCCGCTATGCCGCCAACCACGCGACCAACGCCCAGATCGCCCGCCTCGGCTATTGGCTGGAGCGCAACCAGCGGACCATCGGGCAGGAGCGGGAGTTCGTCGAGACGGACGTCGCCTTCCATCGGGCGCTTGCGGAAACGGTCGGCAATCCCATTATCATGGCGATGCACGACGCGTTCGTCGAATGGCTGATCACGCAGCGTCCGGAGATCGTCGACGTCGAGGATCGCAACCGGCAGTCCTGCGAGGACCACAAGGCGATTTTCGACTCCGTGCTGCGTCGCGACCCCGAAGGGGCGGCGGCGGCGATGCAACGCCACATGGACAACGCCTATGCCCTCTACATGGCGGACATGCATGCGTCCATGCTGAGATGACGGGATAATCCCATGCCCGACCAACCCGCCGGCAATGCCTACAACCGGGGCGAACGCGACACCCGCCCATGGGGAAGCTGGGAGGTCTTGGACCTCGGGCCTAGGCACGTCGTGAAACGGATCGTCGTGCTGCCGGGGGCGCAGCTTTCGCTGCAGCGCCACCAGGGGCGCAACGAGCACTGGGTGGTGGTGCAGGGAACCGCCAAGGTCACCCTGGACGACGAGGTGCGCACCGTCGAGGAGAACGGCAACGTCTTCATTCCCGTGCGCACGTGGCACCGCCTCGAAAATCCGGGCAGCACCGACCTCAGCGTGATCGAGATCCAGTACGGCGCCGACCTGCGCGAAGACGACATCGAGCGCCGGGACGACATCTACGGTCGCACCTGAGGCTTCCGGTGGACAGCCCGTCGTTCGTCATCGCGCTGGACGTCGGCGGCACGTCGGTGAAAAGCGGGCTGGTGCGGCCGGACGGCATGCGGGTTCTGGAGCGCGCGCGGACGCCCATCGACAGCCACGCGCCCGCCGAGGCCATCCTTTCCGCCTTCGCCCGCTGCATTCAGGACCGTGGCGCGTCCGCCCCCGGCGGAGCCGTCGCCGGCGTCGCCTTGGCCTTTCCCGGTCCCTTCGAATACGACACCGGGGTCTGCCGGATCGCCGGCGTGCGGAAGTTCGAGACCCTTTACGGCCTTTCCATCGGAAGCGAGCTGTCGCGCCGCACCGGTTTTCCGGCGTCGGAATTCATGTTCGTCAACGACGCCGAAGCGGCGATCGGGGGCGAGATCGGATACGGCGCGGCCAGCGGCCATGCCCGGGTGATCGGGGTGACGCTGGGGACCGGCATCGGATCGGGCTTTTTTGTTGCCGGCCGCCGCCAGACCGCCGGGCCCGGGGTGCCGGCGAACGGCGGCTGGCTGTTCGACCAGCCCTTCGAGGGGGCAATGGCCGACGACTGTTTCTCGATCCGGGGCCTCGAACGCCGCCTCGCCC
>JACZKS010000192.1 GCA_014859895.1 Rhodospirillales bacterium
GTGATGGATTCCCCGGGCCGCGAGCCGGAGATCCTGACCGGGCTTGCGGCGGCGGGGTGCAACGTCATCGCGTTTGCGACGGGACGCGGGGCGCCGCAGGGTTTCCCGTTCGTGCCGGTGGTCAAGCTGACCGGCAACGCGTTGACCTGGGAGAAGATGCGCGACCACATGGACCTGTCGGTGGCCGGCGTCATCGAGGGGACCGAAAGCCTGCCGGAAGCCGGCCAGCGCATCCTCAAGACCCTCCTCGACGTCGCCTCGGGCGCCCGCACGCGCGCCGAGATCACCGGCTACACCCGCGCCATGGACATCTACGTCACCGGACCGGTGATCTAAGGACGAGACGATGAACTATCCGAAGCTTGCTCAAATCACCCAACGCCTGAACGAAACCCGGGTTGCCGACGTCGATGCCGCCATCGCCGGGGAAATGAGGCGGGTCGGGCTCGCCAATCGCATCAAGCCGGGCTCGCGGGTGGCCGTTACCGCCGGCAGCCGCGGCATCACCGACATGATCGCCGTCTTGAGGGCGACAGTGAACGAGGTCAAGGCGGTTGGCGCCCATCCCATCATCGTTCCCTCGATGGGCAGCCACGGCGGCGCCACCGCCGAGGGGCAGACGGAAATGCTCGAAGGGCTGGGGGTAACCGAGCAAAGCTTCGGCGCGCCCATCGTCTCGTCCATGGATGTGGTCGACCTCGGCACCACCGCCGAGGGCATCCCCGTCGCCTTCAGCCGCGACGCGATGGAAAGCGACCATATCATCGTCGTCAACCGCATCAAGCCGCATACCGAGTTCAACGGCCGCATCGAAAGCGGCCTGACCAAGATGATGGTCATCGGCCTGGGCAAGCACCAGGGGGCAATCAACGCCCACAGCTGGGCCGTGCGCTTCGGCTATGAGCGCACCCTGATCGCCTCGGGGCAGCACATCCTGGAGCGCGCGCCCATTACCTTGGGCGTCGGCATCGTCGAGAACGGCTTCGGTCAGGCGGCCAAGATCGAGGCGGTGACACCCGAAAACTTCGTCGAGGAGGAAGCGAAGCTTCTCGAACTGGCCAAGGAGACCTGCCCCCATCTGCCGTTCGACCGCCTTGATATTCTGATCGTCGATGAAAGCGGCAAGGAGATCAGCGGCACCGGCATGGACACCAAGGTGATCGGCCGCATCATGAACATCTACGAGCCGCCGCTCGAGCATCCGCACATCACCCGGATCGTTCTCAGGGATCTGACCGAGAAGTCACACGGCAACGGTTTGGGCGTCGGGCTTGCCGATTTTGTGACCCAACGGTTCGCCGACAAGCTCGACCGCGGCTACACCGACGTCAACTGCGTCACCGCGGTGACGCCCGAGAAGGGGCGCCTGCCGATCATCGGCAAGACCGACAAGATGGCCGTCGACTACGCCTTCGCCTCGGCCGGGCCGGTTACCGCCGCCGACGTCCGGCTGTGCTGGATCCGCAATACCGCGACCTTGGATCGGATGTTCGTTTCCACGGCCCTGCTGGACGAAGTTGCCGCCCATCCGGGTCTTGGCGTCACCCCCGGCTTGCTCGCCATGAAATTCGACGTGAACGGCGAATTGCTGACCCCGACGCGCGATTGATTGGAAATCGGCCGGGAAGGGGGAGAATCGCCATTGCGTTGTGTCGCGTCCGCTTGTTAAGGGAACCGACACGATCCGCGGCCCCTTCTTGAAGGCGAACAGATGACGGCGTCCAACCGCGACCCACGCGACATCGCGACCCTAGGCTTGACCGTCGGGACCCATTGGGGGGCCGCGGCGGCATCGCGGCTGCCGGATGGGAGGTTGCGCCTGGAGCCGGTTGCCGACGATCCGTCCCCGTCGGCGCTCATGCAAGGCTATGCCGAATTGGCCGACCATCCCCTGCGCATCGGCGGCCCCGCCGTGCGCGAGGGCTGGCTGGAGGCGCGGCGGAGCGGCCGGCCCGATACGCGGCGGCGGGGGGCCGAACCCTTTGTCCCTGTGACTTGGGACGAGGCCGTCGCCCTGGCGGCCGACGAGATTCATAGGGTCGGACGGACCTTCGGCAACGAATCGATCTTCGCCGGTTCCTACGGCTGGGGCAGCGCCGGACGTTTCCATCATCCGCAAAGCCAGATGAAGCGCTTCATGACCCTGGCCGGCGGCTTCACCTTCGCCAAGAACACCTATAGCCACGCTGCTGGTTCGGTGCTGCTCGGCCATGTGTTGGGCGAGGAATACGGCGATCCCGCCTCCTGTACGCCCGACTGGGCGTCCATCGCGTCGGCCGGTTCCTTCATCTTGGCCTTCGGCGGCATCACATTGCGCAATACGCAAGTGGAGGCCGGCGGCCTCGTGCGCCACCACGTGCCCGGCGGATTGTCGCGTTGCGCCGAGGCCGGTTGCCGTCTTGTCGTGGTGTCGCCGACGGCGGACGACGTGCCCGACTTTCCCGGGGCGGAATGCCTGTCCATCCGGCCGGGAACCGACACCGCCTTCATGTTGGGCGTCGCCCACGCGCTGATCGACGAAGGCCTGGTCGACAAGGCCTTCCTGGCGCGTTGCACCGTCGGTTACAAGGCGGTCGAGACCTACGTGACGGGGCGCGACGACGGCATCGCCAAGACGCCCGAGTGGGCGGCGGCAATTTGCGACTGCCCGCCAGAGCGCATCCGCGACATCGCGGGGCGTCTGGCCGCCGGCCCGTCGCTGATTGCCTGTGCCTGGTCGTTGCAGCGCGCCGAATTCGGCGAACAGGCCTTCTGGATGGCCGTCACCCTGGCCGCCCTGGTCGGCCAGATCGGGCGGCCCGGACGCGGCCTGGCGTTCGGTCTGGGCAGCATGAACGCCGTCGGCAGGCACGGGGCCCGTTTGCGCGGTCCGGCCCTGCCGCAGGGCAAGAACCCCGTCGGGACATTCATTCCGGTGGCCCGTATCGCCGATATGCTGCTCGATCCCGGCGCCACCATCGATTACGACGGCCAGCGTCTGACGTTTCCCGATATCCGGCTGGTTTACTGGGTGGGCGGCAATCCCTTCCACCACCATCAGGACATCAACCGCCTGCGACGCGCCTGGAAGCGGCCGGAAACGATCATCGTCAACGAGACCCATTGGAATCCGATCGCCCGGCATGCCGACATCCTGTTTCCGGTCTGTGTTGGGCTGGAGCGCAGCGACGTCTGCGTCGCCCGGCGCGGCTGCGAAATCGTCTATAGCCATCAAATTCTTGCGCCCCGAAGCGAGGCCAAGACCGATCACGAGGTGTTCCGTCTGATGGCGGCCCGCCTGGGGTTCGAAGAGGCGTTCACCGAGGGGCGCACGGTCGACGACTGGCTGCGTTGGATCTATGCGGGGTATGCCGGAAACCACCCCGAGCTTCCGCCGTTCGAGCGGTTCCGGGAAATCGGCATGGTCGACTTGGCCGACCTGATCGCCGATCCAGGACCAGTCGTTCCCCTGGGTGCGTTCGTCGACAATCCTGACGTCGCGCCGCTTGGTACGCCGTCGGGCCGCATCGAACTGTTCAGCCAAACCATCGCCTCGTTCGGCTACGCCGATTGCCCAGGCCACGCCCGGTGGTTCGAGCCCGGCGAGTGGCTGGGCGCCCGGCAGGCGGTGCGCTACCCTTTCCACCTGTTGACCCCGCAGCCCGAGAACCGCCTGCATTCCCAGCTCGATCAGACGTCGGTGGGGGCCGCGGGAAAGGAGGCGGGGCGGGAACCCGTGCTGATGAATCCGCAAGACGCCGCCCGGCGGGGGATCGGCGAGGGGCAGGTGGTGCGTGTTTTCAACGATCGCGGCGCCTGCCTGGCCGGCGCGCGGCTGACCGCCGCCGTGCGCTCCGGAGTCGCGGTCATGGCGACGGGTGCGTGGTATGACCCGGATGACCCGGCGGCGTCGGCACCTTTGGAACGGCACGGCAATCCAAACGTGCTGACGGCGGATATCGGAACCTCGCGCCTTTCGCAGGGCCCCAGCGTCAATTGCCTGGTGGACATCCGGCCCGAACCGGCCCCGCCGGCCCCCGGTTGGAACGACCCGCCGCTTTTTTCGCGGCGGTAAGGGTAGGTATGGCTGAACCCCTTTCGGGGCCGCTCAACGCATTTTGGACGGAAGCCAGAGCGACAGTTCCGGGAACAGGATGATCAGCGTCAGAATGGCAAGCATCGTCAGATAGAAGGGCGTGAAGCCCTTGACGGCGTCTTCGATGCTGATGCGGGCGATCGAGCAGCCGACGAACAGCGACGTGCCGACCGGCGGCGTGCACAGGCCGATTCCCAGATTGACCATCATGATGATGCCGAAATGGATCGGGTCGAAGCCGACCGCGGTCACTACGGGCAGCAGGATGGGGGTCATCAGCAGGATCAGGATTCCCATATCGACCAGCATGCCCAGAACCAATAGCAGCAGGTTGATCATGAGCATGACGACCAGCGGTTCGCTGGAAACGCTGGTGAAGAATACGGAAACCATTACCGGAACCTTCAGCCAGGCCAGCAGAAAGGCGAAGACCGACGACGCGCCGATGATGGCGATGATCATCGACAAGGTCTTCAGCGAGCGCAGGAACACGTTCAGCACGTCCCGCGGGCCCAGGGTCCGGTAGACGAATACGGTGATGATCAGGCCGTAGACCGAGGCGACCGCGGCCGACTCGGTGGCGGTAAAGATGCCGAACAGGATGCCGCCGATGATGATGAAGATGACGAAAAGGCCGGTGATCGCATCGAGAAAGATGCGGAGGGATTGGCGCAGGGTATAGGAATCGCCACGTGGAAACTTCTTCAGGACGGCAATGACGTAGCACACCGTCATCAGGCTGCAACCAAACAGGATGCCCGGGATATAGCCGGCGATGAACAGCTTGCTGATCGACAGTCCCCCGGCCGCGAGGGCGTAGTAGATCATGTTCTGGCTGGGCGGGATGATGATGCCCTGAACCGAGCCCGAGACGGTTACCGCGGTCGCGAAATCGGCGGGATACCCCTTCTTTTTCATCAGCGGGATGAGAAAGGTCCCGATCGCCGACACGTCGGCCACCGAGGAACCGGAAATCCCGCCGAACAGCATGCTCGCCAGGACATTGACCATGGCCAGGCCGCCGCGCACCTTGCCGACGACGGCGTCGGCAAGCTTGATGATCTTGTCCGACATGCCGCCGTCGCTCATCAGTTCGCCGGCGATGATGAAGAAAGGGACGGCCAGGAACGTGAAGCTGTTCAAGCCGGAGACCATCTTCTGCAGCAGCACGACCAGGGGAATTTGCAGGTACAGTCCACAGGCCACCGAGGCGGTGATCAGGGCCACGGCAATGGGCACCCGGATCAGGATCAGCCCGAAGAAGGCCGCCAGCAGGATGGTCAGCGCGGTGGCATCCGTGGTCATTTCGGTTCTTCCAGCCGCTCGATGATCGAGGTTCCGGCGAAGGCGTCCGGCCGGAACAGGTGTATGCCGGCGTAGAAGGCGGTCAAACCACCCGACAGGACGAGGCTGTAATAGAGAACGGCTTTCGAGATCCCGAGGGCGGGCATGCTCTGGATGGCGGTCTTGGCAACCAGCACGCCACCGTAATGGATCATCATTCCGGCGATGATCAGAATCAGCACGTCGGACAGGATCTGCAGAGCCCGAATGGCGGCGTCCGGCAAGTTGCGGGTCAGCGAATGGAGCGCGATGTGGTAGTTATGCCCGAACCCCAGCGCCATGCTCATATAGCCGAACCAGATCAGGATCAGCAGGGTCAGTTCCTCGGACCAACTGGTCGGATCGTTGAACACATAGCGCAATACGACCTGCGAAAAGATGATCGCCAGCATGGCGATCAGCTGGACGGCGCAGAGATACACCACCGTATGGTCGATGAAGACCACGATCCGCCGGATCATTCCTGCTCCTTCCTCGCCATCGGCCCGTCCCTTAGAACCCATGCGATCGGAAAACCGCGGGGACGACGGGTGGTCGCCCCCGCGGCAAGGTATTGCGCGCGCTACTTGACGGATGCGATCCGCTTGAGCATGTCCGCGTAGTCGGGAAACATCGCGTAGATTTCATTGACCGCGTCGCGGAACGGCGCGTTGTCGATGGTCGTGATGACGACGCCGGCGGCGAGGGCTTTCTGCTTGGCCTCTTCGTTGCCCTTGACCATGAGATCGCGCTCGAAGATGGCGGCTTCCTTGCCGGCGGCCAGGATGGCCGTCTGGTGTTCCTTCGAAAGGGAATCCAGCTTGTCCTTGCTCATCAACAGCATCGCCGGTGGGCTCAGGTGGTTGTCCTCGGTGAAAAAGGGAGCGACCTCGAAGTGGCCTGAGGTCACATAGCTGACATAGTCGTTCTCGGCCCCGTCGATGACGCCGGTCTCAAGGGCCGAGTAAACCTCGCCATAGTTCATCGGGGTCGGCGTGGCGCCCAGCAGCTTGACCATCTGGATCGAGATCGGCGCCGGTTGGACGCGGATCTTCTTGCCCTTGAGGTCGCTCAGGCTTTTGATCTGCTTGCCCTTGATCGTATAGAAGGAACGGGTTCCGGCCTCCATGTAGCCGAGGTTGACCAGCCCCTGCTTTTCGAGGGCGGCATCGACTTCCTTGCCGATCTTGCTGTCGAGCACCTTGAACTTGTGGTCGATGTCACGGAATACGTAAGGCAGCGTGAAGACGCCCACTTCCTTGACCACGTTGCCGACCACCACGCTGTTCACGCGGGCGAATTCGATCGCGCCAAGCTGGGCCTGCTCGATGGTCTCGGGCTCCTGGCCAAGCTGGGCTGCGGTATAGACCGACACCTCGATTTCGCCGTTGGTCTTTTCTTTGACCAGCTTGGCGAAGTGATGCATGGCGACGGAAACCGGATTGTTTTCGGGCTGGTTCTCGGCCAGGCGCATCGTGATCTTGGCGGCGCTTGCCGGATGGATTCCGCCCAATGCCATCGCGGCGATGGCGACGAGGCCGAGGCCCAGTAAGGTTTTCGATTTCATGGTCTCTTCTCCTGCTCCCCATGTTGAAGGTTCGGTCGCTGCGTGTCGTTCCATATCCACGGGCCGAAATGGACCCGCGCGATCTGCGGCCCGTTCTCGCCATCGATCCATTCAATGAAATCGGCCCAATCGCCGATTGCCGGCACGGTCCGCGTCTCGGCGATCGCGTGCAGCGGATTGACGCGGCAGAGCCGCAGGACGTCGTCCCACCCGAAGTCGAACCACGTCATGACGTTCCGGACCATTTGGTCCATCGATACCGAGGATCCGGCCAGGTACGGCGACCCGGGGATGCGGACCACGCCATCGGGGCTGCGTTCGATCCTCGCCTCGCCGATGGTATAGATCCCGGCCGGTGTGTTCGGTCCGGCCGCGGCGGCGGCATCGGACGTCAGGATGGAGCGGCGCACCGTCTTGGCTCGCAGCCAAGTGCGAAGAACGGCCGACGGGATGTGGATGCCGTCGGCGATGAAGCCGGCGAACAGCCCATCCTCGGCAAGCTGGGCGAGCAGCGGGTTGTCGTTCTTGGCAAGCTGATGGGGCAGGCCATTGCCGAGATGGGTGGACAAGGTTGCCCCGGCCTCGACGGCCCTGTGAATGGTTTCGGCGTCGGCGGCCGTATGGCCGATGGAGCAGGTGATGCCGCGGGCGCGGAGGATGGGAATCAACTCGATGACGCCCGGTACCTCCGGGGCCATGGTCAGGATGCGGATCGGCTTGCGGCGACCGGTCAGGAGGCGTTCAACCGTCGCCAACGACGCCGGCTTCATGGCATCGGCCGGGTGGCATCCGGAATACCCGCCCTGCTTTGAAAGGAAGGGCCCCTCGACATGATAGCCCATCACCATCTGCTGTCCGAGAGGGCTAGCGGCGATGGCTCGGTCGAGGGCCTCGAGACGCTCCACCAGGTCGTCCTCGTCCGCGGTGATCAGCGTCGGCAGGAACCGGGTGACCCCGCAAGCCAGGAGTTCGTGAAGCACGCTCTCGAACGTGGCTGGCGGCAACGTGGCGGTATTGAAATCAACACCCGCGAAGCCGTTGACCTGGATGTCCACAAGGCCGGGGGTAACGCAGGGTGCATGGGGTGAGGTGGCCTCCGCAGGGCGGCAGGGCAGAATGGAATCGATCCGTCCCCCCGCATCGACGACGACGTCGATCTGCGGCGCATCATCGCCGGAATACACCCTGAAGGTCGAAGAGGCGGCTCGTGCGATGAATGCCATGGCCGAATCGTCAGGTGCCTGTGGACGGGGACGAAAGAAGAGAGGCGGAAGCCGTGTCCAGATACAGATGGGCGTCGGCATGCTCGCGCAGGATGGAGGCGGGCCTCAGATTCGACACCGGTTCCTCCACGCAGGCCTTCACGGCGGGCGCTTTGCGGGCATCGGGCACGGTACAGATGATGATTGCGCTCTTCATGATCTGACGGATCGACATCGACACCGCCCGGGCCGGCACATCGTCCAGCGTCGCAAACCAACCCTCGCCCATTTGCTGGCGCCGGCAGGGTTCGTCCAACTCGACGACGATGTACGGGGTTTCATTTTCGAAATCGGCCGGCGGGTCGTTGAACGCCAGATGGCCGTTTTCGCCGATACCGACAAAGGCCACATCGATCGGGTCTCGCACAATCGCGTTTCCCAAACGGGCCAGTTCGCCCCCCAGATCGGCGGCGTCGCCTTCCACGAACACGAAACGGCCAAGGTTTGGGACCTTGGCGAGGAATCGCTCCTTCAGGTATTTGCGGAAGCTGGCCGGATGGCTCTCGGGAAGGCCGATGTATTCGTCCAGGTGAAATGTCGTGACCTTCGCCCAATCGATCCCGGGGAGTTCAACCAGGGTGGCCAGCAAATCGAACTGGCTCGCGCCGGTGGCCAGGATGATGGCGGCCTTTCCCTTGCTCGCAATGGCCTTGCGGATCGCATCGGCGCCGCGAATGGCGGCATCCCGGCCAATTTCCTGGGCGGTATCGCGTTGATAGACCTGCACCGGACTTCTCCTCAACCTGAACCTTGCGCTCATTTAATAACTTATGGTGTAATCAAATCCAGGTCAAGATTTTCGGCGTTGGGCCTCGTGGCGGAATGAGGGAGGAATGTTCGGCCGTCTGAATCACTGGGAGACACCCGCGGTGGCGACTGCGGCGGACCGAAACAAAGCCAGGATCTACAGCCATATATGCGCGTGGCCGGAGGTCACCCGCAAGCAGATCGCCAGTGACCTGAAAATCCGCCCCGCCACGGTGTCGGTCCTGGTGGCCGACCTGCTGGAACACCGTCTGGTCCGCGAGGGTGAACCGGTTGTTGAGAACCGCAAGGGCCGTCGGGAGATCCCCCTGACGCCGGTGTCCGACCGCTTTGCCGCCATTGTCGTGCACGTGGTGTCCAACACGGTCCGCGCCACCCTGGTCGACATGGCCGGCAGCGTTCGGGCCGAACGAAGGTTCGAACAACCGATCGATTCAATGGCGGGAAACGCCGATCTGGAGGCCCTGTTCGCTTCGCTGGTCGAGGAACTCCGGCCGTGCGTGACGCCTGGCATGGACCTGGAGGGGATCGTTCTGGCTTTGCCCGGGTTGGTCGACGAGCGTTCCGGCGTTTGGATCTTCTCCTCCCGGTGGCCGAGGATGAGGGAGATGACCTTCGAGGAACTGGGCCGACGGAGCGGCCTTAAGGTGCTGGTCAGCAAGAACCTCAACGTCGAGTTGGAACGTTACCTTGCCGTCCATCCGGAAGCGGGGGAGGGAGGGACCCTGTTCGTCCACTGGGGCTTCGGCATCGGCGCCGCCTATGCCCATGACGGCCAGATCTTGCGGCCCCATGGCGGAGGATTTGGTGAACTGGGTCACTGGCTCGGCGGCGGGCAGACGGACCGCCAATGCCTATGCGGAAAACGCGGCTGCCTGGAAACCGAAGCCGCCCTCTGGGCCATTCTTCCGGAAATCCGGCACGCCTATCCGGATGCGCCGGGCGATGAATGGGCCTTCGAGGATTTCTTGGCGCGGATGGATCTGGCCAAGTGTTCTGTCATCCGGCGGGCGACCGAACGCTTCGTCACGGCCTTGCACGATCTTCAGATGGTGTTGTTCGCCCGAACCATCGTCGTGACGGGTCCGTTTGTGCAGGATGCGGGCATTTTCGATCGGTTGCGGACCGGCTTGCTTGATCTGCTTCCCACCTACGCCAAGAAAGACCTGAAACTGGTCACCGCAAGGCATATGGCGGCGGACGAGATCATCGGCGCCGCAGCCCCGTTTTTCGAGGCGGCTCTGCGCGATCATCTGAACTTCCCCAACTGATGGGGTGGGTCCGCGTCGCGTGCCGGAAAGCCGCAACACGGAACAATCTCTTGTTTTCAGGGGAAAGGTGGTGCCGCCGCACAGAATTGAACTGTGGACCCCGCCCTTACCAAGGGCGTGCTCTACCCCTGAGCTACGGCGGCACCGGGAAAGCGGGGCGCACCATGCCACAGTGGACCGGCCAACGCAAGCGCCCCTTGACGTTTCCCTGAGCGATGCCCAGGATGCCGGAAAACCACCGTTTCTGGAGAGCCGAGGCCATGTCCGAGCTGTGTCGGCCGAAGCGTCCGGCAAGGGCCGAGAAATCGCGCCAGCGCATGGAGGAACGCCGCCGCCGGCTGGCCGCCGCGCTGCGCGAGAATCTGCAGCGGCGCAAGGAGCAGGCCCGGGCCCGCCAGGCCGAGGCCGTTGCCACCGGAGAGCCGTCGCCGGAATCCTCAACGGAATAACTGGCCGTCCGGGGATGCCCGTACTTGAGGCGGGCGGGCGCATGGGCTAAAACCCGCGGCGGCGGTTTGCGTCGGCCCTGTCTGCCGGTCGCGTCGGCGTCGCACCCGGCCGGATGTCCCGGCCAACGAACACAAGGACTCCCCCATGGATCGTATCGTCGTTCGCGGCGGCCGGCCTCTCGAGGGCTCAATTCCGATCGGCGGCGCCAAGAACGCGTCGCTGCCCCTGATGGCCGCCAGCCTGCTGACCGAGGAGACGCTTACCCTCTCCAACCTGCCGCACCTGGTCGACATCACCACGATGGCGCACCTGTTGGCCGAACTGGGGGTCGACATCGCCATGAACGGCCATGCCCCCAACGGCGGTCACGCCGGGCGTACCTTCGAACTGACCGCGGGGACCATCGCCAATACCACGGCGCCCTACGACCTGGTGCGCAAGATGCGCGCCTCGGTGCTGGTGCTGGGCCCGCTGGTGGCCCGCGCGGGGGCGGCTCGGGTGTCGCTGCCGGGCGGCTGCGCCATCGGTACCCGGCCGGTCGATCTGCACCTGAGCGCGCTGGCCAAGATGGGCGCCACCATCGACATCCGCGAAGGCTATGTCGAGGCGACGGCGCCGAATGGCCTCAAGGGTGCCAACGTGGTCTTTCCGATGGTCAGCGTCGGGGCCACCGAAAACGCCCTGATGGCGGCCGTGTTGGCCGACGGCGAAACCACGCTGACCAACGCGGCGCGTGAGCCCGAGGTGGCCGACCTTGCCCGTTGCCTCGTCGCCATGGGCGCCGACATCGAGGGCATCGGCCGAGGCACGATCACCATCCGCGGTAAAAAGCGGTTGCACGGCGCCCACCATGCGGTGGTACCTGATCGCATCGAGACCGGGACGTATGCCATCGCCGCCGCCATTTCCGGCGGCGACGTGACCCTGCGGGGCGCCCGTTTCGACTTGATCGAATCGCTGGTGGAGGTGCTGCGCAAGGCCGGTGTCGAGATCTGGGAGACGCCGGACGGCGTCCGGGTCAGCCGCGCCAACGGGGCGCTCAAGGGGGCGGATGCCATGACCGAGCCCTATCCCGGCTTCCCCACCGACATGCAGGCCCAGTTCATGGCCCTGATGACGGTGGCCGAAGGCGCCTCGATGATCACCGAGACCATCTTCGAGAACCGCTTCATGCACGTGCCCGAGCTTTGCCGCATGGGAGCCAACGTCAACGTGCACGGGGCGTCGGCCATCGTGCGCGGCGTCCCGCGCCTCTCCGGCGCTCCGGTGATGGCGACCGATCTCAGGGCTTCGGTGTCGCTCATCCTGGCCGGCCTCGCCGCCAGCGGCGAGACGGTGATCAACCGGGTTTATCACCTGGATCGCGGTTACGAGCGCATCGAGGAGAAGCTGGCCGCCTGCGGCGCCGACATCGAGCGGATCGGCGAATAGCATCGGCGCCGGCACCGGGAGGTTCGTGGGCCCGTCGGTCCATGGATCGTCGGCCTCCTTCGTTCCCCGTCCAACTGGCCTTCCCCTCGCCAAAAAGGTAGAATGGGTAGCGGTCGGACTTCTGGGTGCGAGGAGGCGATCATGCCGACCTATTCCTATCATTGCGAGTCCTGCGGCAAGACCTTCACCGTCGTCCAAAGCCTTTCGGAGCACATCAAGGAGAAACCGGTCTGCCCCAAGTGCGGCGGCAAGACGGTAGCCTGGGTGCCGGGGCCGGTGCAGGTGATCACCGGCAAGAAGACCTAAAGTTGGCGTTTCGTTGGCGGCGTTCCAGGGCTTCCTAACCCTTTGATATAAGGGAATAGATTCCGCTGAAGGTGGGATTGACGGGGAAGGCGGAGTCGCCCAGATTCATATCGTCGGGAATGGCCTGCGCCGTTGCCGGCGGCGCCCGACGTCCGTCGGGTGTGTGCGTTACATGTCGCTTCGCGAAGGAGGATGTGTAGCCATGCGTAACGCAAGCGAAGTTCTCAAGGCACGTTGGCGCGACATCGCCAATCTGTTTCTCGGAGGATGGTTGTTCATCTCGCCGTGGGTCCTGACCGATGCGCCGGTTCCCGCAGCCGCGTGGAACGCCCACGGAACCGGCATCGTGATCGCGGTCTTCGCCGTCATCGCCCTTCTGGCCTTCTATGAGTGGGAGGAGTGGTTGGGTGTGCTCTTTGGCGTCTGGCTGGTTGCCGCGCCGTGGACGCTCGACTTCGCCGTAATCGGAGCCGCCGTCTGGAACCAGATCGCTGTCGGCGTGATCGTCGGCCTGATGGCCCTGTGGTCCATTTACGATATCCACGACGTGCAGGCCCACGCCTGAGGCGAAACGACCGGCCGGCCCACGTCGCCGGCCGGGGATGGCAACGACCTCCGGTTGATTTTTAACGGCCAAATGGCGCCCAATGAGCTTGGGGGGCCGGGCTAGGGGGTGGGGTATGCTTGACTTTTTGGTATGGCGTAACGTATATTAATAGTTGCATAAGGCAGCCGGTCGCATCGCACCCGGCGGTGCGGCCGGAGCGGGCGACGAACGGACGAGCCTGCCGGCACGGTGCGGTGCATTGTGGCGGCAAGGGGTTCCGGCGACGCCAGTTCGGGATCCTCTCTTTCCGCTCGGGCGCGTCTCCTCGCTCGCACGGTTCAACGCCGTGCCTGACGACGCCGCGGGGCATTTCGGGCCCCCGGCGCCAGGGCGTGAAAGGAGAGCGACCATGTTGTTCGTCGTTGGTGTGACCTTCCTCGCGATCGGCACGATTATCACCGCCGGGGCGGGCATGATCTTCCAGGACCGCATCGGGCCGACTTCGTTCCGGCGGCTGCTCAATAGCCAAGCCTTGAGCGTCATCATGGCGACGTTCATGGGTGCCGGGCTGATGATCCTGTTCTTGTTCATCGTCGAATTCAGAACCCAGACCTTCGGGATCGCCGAGGCGCTGCTCACGCTTGCCATCGCGGCGGCCAGTGCCTACTGCGTGCGACGTATCGCCCGGCGACATCGAGTTCGCTACGAACATCCCAATATCGCCTCGGGCCACCCGGCCTGACGGTTCCGTCCGCGCGATACGGCCGAAGTTTCCCGCTCAACGGGCCATCAGCACCGGCAGTTCGGCATGCGCCATGACGTGGTGGGTGACGCCGCCGAACACCCGTTCCTGCAAGCGGGGATGGGAATAGGCCCCCATCACCAGCAGGTCCGATTTAAGGTCGGCGCATTTGTCGAGGATCGCCTCGCCGGCCGAACGATTGCGGCGGTCCGTCAGGACATGCGGAGTCGCCCGAATGCCGTGGCAGGCCAGGTAGGCGCCGAGTTGGCGGCCGGCCGAGCCCGGCGTGCGCTCACTCTCGGCGATGACGATGTCGACGGCTTCGGCGGCGCCAATCAGGTCGAGCGCGGCGGCGACCGCCCGCACGCTCTCGGCACTGCCTTTCCAGGCGATGGCGATTCGCCCGCAGTTGGCGGTGGCGGAACGCGGCGGGACCAACAAGATGGGCCGTCCCGAGCCGTCGAGAATCTGGTTGATGAGATCCTCGTAGCCGGCCCCGCTGTCGGCGACCGGACGCCGGACGAAGACGAGATCGGCCAGCCTGGCGTGGCGCACCACGCGGTAGCCGCGGTCGAAGTCGGTATAGGCGTCCCAGCGGGCCGAGGGCGGCGGCGCGGTGTCGTCGGATGTGACGGGAATGCGGAATCGCCGGCAGCAATCATCGAATTCCTGGCGCGACTTCCCGAGGAACGACTCCTCGTGATTGCGAACCTGCGCGACCACCTGCTGGATGCGCTCGCGCGTCGTTTCGTCGGCGACGGACATCAGTTCCGGGTTCCAGATTCCGGGATAGGGAAGCAGGACCTCCAGTTTGGCCTGCCAGTGCGATCCGAAGGCGCAGGCCGTCTCCAGCAGAGAGCGGTTGGAGGGCCGGTGATCCAGAACCGCGAGCAATGCTTTCATCGACATGGCACACCTCCTCATGTCGGAATCAGCGGCTTCGGTTACCCCATAGTATACCACATTCCGTGCAATGCCGGACTCGCAACCCGGCGGCGCCGTTCCCATTTAAAGGATGGACATTGACGACGCGGACGGAGGCCGGTCCCCAAAGGGGCCCAGGCATTGCCGAAGGGGACCGCGCCGCGATGGCGACCAGTTCCCCCTTTGGCTGCGAGATTGTTTCCCCCATGCGTGGTTTGTTTCGCCTCCCGACGGCTCGGCTGCGGGCCGTCGCCGACTCCTATTGCCTGGCCGAGACGATTCCGTTCGTGCTGGCCCACCTGGCCTGCCTGGCCGCCGTGTGGACCGGCGTGTCGGCGGCCGACCTCGCGATTGCCGCCGGGCTCTATGCGTTGCGCATGTTCGGGGTGACCGCCGGCTATCATCGCTATTTTTCGCACCGTACGTTCAAGACCGGCCGCGTCTTCCAGTTCGTTCTCGCCTTCATCGCCCAATCCTCGGCGCAGCGCGGCATCCTGTGGTGGGCGGCCAATCATCGCCACCACCACCGTTTCTCGGATACCGAGGAGGACGTCCATTCGCCGGTACTGAGAAGCTTCTGGCACGCCCACGTCGGCTGGATCTTCACCGAGCGCTACGCCAAGACCGAGCTTTCCGCCGTGCCGGATCTCGCCAAGTTTCCCGAACTGGTATGGCTGGATCGCCATCCCTATCTGCCGGCCGCGGTGCTCGGCGGTGCCGTGTTGGCGGCGGCCGGCTGGTCCGGCCTTGTGGTCGGATTCTTCTGGTCGACGGTGGCCGTGTGGCACGCCACCTTCGCCATCAATTCGCTGGCCCACGTGATCGGGCGTCGACGTTACCTGACGGCGGACCAATCGCGCAACAACTGGTGGCTGGCCCTGATCACCTTCGGCGAGGGCTGGCACAACAACCACCACCACTACCAGGGGGCGGCCTGCCAGGGCTTCCGGTGGTACGAGATCGACATCAGCTATTATCTGCTGAAGGGCCTTGCGGCGATCGGACTGGTCAGCGACCTCAGGGTGCCGCCCGCCGAAGTCGTGCGGGCCGAGCAGCGCCTGGGGCGCGCCGTCATCGAGAAGGCGGCCGGCCAACTGGCCGCCCGCTTCGAGGCTGAGCGCATCGTCGCCGACGTGCGGGCGGCGCTGGCCGAGCGCTGGGCCATCCTGACCGGCGGCTGCTCCGTCGAGGCGGCGCGCCTGGAATTGGCTCATTTCCTCCAGGGCGTCCATCTTCCCGCCATGCCGACGGTGGCCGAACTCAAGGCCCAGGCGGCGGCCATGTTCGTCGACACGCCGGCGATCAACGACATCGTCGAGCGGGCCCGCCTCCGGCTGATCGAGAGCGTCTGCGAGATGGCGTTGGGCCGGCCAGTGGCGGCCGCCGCCGGCACCTGAGAAGCCGGACCGCCGCCTCACGGTCCTGTGGCGGTCCCGGTCGAAACCCGGTATGAATGCCAAAGCGCACGGCGAAAGCCGTGGGTATTGGTGCGTGTGAATAATGGCAGCAGGAGAAGGACGTTCGATGCCGGTACGGCTCAACTCGCGGGACGGGGATTTCGAAAGTCGATTCGTGGCGCTCATCGCCGCCAAGCGCGAGGTCGAGGCCCATGTCGGCCCGGTGGTGGCCGACATCCTCAAAGCCGTGAGGGAACGGGGCGACGAAGCCGTCATTGCCTTCACCGAGAAGTTCGACCGCCTCAAGCTGACTGCCGCGACCCTTAAGGTCTCGGCCGCCGAAGTCGAGACGGCCGTCGCCGCCTGCGCGCCCGACACCCTGGCGGCGCTTAATCTGGCGGCCGGACGCATCACCGATTACCATCGCCGGCAATTGCCGGAAGGCTTGAGCTACGTCGACGCCGTCGGCCTCCGGCTCGGCTATCGATGGACGGCGGTGGCGACCGCCGGGCTCTACGTGCCGGGGGGGCTTGCCGCCTATCCGTCCTCGGTGCTGATGAATGCGCTGCCGGCAAAGGTGGCCGGGGTCGATCGCCTTGTCATGGTGGTGCCGGCCCCCGACGGCGTGCTGAATCCGCTGGTGCTGGCCGCCGCCCGCATTGCCGGGGTGGATGAGATCTATCGCATCGGCGGCGCCCAGGCCGTCGGCGCGTTGGCCTTCGGCACCGCCACCATCGCCCCCGTGGACAAGATCGTCGGGCCCGGCAACGCCTACGTGGCCGAGGCCAAGCGCCAGGTGTTCGGGACCGTCGGCATCGACATGATCGCCGGGCCGTCCGAGATCCTGGTGGTGGCCGATCGCTTCAACGATCCGGCGTGGATCGCCGCCGACCTGCTGTCCCAGGCCGAACACGACCGTGCCGCCCAGGCCGTTCTGATCACCGATGACGCCGCTTTCGCCACGGCCGTCGAGCGGGCGCTGGAAGGTCACCTCAAGACACTGCCGAGGGCCGAAATAGCTGGCGCCAGCTGGCGCGATTTCGGCGCCGTCATCGTCGTGGAAAGCCTAGCGGATGCCCCCGCGCTGGTCGATCGCCTGGCTCCGGAACATCTGGAACTGGCCACCGAAGATGCTGGGGCGCTGGCCGATCGCATCCGCAACGCCGGGGCTATCTTCATCGGCCGCTTCACGCCCGAAGCGGTGGGCGACTATGTGGCCGGGCCAAACCACGTGCTACCGACCTCGGGCAGCGCGCGGTTCTCCTCTGGACTCGGCGTCCTCGACTTCCTCAAGCGCACGTCGCTGGTCGGCGGCGACGCCGCCAGCCTGGCGGCGGTGGGGCCGGCCGCCGTGACACTGGCCCGGGCCGAGGGGTTGGATGCCCATGCGTTGTCGGTGGCTATCCGCATCAATGCCGGCCCGGCCGATTGAGGAACTGTGGCCGGCGCCCCCTGCATCAAGAATCTGGTGCTGGAAGACGACCGGCGGGTGCGCCTCAGCCCGAATGTCGAGCACGAAAGGCGGATTGCCATCCACGACCTGCTCGAAGCCAACACCTTCGCGCCGGTCGGCGATTTCCCCGGCCCGTTCGTTCTGCACCTGGGCTTGGAAGGCGGCAGCCTCATCTTCAACGTGCACGACGAGGCCGATCGGCCGTTGGTCAGCTTCTCATTGCCCCTGGGCGACTTCCGCAGCCTGATCAAGGACTACTTCACCGTCTGCGAGACCTATTTCAACGCCATCAAGACGCTGAGCCCGTCGCGGATCGAAGCCATCGACATGGGCCGGCGGGGGCTGCACAACGAGGGCTCGAAGCTGATGGCCGAGCGCTTGGCCGGCAAGGTCGGGATCGATACCGACACGGCGCGCCGGCTGTTCACCCTCCTGTGCGTGCTGCATATCCGGGGGTAGGGCGATGCCGGACCTGCCATCCGCCGTCCTTTTCGCCTGTACCAATAACTCGATCCGCTCGCCGATGGCCGAGGCCATCCTCAAGTTCCTGCACGGCCGCCACATCTATGTCGATTCGGTGGGTGTGCATGAGCGCGAGGTCGACGGCTTTGCCGTTGCCGTCATGGACGAGATCGGCATCGACATCAGGGGGCATCGGCCCAAGACCTTCGAGACGCTGGAGGATACCAGCTACGACGTCGTCGTCTCGCTGTCGCCCCAGGCCCAGCACAAGGCCGTCGAAATGACGCGCGTCATGGCCTGCGAGGTGGAATTCTGGCCTACCTTCGACCCCTCGATGATCGACGACGAGAACCGCGAGGTGCACTTGCAGGCCTATCGCGACGTGCGCGACCAGTTGATGCGCCGCATCAAGGAGCGTTTCCCGCTGGTGCCGACGGCCGGTCTGTGAGGGGCGCCGCCGATTTTCCGGGCGAGGCCGCGCGGGACGCGCTGGAACAACAGCCGGAAAACTGTGGAAAACACTTGACCGGGGCGGCCCGGACGGCCACTTTGAGCCCGCCGAAACCACAACAGAGAAGGGATATATGGCCAAAGAAGAGGTGCTTGAATTCAGCGGGGTCGTGACCGAGCTTCTGCCCAACGCCATGTTCCGGGTGAAGCTGGACAATGACCACGAGATCCTGGCTCATACCGCCGGCAAGATGCGTAAGCACCGCATCCGTGTCCTCGCCGGCGACAAGGTCAACGTCGAAATGACGCCCTACGATCTGACCAAGGGTCGGATCACCTTCCGCTTCAAATAGCCGCGCCCGCTTAAGCCGGCTTCGGAGAGCCAAGGATGTCCGACGACCGGACCGATCGCGAGAGGCCGCTTTTCGTGCTCGCGTCGGCGTCGCCGCGTCGGCGCGACCTGCTGACCCAGGTTGGCCTTGCTCCGGATCGCATCATACCCGCCGAGATTGACGAGCGCCCGCGCCCGCGCGAATTGCCGCGCGACGTGGCGCACCGGCTGGCCGAGGCCAAAGCGCGCGCCGTCGCCACGCAGGTTCCCGGCGCCTTCGTGCTGGGCGCCGACACCGTTGTCGCCTGCGGGCGGCGCGTGTTGCCCAAGGCCGAAGAGGAAAGCGAGGCGCGGTCCTGCCTTGCCTTGCTGTCGGGCCGCCGGCACCGCGTGATGGGCGGCGTCGCCCTGATCGATCCGGCCGGCCGGCTGGTCAGCCGGCTGGTGGTGACGGCGGTCACTTTCAAGCGGTTGGAGCCGGCCGAGATCGACGCCTACCTGGCCAGCGGCGAATGGCTGGGCAAGGCCGGCGGTTATGCCATCCAGGGGCTGGCGGCGCTTTACGTGCGCCAGATCGTCGGCTCCTATTCCAATGTCGTCGGCCTGCCGCTGTTCGAGACGGCGGCCCTGTTGAAAGGGCTGGGCTACGCCCCCCCTTCGGCCGCATAATCCGGCCGTGTCGACCGATGAAATCCTGATCGAGGCGGGGCCGGGCGAGACGCGCATCGCCCTCATGGAGGGTGGGCGGCTCCGCGAATTGATGGTGGCGCGCCCAGACGATGACAGCGTCGTCGGCAACGTCTACATGGGCCGCGTCGAGCGCGTGCTGCCGGGCATCGCGGCGGCGTTCGTTGACGTTGGGCTGCCCCGTGCGGGCTTTCTTGGCCTCGCCGAGGCCAGGCCGGTCGGCCACGCCGCCGGCAGGACGGATACCCCCGCCCCGGACCGCATCACCGATTACGTTTCGGAAGGCGACGCCGTGCTGGTGCAGGTGCAACGCGATGCCGTGGCCGACAAGGGCGTCAAGCTGACCACCCATATCGGCCTGACCGGGCGGGCCCTGGTGCTGCTGCCCGGCGCCGGCGAAATCCTGTTGTCCAGGCGCATCATGGGCGAGGCCGAGCGGGCACGGTTGCAGGCTTTGCTGGGCGACCTGGCGGAAGGGGACGAGGGGCTGATCCTGAGAACCGCCGGCATGAACGCCTCGGCCGAGGCTTTGGGCCGGGAGCTCGAAACGCTGCGTGGCCTCTGGCGCACCATCCAGGACGGACGGCGGAACAGCCGGCCGCCTGCCCGCCTGCTGGCCGAGCCGACGGCGGTCCGCCGGGTGTTGCGCGACGAGGCGGGGCCGGAGGTGCGCCGAATTGTCGTCGAAGGCGCCCACCTGCTGGCCGACCTTGCCGCCTACTGCCGCGAGCACGCGCAGGGGCTGGAAGCCAAACTGCAGGGCCATACCGAGGAGACACCTCTGTTCGAGGCCCTCGGCGTCGGGGAGGAGATCGAGGCGGCGCTGGCCGAGCGGGTGGCGCTACCCTCGGGGGGCAGCCTGATCATCCAGCCGACGGCGGCGCTGACCGCCATCGACGTCAACACCGGCGGCCGCTCGGAGAGCGGCGGCCCCGAAGAGACGGCGCTTGCCACCAACCTGGAGGCGGCCATCGAGATCGCCCGCCAACTGCGCCTGCGCAACCTTTCGGGCATGCTGATGGTCGATTTCGTGCCAATGCGCCGACGTCCCCATCAGACCGAAGTACTGACCCGGCTGCGTTCCGCGGTGGCCGACGACCGCCTGCCAACCCAGGTGTTCGGCTTCAGCCCGCTGGGGGTCGTCGAGATGACGCGGCCGCGCCATGGCCAGACCTTGGCCGAGCGGCTTTGCGTGCCCTGCCCGGCCTGTGCCGCCAGCGGCCGGGTCAGGAGCCCGGCCACCGTTGCCGCCGAGATCCTGCGCCGCGTCCTCCGAGAGAGCCGCTCGGCGGCGGGAGCCGCCATCGCGGTGGCGGCGCCGCCATCCGTGGTCGAATTGTTGAGAACGACGTGGTCTCCGGCTCTGGCCGAGGCCGAGGAGAGACTGGGGGCGCCACTTCGCCTGAACGCCGACGCCGCCTTGGCGGCCGACGCCTTCAAGGTGACGGCCAGGCGCCGGACGGAGGAAGGACATGACTGACGACGCAACTGAAAACCCGAACCACGGAAAGATCATTCCGCTGGCCCGCCGCCGCCGCTGCCCGATCTGCGGCCAACCCCAGGTGCACGCCTTCCGGCCATTCTGTTCGCAGCGTTGCGCCGACCAGGACCTCGGCCGTTGGCTGACCGGCAGCTATCGCATCGCGGCCGACGAAGAGGCCGACGTCGACGAGGATGCCGACGGCGGAAGCTGACCGCCGGCCCGTCCCGCCGCGTCCCGTCGGCTCTGGCGGAAGTTGATGGCAAGCAGCACCACGAAGGCGCCCAGGGCGACGAACTCCCACGCCGAGGCCAGCGGCCACAGCAGGACCACGCCGAGAAATAGCAGAACGAGCCGCATCGGCCAGCCGATGCTGGTTTCCATGTAGCCGCGGATGGCGCCGATCACGCAGTACATGCCGCCGATCCCGAAGAAGAAGATCTTGAACGACTCGGCCAAGTCCGAGGACAGGAACGGCGTGTAGGCGAACAGCAGTGGAATGATGAAGAACGCCATGCCGACCTGGAAGGCGGTGATGCCGGTCTTCCAGGGCGGGCTGTCGGCGATCGCGCAGGCGGCATAGACGGCTAGGCAGACCGGCGGCGTCAGGTTGCTGAACTGGGCCAGCCAGAAGATGATCATGTGCGCCGACAGCAGCCCCTCGGTCCGCTTGGCGGCGCTCACCGTCTGCTCGATGATGGTGCTCGCCATGTCCGGTGGAACCTGTGCCAGCATCGCCTTGACGGTGGCCACCGGCATCGGCTGCCCGAGCGCAGCCGTATGCTCCGGCGCGACCAACATGAGCACCGCCTTGACGGTATCGACGACCTGGCCGGAGGCGATCAGGTTCACCGCCTCGGAGTGGGTGATCAGGCCGTAGATGGCGGGTGCCGAGAGCGTGCCCAGCACGATGTAGGCGGCCGTGGTCGGCAGACCCATGCCCAAGATGATCGAGGCCAGGCTGACCCACAGGATGGTGATCAACAGGCTGTCGCCGGCCCAGCGGCTGATCATCAGCGAGAAGGTGTTGCCGATCCCGGTGGTGCCGAGAACGTTGACGACGAGGCCGATGGTGACCAGCAGGACCGCCGTCGGCACCATGTTGCGGGCGCCCTTGGCCAGAGCCTCGGCAATCGCCCGGGGTCCCATCTTGTTCTTCGAAAGCCACGACGTGACGATCACCGCCAGGATGCTGATGCCGGCGGCGTAAGTCGGCGTGAAGCCCCACACCAGCAACCCGATAAGGAGGAAGATCGGAATCAGGTTGTGGCCGCCGTCGCGCATGGCCTGGCGCAAGGTCGGCGCTTCGGGATCTTCCATGCCGTAGATGCCCAGCCGGATCGCCTCCATGCGGATCCAATAGCCGACCGACAGAAAATACATGATCGCCGGCAGCACCGAGACGGCAATGATGTGGACGTAGGGAATTTGAGTATAGCTGGCCATGACGAAGGCGCCGGCCCCCATGATCGGCGGCATGATCTGGCCGCCGGTGGAGGCCGACGATTCGACACTGGCCGCGAAATGCGGCGGGAATCCGGCCCGCTTCATCAGCGGGATGGTGATGACGCCGGTACCGACCACGTTGGCTACCGCCGAACCGCTGATGGTGCCCATCAGGGCCGAGCCCATGACGGCCACCAGGCCGGGTCCGCCGGTCATCTTGCCGGCCGCGCAGCGGGCCAGGTTCATGATGAAATCGCCGGCCCCCGAGCGGGTCAGGAAGGCGCCGAACAGGATGAACATGAAGACGTAGGTCGACGAGATGCGGGCGATCTCGCCGAACATGCCGTCGCCGCTGAAGTAGGAGCGGAATAGCGCGGTTTCGAGGGTGAGGCCGGGGAACTGGAAGACGCCGGAGACGTACTTGCCCCACCACACCACATAGGTCAGCGAGGTGACGATCAGGACCGGAATGATCCAGCCGGTGGTCCGACGGGTGAACTCGATGCCCAAAAGGATGGCGACGATGGCCGCTGCCCAATCCAGCGGCAGGAGGCGGATGCCGCGATCGTACAAAGCCACTTCGTTGAGGATCAGGTGGGCGGCGGTCCACAGGATCAGCAGGCCGAGCACCACGTCCGCCACGCCGACCAGACGGCCGGCTGCGCTTCCGGGGCGCGTGCGGAGCATCGGGTAAAGCAACGTGCACAGGAACCCGAACATCCCGAAATGCAGGGCCGAGGTCCAGAGGTCCTCGATCGTGCCGATGGTGTTGAAATAGACGTGAAAGAGGGAGACACCGACGCCGACCCAGAAGACCACCGGTTCCGCCCACTCCCGAGCCTTTTGGGGAGCCTCTTCCTTGTCGAACTTTGCCAAGTCCGCTTCGCGATCCTCAGTCACCAACGCCTCCTCGCCATTCCGGGGAACCATGCCCGCTAAGAGAGCGGGGCGGTCCCGCGAAGGACCGCCCCGGCTGAACCCGGATTACTTGGCGATGAGCGCGTCCGGAATGGTCAGGCCCTTTTCCTTGTAGTACTTGGCGGCTCCGGGATGGAGCGGGAAGGGCAGGCCGCCGATGGCCTTTTCCAGGGCCATGTCCTCGGTCGACTTGTGGATGTTGCGCAGGAAGGCGAGGTTCTCGTAGAGCGTCTTGGTCAGCAGATAGACGTCCTCCTCGGGAACGTCTTTGCGCACACCCAGGAAGTTCGGCTGGGCGATGGTCTGGATCGGTTTCGAATGGCCGGCGTAGGTGTCTGCCGGAACGGTGAAGGGAACCCACAGATCCAGCTTGGCCGCAGCGTTGATCTTCTTCAGCTCATCTGCCGAAACGTTGAGGATGCGCATCTTGTCTTTCAGCGTGGCAGCCGCCTGGGCCACCGCCGAGACCGGCATGCCGCCGGGGATGTTGAAGCCGGCGATGGTGCCGTTCTGCAAGGCTTCCGCCGACGGGTTGTAGCCGAGATAGGCGAGTTCGAAGTCCTTGTCGGGGTCGAAGCCGAGGCCGCTCAGAATGGTGCGGCCCGATCCTTCGGTTCCCGACTTGCGGGCGCCGATCGAGAACTTCTTGCTCTTGATGTTGGCCATGTCCGAGATGTTGCCGGTCTTGGCGTATTCGCTGAGGATGGCGAAGTGCTCGGTATTGAACCACAGCATGCTGACCGAGCGGAAATCGCGTTGCGGACCTTCCGCCGTGAAATCGCCCTCGCCGTTCCAGGCCCAGGCGCCGTACAGACCCTGGAGGATCGAGAACTGAACCTGGTTCTCGCGCATCAGCTTGATGTTTTCGCCGGAACCGGCCGAGGTGATGGCCGACAGCGACATCTTGTGCTTGTCCTGCAACTTCACCTTGGTCAGGGTGGCGATGGCCACGCCGATGGGATAGTAGCTGCCACCCGTGGTGGCCGTCGCCAGCAGATAGGAACGTTCCTTTGCGGCCTGCGCGAAAGCGGGGGCTGAAAACGCGATGCCGGCCGCCACGGCCGCAACGCCAAGAACGCACGCGAACGTGCGGACGGATCTTGCCATGATGTCGTCTCCCTAATGTTCCTCCGGCCGGCCGTTCCCTCCCTTGGGATTTCCGCGGGGGTTAAATCTCCCGTCGGCGTCGGCCGGGTTGGTGCACATTCACCGGCCTCAGACTACCGTCAGGAGGAAAGAAGAATCAATGGAATAGCTTGGAGTGGCGAGAATGAAATTTGCCCGGCCGGAGGGCTCCCGGCGAAGGCGAATCAAAGTCGCCATGGCCCCGTGCGCCCACGCTGGACAGGCCGGGGGAATTCTTCTATAAGCGGTCCGTCGCGCGCGGGCGCATGCCGTTTCCCGCACCGCGGCTCCGGTGCCCAGGTAGCTCAGTTGGTAGAGCACGTGACTGAAAATCACGGTGTCGGTGGTTCGATCCCGCCCCTGGGCACCATTCCCTCCCCTCCCATATTCCTTTAAGCCGCACCCAGTTCGCTGTGATCTCCACAGTCGCCTGAAATTTCTTGATTTTCAGGCAGTTCGTCGCGTTGGAGCATCGTTGAGGACAGGTGGTCGCACTTGGTCCAACGGCGGTTCCTGCGGGTACTCCGATGCGTCCAAACTGGTTCTCGTGGACCACTCGCGGATTAGTATACCTGTGATCAGTTTGTGACACTTCGAGTGGGTGTCGAAACCGCTACGTGTGCGCATTAAACTCGCAATGGAAACAACGAGGTGATGGCCGGGAATTGATTGAGGGGAGGCAGGCGGATGGCTGATATCATCGGTGATCTCAAGAACAACACGCTTATAGGAACCCCGGAATTCGATTCAATATTCGGCGACGTTCAAGGCGACCTGAGCGGAGATGAACGCGGCGGAAACGACCGGCTTTTCGGCCGCCAGGGAGATGACGACCTCTTCGGGGATGCCGGCGATGGAGATATGCGCGGCAATTCCCGTGGCGGCGATGACCGGCTGGAGGGAGGCGACGGCACAGATATCCTGTTCGGAGAGGCTGGGTGGCTCCGCGACTCGACCCGCGGCGGGGGCATGTACGAGAACGCCCGCGGTGGCGACGATGTTCTGATCGGGGGGGCCGATACCGACTCGCTCCTCGGCGAAGGCATTCACATGTTCGACAATGCGCGGGGCGGCAATGACCGGCTGTTCGGTGGAGACGGCGACGATTTTCTCACAGGCGATGCCGACAGCATGCAGGGCGGCAGTGTGCGCGGTGGCAACGACCGGTTGTGGGGGGGCGCCGGCAATGACCGGCTTGCTGGCGAGGGCTCTTCTGTCGTCAATGCTCAAGGCGGTGACGACCTGCTGTTCGGCGAGGGCGGGGATGATGATCTGCAGGGCGATGGCTCGCTGGGCGGCAATTCCCAAGGCGGTGACGATCGGCTCGACGGCGGCACGGGCAATGACGTGCTCTACGGCGAAGGCAGTGGCATTTCCGGCAACGCCCAAGGCGGCGACGATCGCCTTTCCGGCGGCGACGGGAACGATACGCTTTATGGCGAGGGCGGTAATGCTCATGGAGGCAACATCCAGAGCGGCGACGACTTTCTCGCGGGCGGTAACGGGGACGACACGCTGTTCGGCGATTTTCAGCAAATTCTGGATCCCGGCACCGTGCAGGGCGGTGACGACGTGCTTGAAGGAGGAGACGGTAACGACAGGCTGTTCGGCGATGTCCAGTCCGTTGTATCCGAGTTGGCCACTGTGTCGGGTGGCAACGACCGACTTGATGGCGGCAATGGCGACGATGAGCTGTGGGGCGATGCGCCCGAAACGGAGCCCGGCATGGCCGGCGGCGACGATCAGCTGTTGGGGGGCACCGGCAACGACAGGCTGTTCGGTGGACCCGGCCGCGATTTCCTCAATGGCGGGTTCGGCAACGATTTTCTCGACGGCGGCTCGGGCCATGACGAGCTATGGGGGTTGCCGGGCGACGATGCTATCGTCGGCGGCGACGGTGACGACAGGATTTTTGGCAACGACGGCGAGGACAGACTCGTCGGCGGCTTTGGTGACGACCGGGTGTCCGGGGGAAACCATGACGACCTGCTGTCGGGCGATCTGGCCGTCGAGCTGGTTGGTCCGGACCAGACGAGTTTTGACCCCGAATTCGCGGAGAACGGTCGACTGTTGCTCGGGGACACGCTGACCGGAGTTCTTGCCGGCGGCCATGACAACCTCAACGGCGGCGCCGATGACGACCTCGTGATCGGGGATGCTGTGGCTCTCACGGATTTCGCGACTGGCGGCAATGATCGAATCACAGGCGGCGACGGTAACGACCAGCTCTATGGCGACGCCTACCTCGATTTTGTGGCGCGGCCGACGCCAACAGACCTTCCGCCGGGCTCTCCGCCCACGATCCACATTCCGGGCCGGGGGCTGGGCGAAAACGCCCGGGGCGGCGACGATGTCATCGATGGTGGGGATGGAGACGACTTGGTGGTCGGCGATGCGGCGAATTTCGCCGGAAACCTGTTTGACGACGCACCCAGTGCGGCCGTGGGTGGCGACGACGTACTGAGCGGCGGCTCAGGCAACGATGTCCTCGCTGGCGATGCGCGCACCATCATGATCGGCGATGCCCGCGGCGGCGGCGATCGGCTCGACGGCGGCGCGGGCAATGACGTGCTCTACGGCGATGCCGGCACCGCGTTGCGCGGCGCTGCCCAAGGTGGCAACGACGTTCTCGACGGCGGCGATGGGGACGACCAGCTGTGGGGCGATGCGCCCGAAATGGAGTCAGGCACGGTCGGCGGCGACGATCAACTGTTGGGCGGCGCCGGCAATGACAGGCTGGTCGGCGGTTCCGGTCGCGACTTCCTCAATGGCGGGTTCGGCAACGATTCTCTCGACGGCGGCCCGGGCCATGACGAGCTGTGGGGGTTGCCCGGCGACGACGTGGTGCAGGGCGGCGACGGCAGCGACCGTCTGTTCGGCAATGACGGCGCCGACGAGCTCAGCGGCGATTCGGCGCCGCCGCTCATCGAGGTCGACGAAGCCGACTTTCCCTTCGGCGTGTTGCCGTTTCAGTTCGCCGACGACTATCTCTCCGGCGGCAATGGTCCCGACCTGCTGACAGGCGACGCCGTGGCCGAAATCTGGCAGGACACGCCATCCCTCATCTTGAACCCACCCGAGTTCGACGCGGGCCGACCAATTCCCGTCGGCGGCAGTCTTCTTCCCAACCAGACAGGCGGCAACGACGTCCTCATCGGCGGAGCCGGCGACGACATCCTCCTGGGCGACGCACCCTCGCTCGTGCTTAACTCCCGGGGCGGCGACGACCGCCTGTTCGGCGGCGACGGCGACGACCGCCTGTTCGGGGACGCCTATGCTGGCTTCTTTGATCGCCCGGCCGAGGACCACGGTGAACTGTTTCCCCAGAGTGGCATCTCGGATTTCGCCTCGGGCGGGGACGACGACCTCTACGGCGGAAACGGCGATGACATGCTGTTTGGCGATGCACTCGGCATCGGAGGCCGCCGCCTCGGCGCAGGCGAGGAGGGAAACGGCGGTAACGATCGGCTATGGGGCGGTGACGGGAACGACCTGCTGTTCGGCGACGCCCTTGGGATGTCCGGAAGCGGCACCGCCGGCGAAAACCAGCTTTTTGGCGAGGAAGGCGATGACGTGCTGCACGGTGGGCGCGGCAACGATCTCCTCGACGGTGGCCCCGGAACGGATATCGCAGTGTTCGACGGCAATGTCGACGAGTTCGATATCCAGACGGGCGCAGAAGCGAATCACCTGACCGTCTCCCGGCTCGCCACCGACGAGACCGACACGGTGGTGGATGTCGAGTTTTTGGAATTCGATGACGTTACGCTGGATACGGCTCTGATCGCCTGAGGACGACGGCGCAGACGCGGGTCGCTGGGGCTGGACCTTGGGCACCGCGGGTGGGATCACCGAATCGATCAGGGGCGCTGTCCTTCCGCCGCCACCTCGCGCGTGGTGGCGACGAAATGCCGGATGAACGGCGACAGATCGTCGGCGGGCCAGACAAGGGCCAGTTCGACGGCGTCCGGCAGTTCGGGAAGCGGCCGATAGGCGACGTCGGGATGCGGCATGCGGGTGACCCAGGCCGGTACCACTCCGACCCCGATGCCGGCGGCGGCCAGCGTGACGATCGCCAGGTTGTGGCTGACCTCCTGGACGATGCGGGGATGAAAACCCAGGAGCCGGCAATGCTGCATGGTCACGTTCTGATAGCCGACGCCGACCAGTGGCGAGAGTGCCAGGAAGGGCTCGTCGCGCAGGTCGCCCAGCGTCAGGCCATTCTTGGCGGCCAGCGGATTGTCCTTGGCCAGTACCGCCACGAATCCCTCGGACGACAGCTTCACCATCGACAGGCCGCCCAGGCTGCGGGGCGGGCGCACGAAGCCGATGTTCAGCTTGCGCGCGGCCAGCGCCTCGACCTGTTCGTCGGTGGTCAGGATGCGGATGTCGATGGAAACGTTGGGATAGCGGCGCAGGAAACGCCGGATGATCTCGGGCAGGAACAGAACCGGTCCCAGATGGACGGCGCCGATCACCAGCCGGCCGGCGTTCTTGCCGACCGCGTTCTGGGCGGCCACCACGCCCTCGCCGACGTTGGCCAGCGCGGCCAGCGCATGTTCCAGAAACGCCTCGCCGGCTTCGGTCAGTTTCACCGTTCGGGTGGTCCGATCGAAAAGGCGAACTCCCAGCCGTTCCTCCAATTGCCGGATCTGCTGACTGAGCGGCGGTTGGGCGATGCCCAAGCGCTCGGCGGCCCGTCCGAAATGCCTTTCCGCGGCGACACGGGTGAAATAGCGCAGGTGGCGAAGCTCGATTTGATTGATATTCATTTTATATAAATAGCCAAAATAAATATATTAGACAACATGATTGGAGCTGCCCCATTGTTCATTATCGGCCCAGAGTTGGGGGCGCCATGGGAATTTGTGCGTTTTTTGGGCAATGGAGTCAGCGGTTCCGATGAACGACGATCCTCAGCGCGCGGATTCCCCGATCATTGATCTCGCCGGTCCCCTGCGAATCGTCGTGACGCTCGGTTTTCTTGCGGTTCTTGCCGTCACCCTGGCACAGGTGTTTTTTCGCTACGTTCTCGGTCAGCCCTTGATCTGGAGCGAGGAACTCTCCCGCCTTCTCATCGTCTGGGTCGCCTTCGTCGGCGGCGCCGTGGTGTGCTGGGATGGCCGCCACCTCAACGTCGATGTCGCCTTCAACCGCTTTCCCCGCCGGTGGCGCGACGCCGTGCGGATCTTCAACATCGTCGTCGCCTTGGCGTTTCTTGGCGTGCTGGTCCATGCCAGCATCCCGATCGTTCGGTTCGAGAATTTCCAGGATATGAGCGTGCTGCCCCTGCCTGCCGGCGTCGTGCGGCTGGCGGCGACGGTCGGCGGCGCCCTGATGGCGATCGCCATCGTCGCCCGTGCGCTTTACCGCTTTCGCTGCGAACGCCGCCGCGATCCCGATTTCGGGCTGAACGATCCCATGTGAAGGAACCACTATGCTGGTCGCCGCCATTCTTTGCCTGCTTCTGGTTCTGCTGTTGGCCGGCATGCCGCTGGTTTTCGCCATGGGCGCCGTTTCGGCCGTCTACGTCTATTTCGCCCATATCGATCTGGGGTTGCTGGCCCAACGCTCGACCGCCTCGCTTGACAGTTTCCTTATTCTCGCCATTCCGTTCTTCTATCTGGCCGGCGAGTTGATGAACGTCTGCCGCCTGACCGACCGCATCGTCGACTTGTCGAAGGCGGTGGTCGGCCATATCCACGGCGGCCTCGCCCAGGTCAACATCTTCGCCAGCATGATCTTCTCGGGGATGTCCGGCTCGGCCACGGCGGATGCCACGGCGCTGGGCTCCGTCCTCATTCCGGCGATGAAGCGCGAGGGTTATCCGGCCCCTTTCAGCGCCGCCGTGACGGTGGCCTCCTCGATGGTCGGGCCGATCGTCCCGCCCAGCGTGGCGCTGGTCATCTACGGCACCCTGGCCAACGTGTCGATCGGCCGCCTGTTGCTGGCCGGCGTCGCGCCCGGGCTGGTGATCATCGCCGCCCAGATGATCTTCACCTATTTCGTCGCCCGAGCCCGCAAATTTCCCCGCTACACGCGGGCGACGCTGCCGGAGTTGGGCGTGGCGGTGTGGCGCGGCGGTCCGGCGATCCTGTTTCCAGTCATTATCGTCGGCGGCATTCTGCTCGGCATCTTTTCGCCGACCGAGGCGGCGGCGGTTGCTGTCCTCTATGGCCTGATTCTGGGTGTCCTCTATCGCAACGTCAGCGCCTGGACGTTCTGGAAGACCATCGAAACGGTGGCCGTCGGCACGGCGCGCATCCTGCTCATCATCGCCGTCGCCTCAACCTTCAGCTGGATCATGGTGCGCGAGAAGGTGCCGCATACCGTTGCCACGGCGATTTCGACGGTTTCCACCGAACCTATCGTGGTGCTGGCGATCATCCTGGCAATGCTGGTTCTGGTCGGCCTGCTGATGGTCGCCTCGTCGGCGGAAATCGTCCTGACGCCGCTGCTGGTGCCGGTCGTGGTGCAGTTCGGCATCGACCCGGTCCATTTCGGAATCCTGATGGTGTTCACCCTAATCATCGGCGGCGGCACGCCGCCGGTCGGCATCCTGATGTTCATCGCCCAGGACATCGCCAAGATCTCGCACGGGCAGATGGTGAGGGCCATGCTGCCCTATTACATCCCGCTGTTCGGAGCGCTGGCCATCCTGGCGATCTTCCCGCAGATCACCCTTTTCCTTCCCAGACTCGTGTTCGGGTCCTGACCCACCCAATCTTGATGCAGGGTTGAATGACGCCATGAAAGAATCCCAAGCCGCCTCGCCGAAGAAGAAGCATCAACTGGCCGAGATGACGTTCGTCGAGTTCCGGGAGCGCATCGCCGGCGACCCGGTGATTCTGATCCCCCTCGGTTCGCAGGAAGAGCAGGGGCCGATGGCGCCGATGGGCGATTACATGCTGACCCAGGTGATCGCCGGGCGCGTCGCCGAGGCCGCCGAGGCGATTGCCGCGCCGATCCTGCCGTTCGGTTACGCCGACTACTTCCGGCCGGTACCCGGCGGCATCCAGTTGAAGCCCGAGACGTTCCGCGCCGTGCTCATGGACATCCTCGAGAATTTCCTCGACCACGACTTGAACCGGCTCGTCATCCTCAACGGCCACAGCGGCAATTATCCGTTGATCGACCAGACGATCCGCCAGGTCAAGCGAACGCGTGGCGTCATCGTGCCCTGTGTCAACCTGTGGCGGCTGATGACGCCGGCCATGTGGCACGAACTGCACGGCGATTTCGGCCCGGCAGCTTTCGCCCACGGCGGCGATCCAATCACCTCGGTGTCGCTGCATCTGGTGCCGGAGTTGATGCGGATGGATCTGATCACCCGGGAAGAGGGCAAGGGCAAGATGATCGGCCTGCCCACCGTCGGCTTGGCCGGCGTGCGCTTTCGCGATGTCGAGGTGGCGGCGCCGGTCGACATCACGGATCGCTGCACCAATGGCATCGCCGGCGGCGATCCGACCCGTTCGAGCGCCGAAATCGGCCACCAGATCACCGATTACATCGTCGAGTACTGCACCGCCTTCGTTCGCCATTTTGCGACGATCGATCCAACCACCGGCAATGGGGAGTTCTGACATGAAGGGAATTGCCACGTTTACGGCGCTCGCCGCCGTCGCCGCTTTCGCCGTTTCGGCCCCGGCCAAGGCCCAGGAAATTCGCTATAGTTTGTGGGCGCAGCCGGGGGAGGCCCAGTACGACGGCGCGGTGGAATTCAAGCGCGTCGTCGAGGAAGGGTCCAAGGGGCGCCTCAAGGTGGCGCTTTATCCCGGTGACCAGTTGGGGACGCCGCGCGAACTGTTCGCCCAACTCGCTGTCAACACCACCCAGATCTCGGCCAGCGGCGATCCGGGGCTCAAGGAAATCGAATACCTGGCGCTGCCCTATCTGATGAAGGGCATCAAGAATTACGTGGCCTTCATGGACACGCCGTACGGCCAGAAGCTGAACGAGAAGCTGACCAAGGAGCGCCGGCTGCGCATCCTCGGCTTCATGCCTCGCAACCCGCGCCAGATCAGCGCCAACAAGGTCATCAACACGATGGCCGATCTCAAGGGGCTGAAGCTGCGTTCGCCCGAGCGCGACTACTATGTGAAGTCGCTCGCCGCCCTCGGCGCCAACCCGACGCCGATGGCCTTCGGCGAGGTGTACACCGGCCTGCAGACCGGTATCGTGGACGGCCAGGAAAATCCGATCGAAACCATCTACGCCCAGAAGTTTTACGAAGTGCAGAAATGCATCGCCATGGTCGACTACATCGACAAACCGGCCTACGTGGTGATCAGCGAACAGTTCTGGTCGAGCCTGTCGGCGGACGACCAGAAGCTGCTGCAACGCGCCAACGACGCTTCCAATGCGGTGATCGTGGCGGCGATGCCCAAGCAGCAGGAGCAGTACATCAAAGAGATGAAGGCGGCCGGCATCACCTTCACCTATCCCGACAAGAAGGAGTTCGTCGCCGCGACCCAATCGGTGCGCGATGAATTGGGCCTTAAGTCGTGGGGCAAGGAAGCCTACGCCGAGATCGTCAAGATCGGCCAACAGGACTTCTGAACCCGCCGTTTCAAGGGCACGGAGGGGCGAGGAGCGTCCCTCCGTGCCTGCGCCATCTCTCTTTCGAAAGTTTCCCATGACCTGTTCCATCGATGCCCTCGAACGCCGCGTGGGCGAGATCGTGGCCGAAATCGAGGGCCGCCTCGTCGCTACCCGCCGCACCCTGCATGCCAATCCCGAACTGGCGTTCGCGGAGCACGAAACCGCCGCCCTGGTGGCCTCGTTTCTTGCCGATCTCGGTATCGAATATCGGGCCGGTATCGGTAAGACCGGCATCGCCGCCCTGATCGGTTCCGGTCCCGGCCGGACCGTCGGCATCCGCGGCGACATGGACGCCCTGCCCATCGAGGAGCGCTCCGGCGCGCCCTATGCGTCGCACCGGCCGGGCGTCATGCATGCCTGTGGCCACGATGCCCATACGGCGATTGCCTTGGGTGTCGCTGCGGTCATGGCCCGTCTGGGCGACGACTTGCCGGGGCGGGCCATGATGATCTTCCAGCCGGCCGAGGAAAGCCTGAACGGCGCCCGGGCGATGCTGGCCGACGGTCTGTTCGACGGCATCAAGCCCGACGTCATGCTGGGTTACCACAACTGGCCGCTTCTGCCCGCCGGCACCGTCGGCTGGCACCCCGACGTGGCCTTCGCCTCGTCCGACGGTTTCGATGTGACGATCACCGGCAAGTCGGGCCATGGAGCCCACCCCCATCTGGCCGTCGATCCGGTCGTTGCCATGGCGCATTTCATCAACGAGATCCAGATGATCGTCAGCCGCGAGATTGCCCCGTTGGCGGCGGCCGTGGTCACGGTCGGCCGGGTCCAGGGCGGCACCGCCCGCAACCAGATCCCTGATTCGGTCCACCTCGAGGGGACCATCCGGACCCTGCATCCGGAAACGCGCGATCACGTGATGGCGGCCCTTGAACGCGTCGCACGCGGCACCGCCGAGGGGCATCGCGTCGCCTGTGAGGTGACGTTCGTTCCCGGCGTTGCGGTGGTGCGCAACGATCCTGCCGTGCTGCCCGTCGTACTGGCGGCGGCGCGGGACCGGCTGGGCGAGGAGCGGGTTATCTGCCTGCCGCAGGGTTCCATGGGCAGCGAGGATTTCGCCGAATACTCAAGCCGGGTACCGGCCGCCCATCTGCGGCTGGGATCGAAACGGGAGGGCCTGGATACCATGCTGCACCGCAGCGACTTCGATCTCGACGAAGGTTGTATCGCCGTCGGCGCCGCGGTGATGAGCGCCGCTGCGCTCCGGCTGATGACGGCCTGAAGGCGGGGCACCCACGTTACGCACACTCTCCACCGGCCTCCGAAGCAGACGCATCCCTGCCGCCTCGTCGTCGCAACTCAACTTGCCACCCCGGTTCCTCAGCCGTAGCTGGCGTAGCCGATCGGCGGCCTATAGCCCGACATCACCGATCCCGCCCGTACCATCGCCCGCTCGCCTTCGTGACGAGTGATCAGCAGGGTGGTTTTCAGGCGGGCATTGGCCCCTTCGCCGGCCAAGATCATCAGGCAGGCCTCGCAGCTTTCGGTGTCGGGGAACTCGACGATGGCCATGCCGTCGAATTCGCCGATCGAGTAATAGAAGTCATGGAGCTGTCCACCGAACGCCGCCACCGCCTTGTCCAACTCGGTAGCCCGGTCGTGAGGCGTTTCGACCAGGGCTTTGACCTGGGGGTCCTTGTAGGTCCACTGGATGAGATAGTAGGTCATGGCGATCCTCCCGCAACATTGCATTGGCCAGGATCTGCTCGCACATCATTATACGCCTAACGGACCGTCGAGGGCAGTCCGGACGGCTGGACGGGGCAGGAAATCTTTCGGCCTTGCTTCATCATGGGCTGCATTCGAAGGCCGGATTCGCTTTCGAGTTCGATCCCGCGCGTTTTCCTGGTAAAATTTCATCCGTGCACGATGGGGAATAGTGACTTCGGGAGGAGACAGTGCGGCGTCCGTGCGAACCACGGCGGGCGGCGCGTTGCATCGCCGGAACGCCTGTCGGAGGACGCCAATGAGGACGAGCGAGGACGTGAGCGAACTCGAGCGGCGGGTCGAGGAAAGGACCGCCGCGCTGACCCGCGAGGTCGCCGAACGCAAGGAGATCGAGTCCGAGCTTCGGCGGCGGGACGCCGTTCAGCGAATTCTCACCGAAACGACAGCCCGGCTGTTCGCGGCGTCCGACTGGACAGCCATCGTCGGCGACGTCCTGCGTGCGGTCGGCGAGGCAGTGGCTGCCGATCGCGTCCATGTCCTCGAGCGTGGTCGTCGTTCGAACGGAAACTTGGTCGGCCGGCTGCGGTTCGAATGGACAGCACCCGGGGTTGCCGGGCAGATCGACAATCCCTTGGTACGCGAGCTTCCGCTCGATACCCCGTCGACCGAACGCTGGGTCGGGGTCCTCGACAGGGGCGAGACCCTGCACGCCCTGGCCCGGGAGATGCCCGAGGCCGAGCGGGATCTGGCGGCGGCGCTCGACGTGCGGGCGGTCCTCATGGTGCCGATCCCGATCGATGAGACGTGGTGGGGCGCCATCGGCTTCGTCGAAGCCCGTGCCGAGCGGACGTGGAACGACATCGACGTCCAGGCGCTGCGGGTGGTGGCCGGCGCGCTGGGCACCGCGATCCGACGGGCCCGCGACGAGAAAGCCCTGCGCGACAGCGGAGAACGGCTTCGGGGCGCCGTGGAGAGCCTGCAGGAGGAATTCGCCCTGTTTGACGCCGAGGATCGATTGGTGCTGTGCAACAGCGCTTTCCGGCGACGTCATCCGGCGGCCGATCGGGCCATCGAGGAGGGGTGGCACTACGAAACGCTGTTGCGCGCCGACGTCGAGGCCGGCCTCCTGGCGGAGGCGGTGGGGCGGGAGGAAGCGTTCGTTGAAGAGCGGCTCGACCGTCACCGCAATCCGCAAGGGTCGATCCTGCGCACCTTCGCCGACGGCTCAGTGTCGCTGATCAAGGAAAGCCGGACGGCGGAAGGGGGAATCGCCCTGACCTTCGCCGACGTCACCCAATTGCAGCGGACGAACGCCGCCCTGGAGGCCGCCAAGACCGAAGCCGAGACGGCGCGGGCCCTTTTGCAGGATGCCCTGGAAAGCACCACCGAAGCCTTCGCCCTTTATGACAGCGAGGGCCGGCTGGAGATCTTCAATAGGGCCTACCGGGATCTTTACCGGCATTCGCCGGAGTTGCTGAAGCCTGGCGTCAACTTCGAGACGATCCTGCGCGATCGCCTTCGGCAAGGCATGGTTCCCGACCTGGAAGGCGACGGCGAGGCGTGGGTCCGGTGGCGGCTTCAAACCTTCTTCCGGGCTTCGGGGTCCGTCGAGCGGGCCTTTCCCGGGGGCACCTGGTGGAAGGTAAACGAGCAGCGCACCGCCAACGGCGGCATCGCGCAGATCGCCAGCGACATCACCGCCATCAAGGCCCGCGAGGAAGCCCTGGCGGCGGCGAAGACCGAGGCGGAAACCTCCAAGGCTCTGCTGCAGGACGCACTGGCCAGCCTGTCGGATTCTTTCGCACTGTTCGACAGCCACGGCCGGCTGGTCGCCTTCAATCGGGCCTGGGAAACCCTGTTCGCCGAGTCGGCCGACCTGCTTCGGGTGGGCGACACCTACGAAGACATTCTGCGCGAACGCGGCCGGCGGGGCCTGATCCATGATTTCCCCGACGACCCGGATGGCTGGATGCGCTGGCGAATGGATATCTTCTGGAATGAGCGGGGACCGATCGAACGGATATTCCCGAACGGGCGCTGGTGGCGGTTCATCGAAAAGCGTACCTCCGACGGCGGCGTTGCCCAGATCGCCACCGAGATAACCGCTATCAAGGCCCGCGAGGAGGCCACCCAGCGATTGCAGGACCAACTGGCCCATGTGACGCGGGTCAGCACCATGGGACAAATGGCGACTGGGTTCGCCCACGAGTTGAACCAGCCGCTGACCGCCATCGCCAACTATGCCCAGGGGTGCCTGCGCCGTCACCGCTCGGGGGCCATTTCCGCCGACGATTTCGTGCGCGTCACCGAACTGATCGTGGCCCAGGCCCATCGGTCCGGCGACATCATCCGGCGAATCCGCCGGTTCGTACAAAAGGAGCCGCAAGACGTCCGCCCCGTCGACGTCAACGCGGCGATCCGCGAGGCCGTGGGACTGGTCGGCGGCGAGGCGCTACGCCATGACGTCGATATCCGGCTCGACCTTGCCGACAACCTGCCGGCGGCCGAGGCCGATCCCATCCAACTCCAGCAGGTAATTCTCAATCTTGCCCGCAATGCCATCGAAGCGATCGGCGAATCGGGCGGGCAGGCGGGACGGCTTCGCCTGGCCACGCGCCTCTTCCCGCCGCAACAGGTCGAGGTCCTGGTGACCGATAGCGGGCCGGGAATGGACGCCGCCGTGCAAAAAAGCATCTTCGATCCGTTCTACACCACCAAGGCCAGCGGCATGGGCATGGGACTGCCGATCTGCCGGTCGATCGCCGAATCTTTCGGTGGCCAGTTGGTTCTTCAGGGGAGCCGGCCGGGTGAGACGATCTTCCGGATAGTACTCAAGGTCGCCGACGAGGCGACCGCGGCGGCTTGACGGCCGGTTTGACGGCGATGGGCGTTTTCCCCATGATCGGCCGGGGCGCCGTCCGGGCGCCGTGGGTCGGATGGATGTCATGGGCAAGGAAATCGAGCGGAAGTTCCTGGTGGTCGGCGACGCCTGGCGGGACCTGGTTCCCGGCATCCGCTACCGTCAGGGATACTTGTCGACGGTGAAGGAACGGACCGTTCGCGTGCGCATCGCCGGTGAGCGGGCCTTTCTGACCGTCAAGGGCCTTTCGGTCGGGGCGGTGCGGGCCGAGTTCGAATACGCCATCCCGCTGGCCGATGCGGACGAGATGCTGGATGCCCTATGCGAGCGGCCGATCGTCGAGAAGACGCGCTATCGTATTCCCTTCGCCGGCCTGATTTGGGAAGTCGACGAGTTCGGTGGCGCCAACGCCGGGCTGATCGTCGCTGAGGTCGAGCTTGCCGAAGAGGCACAGACTTTCGCCCGCCCCAACTGGATCGGCCGCGAAGTGACCGGCGAACCCGGCTATTTCAACGCCAATCTGGTGGCCCGGCCCTATTCCACGTGGAAGAACCGATAGACGAAGTCGAGCTGCTGACGGATGCGCTTGTTGTCGAGCTTGGTAAGCTTCGTCTCCTTGACCGTCCGCCATTCCGGACTCAGCGCGGCCAGGGCCTCGGCGACCTGCCACTTGTGACGGAAGCTTCGTCCGCCGAGTGCCGTCACCGCCTTCGCCTGCCCTTCGCTCAGACCGTCGGGTTTGAAGGCCGCCAGCTTGAGGGGAGCGAAGGAGACGCGAAAGACGCGCGTGGTGTCCAGCACGGCAGCTTCCCTGTCCTTGGTGAGATCGAGGCGGGCTCGCAGGGCGTCTCGCAGGCGGATCGCCGAGGGAAACTCCTCGCCGACAACGTCGTTCAGCGAGCCGGTCGCGATGCCCTGCGCAGCCAAGCGATCGACGACGGTTTGCGACAGGCTGTAGCCGGTTTCGGTGGAGACCTTTTGGTTGAAGACGTTTTGCAGGAAGAAGAGTGAAACGAAACAGATCAGGGCGGCAAGGATCGGCGTTGTCACCCAGCCGAGTCCAATGTGACCCAGGACCCGCCAGTGGATGTTTCGGCCGCCGCGCAGCAGGCCGATGCCCAGCACGGCGCCGACGACCGCCTGCGAGCTGGAGACCGGCACGAGGGGAATGGTCGGCAGGCCGGAGGTGGCAAGCAGATGCTCCAGCCCCTCGGAAGCGAACAGGAACAGCACGATCGAGTGGGCGATGACGACCACCCAGGCCGACACCGGGGAAAGCGGTAGCAGCTCGGACCCCACCGTCAGCATGACGCGCTTGGAATAGGTGAAGACGCCGACGGCGATGGCGATGGCGCCCAACAGGAACAGCTGTTGCACGGAGGTGACGGTAAAGAGATCCTGAACCCTGAAGTCGGTGAACGGCGAGACCGGCACGAACACGCCCATGACGTTGGCGATGTTGTTGGCGCCCAGGCTGTAAGCGCCGAAGGCGCCGGCCAGGATCAGGGCAAGGCGGGTATAGGCGTCGAGCCGGAGCAGATGGAGCCGGGCACGGCCCAGGACGAAGACGGTCAGCTTGAACAGCAGGGCGGCGATCAGGCCGGCCAGCAGCGGGCAGGCCACCCAGGTAGCCAGGATCTTGGTCAGTGCGGCGGCGTCGGTCACCGACTCGGTGAACCAGTTCCAGCCGATGATGGCCCCGACGATGGCCTGCGAGGTGGACACCGGCAGTCCGGCCTTGGTCATCCAGTAGACGGTGAGCGCCGCCGCCAGGGCCGCCGCGAACGAGCCGGCCAAGGCATTGATCTCGCCCAGGCGCTCCAGCGTGTGGGCGGCGCCGGCGCCGCTGATCACGGCGCCCAGAATGACGAAGAGGCTGCACACGGCGGCCGCCTTGGTGAAGCGCACCATGCCGGTGCCCACCGCGGTGCCGAAGACGTTGGCGGCGTCGTTGGCGCCGAGCGACCAGCCCAGGAACAGCCCGCTGGTCAGGAACAGGATAACGGCAACGTCCACGGTTTAGGACTCCGATGATTCAACGGATTGCGCATGAGGCGGATCATCCGCCTTGCTCCTTCTGGCGGGGCGCCGTTTCGGGCGTGCACGGGCAGGCGCCGGGTGCCGGTGCCGGCGCTGGCCGGTGTACGCCGAACGTCTGGTAGATGAGCGCGAGGCCTTCCTCGATCTGGCGGTTGTGAAGCTTGTTGATCTTGGTGTCGGGCCGCAGCTTCCATTCCGCGCTCAGCCCGGCCAGCGCCTCGGCGACCGCCCACTTGGCGGGGAAGAGTTTGCCGGACAAGTCGCGCACGGCGTTTTGCTGGGCTGGCGTCAGCCACGGGATCGCGATGGTCGCCACTTTTTCCGGCTCGAAGTGAATGGGACTGACCTCGGCCAGGCGCAGCACCTCGCTCTCCTGTTCCTCGGTCAGGCGCACCTTCTGGCGGATGGCGTCGCGAAAGGCGACGGCGGAACGGAACGTCTTTTCCCCGAGGTCGGCCAACGGCGCCATCGGCAGGCCCGCCGCCGCCATCCGCTTCTCGACCGGAGGCGTGATGGCGAAAGAAACTTGCTGATACACGGGGACCAGGAAAAGGTTCTGCATCACGAAAAGTCCGACGAAGCAGATCATCCCAGCCAGGATGGGACTGATCAGCCAGGCCAGGCCGATGCGACCCAGCGAACGCCACCGAATCTGGCGGCCTGAATGGTAGAGGCCGATGCCGATGACGGCGCCGATGACCACCACCGAACTCGACATCGGCACGAGCGGCAGGGTCGGCAGACCGCGGCTCGCCAAAAGGTGTTCCAGGCCTTCCGAGGAGAAGATGAAAAGGACGATGGAATGGGCCATGACAATGATCCACGCCGCCAGCGGCGACATGTCGAGCAGTTCGGAGCCGATGGTGTGGACAACCCGGCGCGAATAGGTGAGCACGCCGACGGCGATGGCGATGCCGCCGAGAAGGAACAGCAGCTCGACCGGGCTAAGGGAAAACAGGTTGCCCACCGAGAAACTCGAGAACGGCGTCACCGGCACGAACACGCCCATGACATTGGCGATGTTGTTGGCGCCCAGGCTGTAGGCGCCAAAGGCGCCGGCGACCCACAGCCCGATGCGGGTGTAGGCGTCGGCGCGCAGCAGGTGCGGACGATAGCATCGCTTCACCCCGGCCATGACCTTCAGTAGCAGAATGGCGACTACGGCGGCAATGACCGGCCCGGCGATCCAGGCCAGAACGATCTCCGTCAGGGTCTGCGGATCGGTGACCGAGGCGGTGAAGACGTTCCAGCCGATGATCGCCCCGACGATGGCCTGGGTGGTTGGAACGGGAAGTCCCAGTCGGGTCATCCAGAACATGACGATGGCGGCGGCAAGCGCCACCGTGAAGGCGCCGCCGATGGCATTGACGGCGCCAAGTTTGCCCAACGTGGCCGACGGACCGGCCCCGCTGATTACGGCACCCAGCGCCACGAAGATGGCGCACGTCACGGCTGCCGTCGCCCACGAAATCATCCGCGTGCCGATGGCGGTGCCGAAAACGTTGGCCAAATGGTTGGCGCCAAGCGTCCAGCCAAGGAACAGACCGCTGGTCAGGAACAGGGGAACCGAGATGTCCATCGGCCGTCCCCAGCGGACCTCACAGGCTCCGCTTGATGGTAAAGATGGCCAACTCGTCGGCCACGTCTTCTGCTGCGTTGGCGGCCTCGTCGACCCGCTCGGTGAAGTAGCGCAGGTGCAGCTTGCGTTCGAGCGGCAGGTCCGAATCGAATATGGCGGTTTTCAGCTTGGTGCAGATCTTGTCGGCCTCGGTCTCATAGAAGATGACTTTGTGGTTGTGATCGCGCACCGCCTCGATATTGCGGAAGAAGGCGCGCGCCGCCATCACCAGGGAATCGGAACAGATGACGGCGGTTTCGCCTAGGCTGATGAAATCGCGCTTGAAATGCTCGGGGATGTCGGGCTTCTCGATGGAAAATCGGTAGCAGTTGTTCTGGAAGATGCCGGTCAGCCGGTCCATGTGTTCGAGCAGGCTCAAGACGTCGGCCCGAAGGTCGGGAATCAGCGTCTGCTCGTAAAGCTGGGCCTCCACGGAGCGCCGCAATTCGTCGGCTCGCGACTCGGTTTCGGCGACGTCGCGCAGGGTCTCGTCGAACTCCTCGGAGACGCCGTCGGACATGTAGATCTTCAGCGCGCGCAGGAATAGAAGGCCGGCTTCCGATACGGAATCGAGAAACTCCTCGATCTGGCGCTCCAGCGCCCGCGTCCGGCCGAACAGGGCGGTTTTTCGGCTTAATGCCATCGAAACACCTCTTTCCCCAGCAAATGCCCCAGGAGGGCGCAACACCATCAGGAAACGATTTGGCCTGGTGCGACATCGTGTCCGACTTGCGGGGCCCAAACAAACTGGGGGCCGGGGCGTCCTTGTGAAGCCGCCGGCCCTGGTGCGCGGGCTCCGCCCGCCATTCCCAAAAAAACGGTAGAAAGAGGGGGGAGGGGTGTCAACACTAATTGATATAATTTATAAGAATGGGCGATCTCCGCCTCGGCCGAGCAATGGGAAGTTCGTCCGCCTTGGGCGACAAGGATGGCGTGGAGCCGGTTCAATCGTCCTTCTTGACGATCCGCCGGGCGATTCGCAGGCTGCGCGCGCCTGAACGGATGGATTCGTAAAGGACCGATTCCGTATCGCCGGGGTCCTCGGTCAATTCGAGAAGCCGCTTCAAATCCGGGTTGATGCGCTTGAGGATCTCGCGGATTTCCTTCTCCGGTTTGACCTTTTCCTTGGAGGCGGGTTTGTCGGCGTTCATGGGTGCGGCTTTCTGGCTGTTGCGGGGGGAAGTAAATCTTGGATTGTCCAGGAAGTCAAACGGTCGCTGCAACCCATGGGTTGCCGACTATCTCGGCGGTCGGCATGCCGGTGCCGGCTTTTGTCCGGTAATCGGCAGCAATGAGCCCTCGGATTACTCTGCGTGTGTCACAAAAGGGTAACTTGTCCGACCCTTGAGCCAAACTTATGCTATAAAATATTAGATATATTTAAGGGAACTGGTATGGAGATGGCATATGGGCCGGACCAACCGGTCATGCGCCCGCTTTTCGCGCAGATAGAAGAGCGACTCGTCGAGCGCCTGACAGCCGGCGAATGGAAACCGGGCATGGCCCTGCCCAGCGAAGTGGAATTCGCCGAATACTACAACGTTAGCCCCGGCACCGTGCGCAAGGCCATTGCCCGCATGGCGGACAACCAGTTGGTGGTGCGCTTCCGCGGCAAGGGGACCTTTGTCGCCAGCCAGACGACCGAACGCGAGCGATCCCGATTCTTCCACATGTACAGGGACGATGGCGCCAAGGAGTTGCCGGAAAGCCGCCCTGTCTCCTGCCGCAACCGCCTGGCCGACCGGGAGGAGGCCGCCCGGCTTGTTCTGGCCCTTGGCGCCGAGGTGACGGTTATCGAACGTCTGCGCGTCATCGGCGGCGCGCCCCGGGCGTTTGAAACCATCATCATCGCCGAGCGGATGTTTCCCGGCCTGCGCGAACAGGTGGGGCGACAGTTGCCCAACGAGCTTTACCCGTTTTACGAAACCCAATTCGGCATCCGGGTGGTGCGCGCCGAAGAGAAGCTGAAAGCGGTGCGGGCGAGCGCCAGGGAGGCGGAGGTGTTGGCGGTGGCCGATGGGGCGCCGCTCCTGGAGATCGACCGCCTGGCCATGACTTACGGCGATGTGCCGGTGGAATGGCGGTGCACGCGCTGCGACACGGCGGCCCATTTCTATCGCAGCGAACTTCGCTGAACCGTCCTCCCGGTATCCCTTGACCTGTGGTCGGGGATGAAGCCTATCTTCCGAAGGTGACCTCTTGAAGAACGGTAGTTGAGGATGTCCCCTCTTGATTGGCGTGCCATCGGCCTGCTGTTTCTGCCCGTTCCGGCGGTGCTCGCCGTCCTTGCCGGTACCAGCGTGCTGGCGGTCGGACCGGCGGTGATCGGTGCCGTCCTGGCTTCAGGCGGCATCGCCCTCGGGGTGGCCAGAATCCGGGGGCGGATTGATGAGGCCCAGCAGATCGAGAGCCTGAATGAGGCCGAGTTGCACGAGGAATTCGTCCGCCAGTCGCGGCTGGCGGAATCCTATGAGACGATCCTCGATGCCGTCCCCGAGCCGCTGCTTGTGCTGAGGCGCGACCGGCGCGTGTTGCACGCCAATCGGGCCATCATCGACCTGCTTGGCCACGACCCCCTCGACGCCGACCTCACGGCGGCGATCCGCCATCCCGAGGTGATCGCGGCGACGGCTGCCGTGCTGACCGGAAAGGCAGAGGAACGGACCATCGAGTTTCAGCGCGGCGGCGCCATCGAGCAGTCCCTGGTCGCCCGCCTGGTCGCCCTGCCGAACGGCCGTGCCGACGGGCCGGCGGCGGTTCTTGTGCTGCACGACCTGACGCTCATCCGCAAGGCCACGGAAATGCGCTCCGACTTCGTCGCCAACGTCAGCCACGAGCTGCGCACGCCTTTGACCGCCATCGTCGGCATGATCGAAACCCTGCGCGGCCCTGCCAAGAAGGACGCGGTGGCGCGCGAGCGCTTTCTCGCCCTGATGGAAGAACAAGGCAGTCGCATGACCCGCCTGGTCGGCGACCTGCTGTCGCTGTCGCAAATCCAGGCCAACGAGCATGCGCGCCCGACCGACACGGTGCGCGTCCAGGACATTTTGCCGACCGTGGCCAGGATGCTGGAGCCGCACGCCGAAAAGAAAAAAGTCTCCTTCTCTATCGAGGTGGACTCCGACCTGCCGGTGGTGCTGGGCGACGCCGACCAACTCCAGCAGGCTTTCCAGAACCTTATGCACAACGCAGTCAAATACGGGCGCGACGGCAGCGTGATCCGCGTGGTCGGCCGCGGGGAGGGCAGGGATGGCATCGCCGTCTCGGTGATCGATCAGGGGGAAGGCATCCCGGAGCAGCACCTGCCGCGCCTGACCGAGCGCTTCTATCGGGTCGACAAGGCGCGCAGCCGGGCACTGGGCGGCACCGGCCTGGGCCTCGCCATCGTCAAGCATATCGTCACCCGCCACCAGGGACGCCTGTCGATCGAGAGCGAAGAGGGCGTGGGCAGCACCTTCACCGTGTCGCTGCCGGTCAAGCGCGAAGGCGGCGCGCGCGACTGAGAATCAGGCGTCGGTGTCATAAAACCGCAATGTAAGAGTCATATAACCGTAGCGTCCCGGTCATAGAGTCGGCGGGCCGATGCAAGGGAACCTACGGACCTAGCCCCTTGCCTCAGCGTTTGTTGAGCCCTTGCTGCAGGAGAGATTCATCATGCAAAAGACGCTTGCGCTCGCCGTCCTCGCCGCCCTCGCGGTTACTGGTACGGCGGAAGCGCGCGATCAGATCCGTATCGTCGGGTCGTCGACCGTGTATCCCTTCACCACCGTCGTGGCCGAGCAGTTCGGCCGGACCGCCAAGTTCAAGACGCCGGTCATCGAAAGCACGGGTACCGGCGGCGGCTTCAAGCTGTTCTGCGCCGGCGTCGGCGTCGAGCACCCCGACGTGACGAACGCGTCGCGTGCCATCAAGAAATCCGAACTCGAGAACTGCAAGAAAAACGGCGTCACCGACATTACCGAGGTCAAGATCGGTTATGACGGCATCGTCGTCGCCAATTCGAAGGCCGCGCCCCAGGTCAAGCTGACCCGGGAACAGATCTTCCTGGCGCTGGCCAAGAACGTGGTGGTCGACGGCAAGATGGTCGCCAACCCGAACCAGAAGTGGAGCGACATCGAAAAGAGCCTGCCCGACATCAAGATCGAGGTCTTGGGCCCGCCCCCGACCTCCGGCACCCGCGACGCCTTCGTCGAACTGGTCATGGACGAGGGCTGCAAGACGGTCAAGGGCGCCAAGGAAGCCGGCTTGACGGGCAAGGCGTGCGGCGCCATCCGCGAAGACGGGGGATATGTCGAGGCGGGTGAGAACGACGTTCTGATCGTGCGCAAGCTCGAAGCCAACAAGAACGCCTTCGGCGTCTTCGGCTACAGTTTCCTCGACCAGAACGCCGACAAGATCCAGGGCTCCGTCGTCGAGGGCGTCGAACCGACCTTCGACAACATCGCCAAGGGTACCTACGCGGTATCCCGGCCGCTTTTCTTCTACGTCAAGAAGGCGCACGTCGGGACCATCCCCGGCATGAAGGAGTTCGTCACAGAGTTCACCAGCGAGAAGGCCTGGGGCATGGAAGGCTATCTGGCCGACAAGGGCCTGATCCCGATGCCCGACGCCGAGCGCAAGTCTTTCCACGACGCGGCCACGAGCCTCGCCAACAACATCATGATGTAAGACCGATCCGACCGACGCCCGGGAGTTCTTCACTCCCGGGCGTTCCCTTTCCCTTCGCCAAGCTGTGCAATAAGGCTCCTCCATGCCGATCGCCGTCCTTCTTGCCACCCTCATCGGCCTGACCGTCGCCGGGTACTATATGGGGCGGTCGCGGGCGGTTGCGGTCGGGGGCCACGGTACGCGCCACCTCAATTCGCTGCCCAGTTATTACGGCCTTTACGTTGCCGCCTGGTGCGGTATTCCCGCCGTCTCCATCGTCGTGTTGTGGCTGGCGCTGGAACCCGAGATCATCCGGGCGCTACTGGTGGCCACGCTGCCCGACGTCGCCGGCACTTGGTCGGACGGCACCATGGCGCTGATGCTTAACGACATCCGCAACCTGGCCGGCGGCAACATCGTCAGCCGCGACGTCGATCCCGAACTGAGAACCGCCGCCGAATATTACGCCTTCCTGCGCAATACGGGTTTCGCCGCCATGGCGGTGGTGGCCCTTGCCATCGCTGCCGGCGGCCTGACATACGGCCGTCGCGCCATCCACCCGGACCTCAGGGCCCGCAACCGGGTCGAGGGCGTGCTGATGGTTTTCCTCATCATCAGTTCGACCGTCGCCATCCTGGTCACCATCGGCATCGTGCTGTCGCTGCTCTTCGAGGCCATCCGCTTCTTCCAGCGGGTGTCGCCGGTCGAATTCCTGTTCGGTCTCGAATGGAGCCCGCAGACGGCGCTTCGGGCCGACCAGGTGGGGAGTTCCGGCAAGTTCGGCTCGATCCCCCTGTTGATGGGCACCGCGCTGATCTCCTTCATCGCCATGTGCGTGGCGGTGCCGGTCGGCCTGCTGTCGGCCATCTATATGGCCGAATACGCGCCACCCCGGGTTCGCTCCGCCGTCAAGCCGGCCCTCGAAATCCTGGCCGGCATCCCCACCGTCGTCTACGGCTTCTTCGCGGCCCTCACCATGGCGCCGTTCCTGCGCGACTGGGGCAGCCAGATCGGCCTCAGCATCTCGTCGGAAAGCGCCCTGGCGGCCGGCTTGGTGATGGGCATCATGATCATCCCCTTCATCTCTTCGATCTCCGACGATGTCATCACTGCGGTGCCGCAATCCATGCGCGAAGGCTCGCTGGGATTGGGCGCCACCAAATCCGAGACGATCCGCCGCGTGATCATTCCGGCCGCCCTGCCGGGCATCGTCGGGGGCGTCCTGCTGGCGGTGTCCCGCGCCATCGGCGAAACCATGATCGTCGTCATGGCAGCAGGCCTCGCCGCCAACCTGACGGTCAATCCCCTGCAGGCGGTGACCACGGTAACCGTGCAGATCGTGACGCTGCTGGTCGGCGACCAGGAATTCGACAGTGCCAAGACCCTGGCGGCCTTCGCCCTAGGACTTGTCCTTTTCTTCGTCACCCTGGTGCTCAACATCGTGGCGCTGACCGTCGTCAAGAAATACCGGGAGCAATATGAGTAACGCCGCATCCCCCGCAGCCGCCGCTCCCCGCCTTGCGGCGGCGCCGACGCCGACCTCCGTGCGGGTCAAGGCCAGCCTGACCCGGCGCTACCGGGCGGAACGTCGCTTCCGCGCCTATGGCATCGTCGCCATCCTCGTCGCGCTCGGCTTTCTCGTGCTGCTGTTTTCCAGCATCATCGGTAACGGGTATTCCGCCTTCTGGCAGGCCAGCCTGCGCCTGGACATCACGCTCGACGCCACCGCCATCGACCCCGACGGCACTCGCGACCCGGACACGCTCGCCACCGCCGATTACGCCGGCCTCATCAGAGAGGCGCTGAGCAAACGCTTTCCCGGCGTCTCCGGCCGCGACGCCCGGCGCAAGCTTTTCGGCCTGGTCAGCCAGGGCGGGACCTACGATCTGGCCCGCATGGTGAGCGCCGATCCCGGCCTCATCGGGAGGACCATTTCCGTGTGGCTGCCGCTGTCGGACGATGCCGACATGCTGATCAAGGGGCACATCCCCCGCGACGTCGCCGAAGCCGAGCGCCGGGTGTCGGACCAGGAGATCGTCTGGCTGGATGAACTGGCCGCCAAGGGTGATGTGGAGAAGAAGTTCAACGTCCGCTTCTTCACCAACGGCGATTCGCGCGAGCCGGAACTGGCCGGCATCTGGGGGGCCACGGTCGGTTCGTTGCTGACCATGCTGGTCACCATCGCCATCTCCTTCCCGCTGGGCGTGGCGAGCGCCGTCTATCTCGAGGAATTCGCCCGCAAGAACCGCTGGACCGACCTCATCGAGGTCAACATCAACAATTTGGCAGCGGTGCCTTCCATCGTCTTCGGGCTGCTGGGCCTCGCCGTCTTCCTTAATTTCTTCGGCCTGCCCCGCTCGGCGCCGCTGGTCGGCGGTTTGGTGCTGGCCATCATGACGCTGCCCACCATCATCATCGCCGGCCGCGCGGCGCTGACCAGCGTGCCGCCGTCGATCCGCGAGGCGGCCTACGGGCTGGGCGCCTCGCCGGTGCAGGCGGTGTTCCACCACGTATTGCCGCTGGCCATGCCCGGCATGCTGACCGGCGCCATCATCGGCATGGCACGCGCCTTGGGCGAAACCGCGCCCTTGCTGATGATCGGCATGGTCGCCTTCATCGTCGACATCCCGCACGGCTTCAGGGACCCCGCCACGGTGCTGCCGGTGCAGGTCTACCTGTGGGCCGACAGCCCCGAGCGCGCCTTCGTCGAGAAGACCTCGGCGGCGATCATGGTGCTGCTGGCCTTCTTGATCGTCATGAACGCGGCGGCGGTCTACTTGCGAAAGAAGTTTGAAGTGCGTTGGTGACGCGAGGCGGTATGATGGATGAAGCAATGACCGGCATGAATGAGGAGGTGGGCTTGAGCTTCGGCGCGGACGACTCCGAGCCCCTTGGGCAGACCCCGGGCAGCGCCTCCGGCGCCGAGACTCCCGCCAAATTTGTGTCGCGGGGAGTCGATGTCTTCTACGGTGCCAAGCAGGCGCTGTTTTCCATCGACATCGACATCATGCCCAACGAGGTGACGGCGCTGATCGGCCCCTCGGGGTGCGGCAAGTCGACGTTCCTCCGGTGCCTCAATCGCATGAACGACATCATCGATGGATGCCGCTTTTCCGGCAGTATCGTTCTCGACGGCGAGGACATCTATGCCCGCGCCATCGACGTCGTCCATCTGAGGGCGCGGGTCGGCATGGTGTTCCAGAAGCCCAATCCGTTCCCCAAGTCGGTCTACGAGAATGTCGCCTACGGGCCGCGCATCCATGGCCTGGCGTCCTCGACGGCCGACATGGACGAGGTGGTGCGCACCAGCCTGGAGCGGGCCGGCCTGTGGGAGGAAGTGAAGGACCGGCTGCACGAGCCGGGAACCGGGCTTTCCGGTGGGCAGCAGCAGCGGCTATGCATCGCGCGCGCCATCGCGGTCGAGCCCGAGGTGATCCTGATGGACGAGCCGTGCTCGGCCTTGGACCCCATCGCCACCGCCAGGATAGAGGAACTGATTGACGAGCTTCGGACCAACTACACCATCGTCATCGTCACCCACAACGTGCAGCAGGCCGCCCGCGTGTCGCAGCGCACCGCCTTCTTCCATCTCGGCAAGCTGATCGAATTCGGCGATACCGACCAGATCTTCACCAACCCGCGGGCCGAGCGGACGCGGGACTACATCACCGGCCGGTTCGGCTAGAAGGCGGAGCGTCGTCCATGCGCGAGACCCAGCACATCGTGAAGTCCTACGACGAGGAGCTTCAGAGCATCAGCACCCGCATCATCGAGATGGGTGGTCTGGTCGAGGCCCAGCTCGCCGACGCCATCGAGGCGGTGGTCAAGCGCAACGCCCAACTCGGCGCCCAGACCGATCAGCGCGACTCCCAGGTCGACGCCATGGAACGCGAGATCGACGAGGCGGTCGTGCGCCTGCTGGCCCGCCGCCAGCCGATGGCCGACGACCTTCGCCAGGTTCTGGCGGCGCTCAAGATCGTCGGCATTCTGGAGCGGTGCGGTGATTATGCGGCCCATGTCGGCAAGCGCGCCGTCATGCTGGCGCAGGACCGCGAAACCCCCGGGATCGCCGTCATCGGGCGCATGGGCAAGATGGTGCGCGACCTCATCGGTGACGTGCTCGGCGCTTATGCGAGGCGCGATCCCGAACTTGCCCTTTCGGTCTGGCGGCGAGACCAGGATCTCGACCAGCTGTACGCCAGCTTCTTCCGCGAACTCCTGACCGCGATGGCGGAGGATCCGAAGAACATCAACGCCTGCATGCACCTGCTGTTCATCGCCAAGAACATCGAGAGGGTTGGCGATTTCGCCACCAACATCGCCGAGAACGTCCACTTCCTGGTGCTGGGCGTGCTGCCCGCCGGCAAGCGGCCGAAGGCGGCCAAGGGCGACTACTCCTTCGAGCAGTGAAAGAGTTGGCTGTGACCATGACTTCGCAAATTCTGATCGTCGAGGACGAGCCGGCGCTGGTCGCCATGCTGCGCTACAACCTGGAAAAGGAAGGCTACCAGGTCGAAGAGGCGGCTGACGGCGAAGAGGGCCTGCTCAAGGTCGAGGAGGCGACGCCCGACCTTATCCTGCTCGACTGGATGCTGCCGCGCCTCTCGGGCATCGAGGTCTGCCGGCGCATCCGGCGCCGGCCCGAAACGCGCGACGTGCCGGTCATTATCCTGACGGCGCGCGGCGAAGAGGCCGATCGCGTGCGTGGGCTGGATACCGGTGCCGACGACTACGTGACCAAGCCGTTCTCGCCCAGCGAATTGATGGCTCGCATTCGCGCGCTGTTGCGCCGGGCCAAGCCGTCCTCGGCCCACGAGACGCTGAGTTGCGGCGACTTGGTGATGGATCTGGCCGCCCACAAGGTGTGGCGCGGCGACCGGACGCTCAAGCTGGGACCGACCGAGTTCCGCCTGCTGCGCTATTTCCTGGAGCACGCCGGGCGCGTGCTGTCGCGCGAGCACCTGCTGGACGCGGTGTGGGGACGCGACATCTATGTCGAGGAGCGCACCGTCGACGTCCACATCCGACGCCTGCGCAAGGCGCTCAACATTGACGGCGAGCCCGACCCCATCCGTACCGTCCGCTCGGCCGGCTATTCGCTGGAGATGGCCGGCGGCTGAGCGGGGCCGTTCAGGAGCGCACGTCGGAGGGACGGCCGAACAGATCCATCTGCACGGTGTTGAGGTGTTCACGCATGGCCGCCTCGGCCCCCGGGCGGTCGCGGTTGGCGATGGTCTCGACGCAGCGCGCATGCTGGCCGTTATACACTTTCTGGCGTTCGCGGGTGAGCGACGCCTCTTTCAGTCGACCCCACAGCTTGTCCGCGCGGAGTGCTGTGAGCGCCTTCAGCATGGCGTTCAGCACGGCGCTGTGCGAAGCCTCGGCGACCGCCTCGTGAAGGGTGCCATCCCACAGCTCGTAGGTCTTGAGGTCGATGGCGGCGGTGCCCTTTTCCAGGCACCGCTGGAGATGCGCGATGTCGCCGGCAGTGGCGCGAAGCGCCGCCAACCCGGCCACCTTGGGCTCGATGATGAGGCGGGTTTCCATGATCTCGCTGGGATTGGTGGCCTTCATCAGGAGCGATAGCGCCGGCGCCTCGGCCGGCGAGCGGTGGCCGACGAAGGTTCCCTGGCCGACGTGGCGCCAAATCTTGCCCTCGGCCTCCAGCACGGCCAGGGCCTGACGCAGGTTGGTCCGGGTCGTTCCCAACTCGGCCGCCAGCTCGCGTTCCGGCGGCATGCGGGACTGGGCGGGAAAGCGTCCCGAGTCGAGAAGCTCGTTCAGGCGGTTCAGCAGATCGTCCTTGCGGGTCATCTCCATATTAAACCAATCCCATAATTGGTCTGCAATCAAAACCAATATAGCACTTGGTTTGTCTTTCTGTTCGGAGTTCCGGCGGTGGAAAAGAGACAGATCGACGTGTGAAAGAGAGCTGAGATGCCGAAAAAGGCTCGCTTCCGATCAGAATGACAACCATTGCACGTTTTTAATGCATTGTAAATGCAACATTTATGATACATAAACGCGTCCGGAGCGGCGAGTTGGGCGAAGGGCGCCGCAGCCGTTGCGCAGACAGGAGAGGCCGGTCGTGCGGTGACGAAGCGTCGCCGAGCCAGGGGCTGGGCGCTGGTTGACACCAATAAGCCATTGGTATAACTTCTCTTGGTTGTTTGACAGAAGGATGAGCCATGCGTTTCGTGACCTTCTCCCATGCGGGGGCAAGAAACCGGCCGGGTGTCGTCGATGCCGCCGGCCAAACCATCGTCGATCTAGGCGAGGAGGGGATTGTCGACCTTAATGGCCTTGTTCAGCAGGGCGAGACCGGACTGGACATCGCCCGCCGGGCGCTCAAGCAGCCCAAGCGGAAGGTGCCGTTGGCCGAGGCCGTTTTGGGCGCGCCGATCCCCAGGCCGCGGCGCAACATCATGTGCGTCGGCAAGAACTACTTCGAGCATTCCAAGGAATTCGAGAAGAGTGGCTTCGATTCGACCTCGGGCGGCCAGGCCGTTCCCGACGCGCCGGTGATCTTCACCAAGGCGCCGTCCAGCGTTTCGGCGCCGGGCGCCGAGATCCCGTCGTATCTCGATCCCACCCAGTCGACCGACTACGAGGGCGAGCTTGGTG